>NZ_CP029192.1:2466780-2775127 GCF_008642315.1 Streptomyces venezuelae | reverse complement strand
CGGGGACGGATTCATGGGCGCGGCCGCTTCAGGGCCGAGTCCGCATGGCGTGGGCACCGCCGGCTGTGAGAGGGACGGGAATGGAACCGACCGAGAGCGCCGCCCCGGACTCACGGCTGCGCGCGCGCCGGTGGCGCGCGCCGGCCTGGCTGCGCGGCCGCCGGACCGCGACGACCACCGACCAGGGCAGCATGCCGCAGCCCGCCGCCGGCTCCGGACCCTGCGCGCTGAGCACCGCCGTCGAACCACGCGAACGGGCCTGGACCGCCGCACCGCAGCACGGCACCGACAGCCCCGCGACCCTCGCGGGGCCGGGCGTACCGGCCGTGCAGGACGCCCGTGACCCCTGGCCGCTGCTGCCCCTCCTGACCGTCGCCGCGGCCGCCGTGCTGCTCGGCACCGGCTTCTTCCAGGCCCTCACCGGCCGCCACGCCCTGTTCCCCACCGGCGCCGCGGGCTGGTCCCTCGCCGTCCTGACCGGCCTCATCGTCGGCCACCTCGTCGCCCTCGGCCGCGACCGCTGGTGGGGCGGCACGGGCTCCGGCGGCGCCCTCACCGTCGCCGTCCTCCTGCTCTACGGCTGGGTGCCCGCCGGCATGGTCAGCCTCACCGTTGTCGTCCTCGTCGGCGTCGCACGCAGGCACCGCTGGCGCCAGGGCCTGCTGCACGGCGCGGTCGACATCCTCGGCATCGGCGCGGGCGCACTCACGCTGGCCGCGTTCGGCACGGCACCCAGCGCCGAATCGCCCTGGCTCCCCGAGACCTGGGACCTCTACACCGCACCTCAGGTGGCGCTGGTCGCCGTCGCCTACCTCGCCGTCACCCGCGTCCTGCTCTGGTACGTCCACGCGCCGCGCACCGAGGCCCTGCCCACCGTCACCCGCACCGCGCTCGTCCGCCAGGGACTGCTCGGCATCGCGCTGCTCGGCATCGCCCCGCTGATCTGCGTCGTCGCGATCTCCCTGCCGATCCTGCTGCCCCTCTTCGCCATCCCGCTGGTCGCCCTCGACTCCACCCTGTGGATAGCCCGAGCCCGCGCCGAGGAGCAGCTCCGCGACCCCCTCACCGGCCTGCCCAACCGCCAGTGGCTCCTCGAACGGACCTGGACCGCCCTCGACGACGCCGAGCGGATCGGCGCACGCTCCGCGTTAATGCTGATCGACATGGACCGCTTCCGGTCGGTCAACGACACCCTCGGCCACCTCGCGGGGGACCGGCTGCTCCTCCAGATCGCGGACCGGCTGCGCCTCGCACTGCCCCGCGGCGCCGAGGCCGCGCGTCTCGGCGGTGACGAGTTCGCCGTCCTGCTGCCGGTTGCCGACTCCACGACATCGGCCACGCGCGTGGCCCGCCAGCTCGTCGCCGCGCTCGGCTCCCCGCTCGACCTCGACGGCCTCACCCTCGTCCTGGAGGCCAGCGCGGGCCTCGCGGTCTTCCCCGACCACGCACTCGACGCGGAGGGCCTCCTGCGGCGTGCGGACGTCGCGATGTACCAGGCCAAGCGGGACCGCACGGGCGTCGAGGTCTACGAATCCAAGCGGGACTCCAACACCCCCGACCGCCTCGGCCTCCTCGGCGACCTGCGCCGTGCGCTCGACGCGGGTGACGTCGAGCTGCACTACCAGCCGAAGGTCCGGTTCGACGGACAGGTCGCGGGCCTGGAGGCGCTGGTCCGCTGGGTGCACCCCGAACGGGGGAAGGTGCCGCCCGACGAGTTCATCGCGATCGCCGAGTCGTCCGGCCTCATGCCGCACCTCACCGAGTACGTCCTGGAGACCGCCCTCGGTCAGGTCGCCAAGTGGCAGGCCCAGGGCCTGAAGGTCCCCGTCGCCGTGAACGTCTCCCCGCGCGACGTGCACACCCCCGGCTTCGCCGGAGCGGTCGCCGCGCGCCTCGCCCGCCACGGGGTCCCCGCGGGAGCCCTGCAGCTCGAGATAACCGAGCACGTCCTCCTCGAAGACCCGCAGCGCGCGGCGGACACCCTCGCCGGCCTCACCGGCCACGGCGTCAAGATGTCCCTCGACGACTTCGGCACGGGGTACTCCTCCCTGGTCCACCTACGTCGCCTCCCCGTCAGCGAACTCAAGATCGACCGTTCCTTCGTCGCCCGCCTCGCCGTCGACAACGAGGACGCGGAGATCGTCCGCTGCACCGTCGACCTCGCCCATTCGCTCGGCCTGCTCGTCGTCGCCGAGGGAGTCGAGGACGACGAGACGTGGGAGCGGCTGCGGGACCTCGGATGCGACGCGGTCCAGGGCTGGCTGGTCGCGGCCGCGATGCCGGCCGAGGAGACGACGGCGTGGCTCCGCGCCCGCGGCTCCCGGGGCTGGCGCCGCCCGGCGGACGTGGCGGCCGAAGCGGCGAACGCCTCCGCAGACCAAACCCCGGGCCACGTGGTCCAGTAGCCCCGCGCCCCGGCACAACGCGGCGAGCCGCGCCCCGTGCCGGGTGTCCCGTGACCCACCCACCCACCCGCGCGGTGCCCTCGCGGAGCGACGGGGTGTCCGTCGCGGAGCGACAGGGGACGAAACCGTTTCACGGGCACGGGTCGGTGACCCATAGGATTGGGGCACAACCCACACACTCACCCCTGAGGATCGCCGCATGCCTGGCATCACGCGCGAGGAGGTCGCCCACCTCGCCCGCCTTGCACGTCTGGAGCTGAAGGCCGAGGAGCTCGACCACTTCGCCGGACAGCTCGACGACATCATCGGCGCGGTAGCCCGCGTCTCCGAGGTCGCCGACCAAGACGTACCGCCGACCTCGCACCCGCTGCCGCTGACGAACGTCATGCGCGCGGACGAGGTCCGCCCGTCGCTCACCCCCGAGCAGGCGCTCTCGGGCGCCCCCGCCCAGGAGCAGCGGCGTTTCAAGGTGCCGCAGATCCTGGGGGAGGACTGAAAGCCATGACGGACATCATCAAGCTCACCGCAGCAGAGATCGCGTCGAGGATCGCCTCCGGCGAGCTCACCGCGGTCGAGGTCACCGAGGCCCACCTGGCCCGCATCGACGCCGTCGACGAGAAGGTCCACGCCTTCCTGCACGTCGACCGCGAGGGCGCCCTCGCGCAGGCCCGCGCCGTCGACGAGAAGCGCGCCCGGGGCGAGAAGCTCGGCCCGCTGGCCGGCGTCCCCGTCGCGCTCAAGGACATCTTCACCACCGAGGGCGTGCCGACCACGGTCGGCTCGAAGATCCTCGAGGGCTGGATCCCGCCGTACGACGCGACCGTCACCAAGCGCCTGAAGGCCGCCGACGTCGTCATCCTCGGCAAGACCAACATGGACGAGTTCGCCATGGGGTCCTCCACCGAGAACAGCGCGTACGGGCCCACCGGCAACCCCTGGGACCTCACCCGCATCCCCGGCGGCTCCGGCGGCGGTTCGTCCGCCGCCCTCGCCTCGTACGAGAGCCCGCTTGCCCTCGGCACGGACACCGGCGGCTCGATCCGCCAGCCCGCGGCCGTCACCGGCACGGTCGGCGTCAAGCCGACCTACGGCGGCGTGTCCCGGTACGGCATGGTCGCGTTCAGCTCCAGCCTCGACCAGGGCGGCCCCTGTGCCCGCACCGTCCTCGACGCCGCGCTGCTGCACGAGGTCATCGCCGGTCACGACGAGCTCGACTCGACGTCCATCGACGCCCCGGTCCCGCCGGTCGTCGAGGCCGCGCGCAACGGCTCGGTCCAGGGCATGCGCGTCGGCGTCGTCAAGCAGTTCCGCGGCGAGGGCTACCAGGCCGGTGTCGTGCAGCGCTTCGACGAGTCGGTGGAGCTGCTCAAGCAGCTCGGTGCCGAGATCGTCGAGCTGGACTGCCCGACGTTCGACCTGGCGCTCTCCGCGTACTACCTGATCGCGCCCTCCGAGTGCTCCTCGAACCTCGCCCGCTTCGACGCCATGCGCTACGGCCTGCGCGTCGGCGACGACGGCACGCGGTCCGCGGAGGACGTCACCGCGCTGACCCGCGAGGCGGGCTTCGGCGACGAGGTCAAGCGCCGCGTCATCCTCGGTACGTACGCGCTCAGCTCCGGCTACTACGACGCGTACTACGGCAGCGCCCAGAAGGTCCGCACGCTCATCACCCGCGAGTTCGAAGCGGCGTTCGAGCAGGTCGACGTGATCGTCTCCCCGACGACGCCGACCACGGCGTTCCCGATCGGCGAGCGCGCCGACGACCCGATGGCGATGTACCTCGCCGACCTGTGCACCATCCCGACCAACCTGGCGGGCAACGCCGCCATGTCGCTGCCCTGCGGCCTCGCGCCGGAGGACGGCCTGCCCGTCGGACTGCAGATCATCGCCCCCGCCATGAAGGACGACCGGCTGTACAAGGTCGGCGCTGCCGTCGAGGCCGCCTTCGTGGAAAAGTGGGGTCACCCGCTGCTTGAGGAGGCACCGTCGCTGTGAGTGCACTGAACAAGGCCAAGGGCTTCAAGAAGTCCAAGACCGGCACGTACCTGTCGATCGGCACCACCGCGTTCGGCGCGGTCAGCGTGCTCAAGCAGGCCAGGATGGCCCGCTCTGACCACGACACGCTCCGTCTCGTGGACGCCGTCGTCTCCGCTGCCGCCATCGTCACCGGCGTCGCGCTGCTCGTACGCGAGCTCAAGCGCCTCGGCGACGACGACGTCCTGCTGGGCTGAGAGGGAAAGTTTCACCGTGACTGTCACTTCTGACCTGGTGTCGTACGAGGAAGCCCTCGCGACGTACGACCCCGTCATGGGCCTTGAGGTCCATGTCGAGCTCGGCACCAAGACCAAGATGTTCTGCGGCTGCTCGACCGCGCTCAAGCAGGACGCGAACAGCCAGACCTGCCCCACCTGTCTCGGTCTGCCCGGCGCCCTGCCGGTCGTCAACGAGATCGGCGTGGAGTCCGCGATCAAGATCGGCCTCGCGCTGAACTGCGAGATCGCCGAGTGGTGCCGCTTCGCCCGGAAGAACTACTTCTATCCGGACATGCCGAAGAACTTCCAGACCTCCCAGTACGACGAGCCGATCGCCTTCGACGGCTATCTGGACGTCCAGCTGGAGGACGGCGAGGTCTTCCGCGTGGAGATCGAGCGCGCCCACATGGAGGAGGACACCGGCAAGTCCACGCACGTCGGTGGCGCGACGGGCCGTATCCACGGCGCCTCGCACTCCCTCCTGGACTACAACCGCGCCGGCATCCCGCTCATCGAGATCGTCACCAAGCCGATCGAGGGCGCGGGCGAGCGTGCCCCCGAGGTCGCCAAGGCGTACGTCGCCGAGCTGCGCGAGCTCATCAAGGCGCTCGACGTCTCCGAGGCCCGGATGGACAAGGGCCAGATGCGCTGCGACGTGAACCTCTCGCTGCGTCCCAAGGGGCAGCAGGAGTTCGGCACGCGCAGCGAGACGAAGAACGTCAACTCGCTGCGCTCCGTGGAGCGCGCGGCGCGCTTCGAGATCCAGCGTCACGCGGCGGTCCTGAACTCCGGCGGCACCATCGTGCAGGAGACCCGTCACTTCCACGAGGAGGACGGCTCCACCACCTCGGGCCGCATCAAGGACAACGCCGAGGACTACCGGTACTTCCCGGAGCCCGACCTGGTGCCCGTCGCCCCGGCCCGCGAGTGGGTCGAGAAGCTGCGTGCCGGTCTGCCCGAGATGCCGCGCGTGCGCCGCAACCGCCTCCGCGAGGAGTGGGGCATCAGCGAGCACGACATGCAGTCGATCCTCAACGCGGGTGCGGTCGAGCCGATCGTCGCCACCATCGAGGCGGGCGCCGACGCGGCGTCGGCCCGCAAGTGGTGGATGGGCGAGCTGGCGCGCAACGCCAACGAGTCGGGCGTGGCCCTTGAGGAGCTCCCGATCACTCCGGCGCACGTCGCCCGGGTGACCGCGCTCGTCTCCGCGGGCGACCTGAACGACAAGCTGGCCCGCCAGGTCATCGAGGGTGTCCTGAAGGGCGAGGGCGCGCCGGACGAGGTCGTCGAGAAGCGCGGCCTGAAGGTCGTCTCGGACGAGGGCGCCCTGACGGCCGCCGTCGACGAGGCCATCGCCGGCAACCCCGGTGTCGCGGACAAGATCCGCGGTGGCAAGGTCGCGGCTGCCGGTGCGCTGGTCGGCGCGGTCATGAAGGCCACCCGTGGCCAGGCCGACGCGGCCCGCGTCAAGGAGCTGATCCTGGAGAAGCTGGGCGTCAGCGAAGGCTGAGGTTCTCTTCGCCGGAAGTGAGGGCGGCGCGTCCCGACGGACGCGCCGCCCTTTCGCGTACGCACCGGGTCCGGCGCGTCATGGGTTCTCCTCCCGCGGCTCCCCGAACGGCTCGAAGAACATGTGCTCCAGCGGGTCCTGGTCCTTGCGCAGCCAGAAGAAGCCTTCACCGGCGGGGCGGCCGCCGCGCAGCCAGTTCAGCAGTGTGTCGGTGAAGTTCGTTTCCAGGGGCGGTCCCTGGTCCGCGTGCCGCGGGTTGACCGCGACGCGCCACCGGTCGGGATCGTCGCCCTCGGCGCACCAGCCGATCTGGTCGCCGTCGATCGTCGAGACGACGGGCAGGAAGCCGCCGGGCTCGGGCCAGGCGGGCATCGGGTAGTACTCGGGGAAGCTCTCGCGCAGGCTGCGGTATCCCTCCAGCATCTCCTCGGTGCCCGCCGCGAGGCCGAGCCGGTGGTCGAGGTCGAGCGGCACCGGCATGTCGAGCCACCAGCTCCAGTTCCCCGCGCCGTACGCCTCCGACAGCGCCACGAAGTCCGCGGGCAGCCGCGTCCCGAGCCGTTCGAAGAGCGCCTCCCAACTGCCCTTGCCCAGGTGGGGGGTGAGCGGCGGCGGTATCAGCGCGGTGATCGCCTCCAGGCCCTCGCCCTCGGTGAGCGCGGCGTGCTGGCGTGCGTCGACGTACGTCCCCCGGGGCGGCGGTGACCACGGCGCGGCGCCCGCCAGCGGCGCCCAGGTGCGTGCGGGGCCGCCGTCGCGGGCGGCCCTCGACAGGACGTCGAGGAGCGAGGTTCCGTAGGAAACCCAGGGTGATGCGCCGCCGACCGCGACGGACGTGGTCAGGAGCACCACCGGCCAGGCGTCGGGGTCCTTCGAGACCGAGGTGTCCCAGAACAGGTGGTCGCCCTCGGCCGTCGTGGCGAAGGCGAGGAGGCCGCCCTCGTCGGGCAGGAAGCGGCGCCGCTCCTGGGTGAACATCCCCGGCCGTATCGCGGAGTGCCGGTGCGTCTCGACCACCCATGCCCCGTAGTCGTACCGCCCGTCGGCGCTGACACACGGGGTGTGCAGCCGGACGGACGCGGCGCCGTGGCCTATTTCAGCCGGGCCGAACGCCGTCACCAGCGACTTGTAGTCCCCGGGGAGCGGGACTTCGAGCCAGGCCTCCACCGTGGCCCAGTCGACGGCGGGCGCGGCGTCGGCGGGCGGTCCGACCAGCTCCGTGAAGGCGGCGATGCGGTGGGCGAGTTCCATGTGTCCGAGAATGACACCCGCCACTGACATCGCTGCCCGCCGCCGTCGGCACAGCCGTCCGCCATGGACTGCCGTGGTGAACTTTTGGACGTTCACCGCGACTTCGTCCCGCAGCCTTCACAAGGAAACCGGGCGTCACTAGCGTCCCCGCCGTACAGGTCAATGGATCAGCCGAGAACCATTGGATGTCGGCCAGGACTACTGGGAGGTCCCACGTGACTCCGGAGATTTCGCGCAGACGCCTGATGGCGATCGGCGGCGGCGCGCTCGGCGCCGCCGCCGTCGGCTCGTTCCTGCCGCCCTCGCTGCAGGAGGCGCTCGCGCACGAGCCGCCGGCCCACGGCGGTCTCGACAAGATCGAGCACGTGGTCATCCTGATGCAGGAGAACCGGTCGTTCGACCACTACTTCGGTTCCCTGCGCGGTGTGCGCGGTTTCGGCGACCGCAACGCGATACGTCTCCCCGGGGGCGCCTCGGTCTTCGAGCAGCCGAGCGCCCTGCGCACCATCCTGCCGTTCCCCGTGCGGCAGGCCGCCGAGACGCAGAAGAAGGACCTCCAGTACATCGGCGCGCTCGACCACTCCTGGAGCGGCGGCGCCAAGGCCTGGCACGACGGCTGGATGGACGGCTGGATCACCGCCAAGACGGCGGCCACCATGGCGTACTACACGCGCGAGGACATCCCGCTGCACTACGAACTCGCCGACACCTTCACCGTCTGCGACGCCTACCACTCCTCCATCCACACCTCCACCAGCCCCAACCGCAACCACCTGTGGAGCGGCAGGACGGGGTACGAGCCGAACGGCAAGCGGGCCGTCGGCAACGACGCGTACGCCGAGGGCACGCACCCGGGGTACGGCTGGGGCACGTACGCCGAGCGCCTGGAGAAGGCGGGCGTCAGCTGGCAGACGTACACCGAGTGGGAGAACTTCACCGACAACCAGATCGAGTTCTTCGCCACCTTCAAGGCCATCGCCCGCAAGGCCCTGGCCAAGACGGGCCTCACCTTCATGGAGGCCTTCTACGCCAAGGTGCGCGACGCGAAGGACGAGACCGAGCGCACCGAGCTGCTCGCCACCCTGGAGGAGGGCGTCGCCACGCTGAACAAGCGGGAGCGGTCCCTCTTCGAGCGCGGTCTGCGGCGCGTGCCCACCGGGAAGCTCGCCGAGGAGTTCGCCGACGACGTCGCGCGGGGCAGGCTGGCGAAGGTCAGCTATCTGGTGCCGTCCGCCCTGGACTCCGAGCACCCCAGCGTCTCCTCGCCGATCCACAGCGCGACCATCGTCTACAAGGTGCTCGACGCCCTCGCCTCGCACCCGGACGTCTGGCGCCGCACCGCCGTCTTCATCAACTACGACGAGAACGACGGCTTCTTCGACCACGTACCGCCGCCCGTGCCCGGCGGCGACTCCGCCGAGGAGCGGGAGGAGCGCTGGGAGGGGAAGCCGACGGGGCTCGGCGCGCGCGTGCCGATGCTCGTCGTCTCGCCGTGGACCGTCGGCGGATACGTCTGCTCCGAAGTCTTCGACCACACCTCCGTCGTGCGCTTCCTGGAGAAGTGGACGGGCGTGCGGGAGCCCAACATCAGCGCCTGGCGCCGCAAGGTCACCGGCGACCTCACCGGCGCCTTCGACTTCCACCGTGGTCACCGGCGGCCCGACGTCGAGCAGCCGGGCGCCATCCCCCCGTTCAGCGGCCGCTGGTCCCCGCAGCCGCCCCTGAAGCAGTCCATGCCGGTCCAGGAACCGGGCGTCCGCCGCGCCCGCCCGCTGCCCTACCAGCCCGACGCCGACGTCAGGCCGGGCGACGAGGACGGCACGCTCACGGTGCGGCTGCGCAACGGCGGCAGCTCCAGCGCCCACTTCGCTCTCTACCCGTACGCGGGCGAGTTCACGATCCCGCAGCATCAGGACGTCGTGCGCAAGGGCTCCTGGACCGTGCCGGTGCCGGGGGACACGTACTCCTTCACCGTCACCGGTCCGAACGGCTTCCGGCGCGAGTTCGCGGGCGGCAAGGACGGCGGGGGCAAGGACGGGCAGGGCAAGGACGGCGGGGCGCGGGTCGCCTCCGCGATCACCCGGCGCGAGATCCACCTCACGTTGGCCAACCGGGGCCGCCGCGACCTCGTCTTCACCGTCAAGCCGCTCGGCTACGTGGACGAATCGGACATCCGGCGGCGGACGCGGACCGTCCGTGTGAAGGCCCGCAGCAGCCGTACGGTCGCGTGGCACACCGCCGGCGAGCACGGCTGGTACGACGTCGAGGTGACCGCCGACGGGGACGCCGCCTTCCGGCGCAGGCTCATGGGGCACATCGAGAACGGCCGCGCGAGCATCTCCGGCTGACGCACGGCACGCACGCGCACGGCGTGCACAGGGGGCGCGAGAGGCTCGCGATGAGTTCCCGCGCTCCCTGTGCTCTTGTGCTCTTGTGAGGAAGGCCACGAACCGGACCAACGATCTCCAAGGGCTGCGAAAGTGGCTGCGGCGCACATGTCGCCACTCATGCGTTCTTGCGTTCTTTGCGGGCCGTTCAGTTCGTCGACTGCCGCTCCCGGTGAAGATCCACGAAAACAACCAGGGAGCCGGTCCGTGGCAGCACTTGCCCGCTGGTGCGTCAGGCACCGCCTCGTCGTCGTCCTGCTGTGGCTCCTCGCTCTCGGCGGCGCCGCATCGGCCGCGGCCGTCGCCGGATCCGCGTACTCGAACGACTACGAAGTGCCGGGCACCGAGTCGGGTCGCGCGACCCAGCTCCTGAACGAGAACTTCCACGGCCTCGGCGGCGACAGCGACACCGTCGTCTGGCACACCGGACCCGGCACCTCCGTCCGCGCCGCCGACATCGAGCAGACGATGTCCGACGCCCTCGGCAAGATCGCCGAACAGCCCGCGGTGGCGTCCGTGTCCGGGCCGTACGACGCCGGGAGCGCGAGCAGGATCAGCCCGGACGGCCGCACCGCGTACGCCATCGTCACCTTCCGCGAACAGGCCGACGACATCGACAAGGCGGACGCGCAGGCCGTCGTCGACACCGCGAAGGCCGCCGCGTCCGACCGCCTCCAGGTCGAGCTCGGCGGCACCGCCATCGGGCTCACCGAGTCCAAGAGCGCCCAGGTCGCCGAGGTCGTCGGCGTGGCCGTCGCCGCCGTCGTCCTCTTCCTCGCCTTCGGCTCCCTCGCCGCGTCCGCCCTGCCCATCGCCACCGCACTGGTCTCCGTCGGCACCGCGTACGCCGGCATCGTGCTGCTCGGCCACCTGATGACCGTCGCCGACTTCGCCCCGATGCTCGGCACCCTCATCGGCCTGGGCGTCGGCATCGACTACGCACTCTTCATCGTCACCAGACACCGCAAGGGCCTCAAACGCGGCCTGCCCGTCGCCGTCGCCGCCGAACGCGCCGTCGCCACCACCGGACGCGCCGTCGTCTTCGCGGGCGCCACCGTCTGCATCGCCCTCCTCGGCATGCTCATCCTGCGGCTCGGCTTCCTCAACGGCGTCGCCATCGCCGCCTCGCTGACCGTCGTCCTCACCGTCGCCGCCTCCGTGACGCTGCTGCCCGCCCTCCTCGGCTGGATCGGCCCGCGCGCCCTCAGCCGCCGCGAACGCCGCAGGATCGCCGCACACGGGCCCGAACCCGAGCTGCCGACCGGGTTCGCCGCCCGCTGGGCCGCGTTCGTGGAGCGCCACCCCAAGGCGCTCGGTGCCATCGCGGTCCTCGTCATGGCCGTGCTCGCGCTGCCCACGCTCGGCCTGCACCTGGGCACGTCCGACCAGGGCAACAACCCGGCGAAGGCCACGACCAGGCAGGCGTACGACCTGCTCGCCGAGGGCTTCGGGCCCGGCGTGAACGGCCCCCTCACCCTGGTCGGCGACGTCTACGGAGCGGGCGGCCGGGTCGCCCTCGACGACCTCGTCACGACGCTGAAGTCGACCGAGGGCATCGCCTCCGTCAGCCCGGTGACGTACGACGACGGCGGCCGCGCCGCCTTCCTCACCGTCGTCCCCGAATCGGCGCCGCAGTCCGAGGCGACCAGCGCGCTCGTCGACCGGCTGCGCGAGGACGTCCTGCCGCGGGCCGAGGCCGACCGCTCGCTGGACCTGCGTGTCGGCGGCGTCACCGCGAGCTACGACGACTTCGCCGAGGTCATCGTCGGCAAACTGCCGCTCTTCGTGGGTGTGGTCATCGGGCTCGGCTGCGTCCTGCTCCTGCTCGCCTTCCGTTCCGTCGGCATCCCCCTCAAGGCCGCCGCGATGAACGTCGCCGCCGTCGCCTCCGCCTTCGGCGTCGTCGTCGCGATCTTCCAGTGGGGCTGGGGGAGCGAACTGCTCGGCCTCGGCAGGGCGGGCCCCATCGAGCCCTTCCTCCCCGTCATCATGGTGTCCGTCCTCTTCGGACTCTCCATGGACTACCAGGTCTTCCTGGTCAGCAGGATGTACGAGGAGTGGCTGGAGACCGGTGACAACCGGCGGGCCGTCCGCGTCGGGCTCGCCGAGACGAGCCGCGTCATCAACTCCGCCGCCGTCATCATGATCTCGGTCTTCCTCGCCTTCGTCCTCAGCGGCGACCGCGTCATCGCGATGTTCGGCATCGCGCTCGCGGCGGCCGTCGCACTCGACGCCTTCGTGCTGCGCACGTTGCTCGTGCCGGCCCTGATGCATCTGCTCGGCGGCGCCAACTGGTGGCTGCCGCGCCGCCTCGACCGCCTCCTGCCGCGCATCAGCATCGAGCCGCCCGAATGTCGTTCGAACGCGGGCGGCGCACATGCGAAGATCCCCGGACAGCGGGACGAAGCCGACGACATGACAGGGCCGAAGGAGCAGGATGTTCGCGATATCGCTGGGCGAGGGCGCTGAGCTGCGGCCGATCGAGCCGTGGCAGGCGCAGGAGTTCCTCGAGCACGTCGAGCGTGCGCGCGAGTACGCGCAGGCGTGGGTGCCCTTCACCGCGACGGTGAAGGACCTCGAAGGCGCGCGGAAGCACCTCCAGACCTTCGCCGACAAGCAGGCCGCGGACACCGGCCGCTTCTACGGCATCTGGCTGGACGGCACGCTCGTCGGCGGCGTCCTCTTCCGGATCTTCGACACCAGCGTGGACGGGTGCGAGATCGGTGTGTGGCTGGAGCCGTCGGCCGCCGGGCGCGGACTCGTCAACAAGGCGTCCAAGGTCCTCATCGACTGGGCCGTCGACGAGCGCGGCATGCACCGCGTGGAGTGGCTCGTCTCCTCGCTCAACGAGCGCAGCAAGGCGGCCGCCAAGCGGCTCGGCTTCACCAAGGACGGCGTGCTGCGGGAGAGCTTCCCCTGGCAGGGGGTCCGGCACGACATGGAGGTCTGGTCCGTCCTGGCGCCGGAGTGGCGGGCGATGCGCGGCGCGGGCGACGCCGGGGACGCGCGTTAAGAGAGCTCTCAGACTCCGTCCGTACGGTGCGGAGCATGGGTACTAAGACAGATGACGCGGCCGCCGCCAAGGGCACGGCCGGGACCGGGGCCGAGGCCGACGAAGTGAACGGGGCCGGAGAGCCGGAGACGGTCGACGTCACGAAGTCCGACGCGGCCGACACGAAGCCGGATGCGGGCACGGACGCGGTCACGGACTCGGACGTGCGGGCAGACAAGGGCGCGGGTGCGGACGCGGACGCGGGTGACGACGCGCTGGACGCGTCCGACTCCGACGCCGACTCCGACCTCGACGTGGAACCCGTGGTGGCCGCCAAGTCCACCGGCGTCGGCCAGGGCGCCGCGGCCGTCGTCTCCGCCGCGCTCGGCGTGATCGGCCTCTCCGGCGGCTGGCTCGGCACGATCGCCGGGGCACGCTCGAACATCATGGGACAGCTGGAGACCAAGCAGTCCGCCAGCGTCTCCGACCAGCTCCAGGCGATGTACGGCGACTCCTGGCAGGCCACCGCGCTGGTCGCCGGGCTCTTCGCGCTCTCCGCGCTCGTCATCGGCTTCCTGGTCCTCGTCCGGCCCGCGTTCGGCGCCCCCGGCAAGGAGCAGGCGCCGTGGATCAAGTCCGTCGCGTGGGCGGGCTTCGTGCTCGGAGTGATCGGGCTCGTCCTCGCCATCGCCAAGTACTCCGACCTGCTGCTCGGACTCCCCTCGGCACCTTCGTAGGCGGCTCGTCGCCTTCGTGAGCGGCCCGTCGCGGGACGCCTAAGGCAAGGGCGGGGCAGGGGCTAAGGCCCCCGCCCCGCCCTTCGTCATGTCTAAGGCCCCCCGCGCTCCGGAGATGCGGCAGCCGCCCGATGTGGGCGACCCCCCTGGGAGAAGAGAGTGGAGACATCGCAGGGAACGACACCGGCGAAACCACCGAGAACCCGAGGGGCACGAGATGTTCGAGTACGAGATGCACCAGATGCGCGCCGCCGAGCTGGCCCGCCAGGCCGACCACCAGCGCCTGGTCGGCGAGGCCCGCAAGCGCCGCTCCGCCGCCCGCCGATCGGCCCGCGACGAAGCCGAGGGGCCGGTGAGTACGCCCCTCCGGAAGATCCGCTTCACGCGGGCCGCCTGACATGACGGACTCCGCACCGCTGTCCGCCCAGCGGATAACGGGTGCCGCGGTGACCTCGCACTGTGCGATGCTCGCGGCTGTGGAGACCAGGTCCGTCAGCCCGGTGTTCGTCGGCCGCACCGATGAACTGGGCGTACTGAACGAAGCGCTCGCCCGCGCCACGGGCACCCCGCTCCAAGGAGCCGGGGGCCTCGGCCCGGGCGAGCCCCAGGCGTTGCTGCTCGGCGGCGAGGCAGGGGTCGGCAAGACCCGCCTCGTCGAGGAGTTCACCGCCGCCGCCGAGGAACAGGGCGCCGTCGTCGCGGTCGGCGGCTGTGTCGAGATCGGCGCCGACGGCCTGCCGTTCGCCCCCTTCTCCACCGCCCTGCGCGCCCTGCGCCGCCTGCTCCCCGACGAACTGGCCGCCGCGGCCGAGGGCCAGGAGGAGGAGCTCGCCAGACTCCTGCCCGAACTGGCGGGACCCGCCCCGTACGGACACACCCCCGGCGGCCGTTCCGACGAGGGCACCGCCCGCCTCTTCGAACTCACCGCCCGCCTCCTGGAACGCCTCTCACGCGACCGCACCGTCGTCGTCGCCCTGGAGGACCTGCACTGGGCCGACGCCTCGACCCGCCACCTCCTCGCCTATCTCTTCCGCACCCTGCGCGGTGGCCGCCTCGTCCTCCTCGCCACCTACCGCGCCGACGACATCCACCGCCGCCACCCCCTGCGCCCCCTCCTCGCCGAACTCGACCGGCTGCGCACCGTCCGCCGCGTCGAACTGGGCCGCCTCACCAAGGACGAGGTCGCCCGCCAGATGGCCGGCATCCTCGCCGCCGAACCCGAACCGTCCCTCGTGGACGACGTGTTCGACCGCTCCGACGGCAACGCGTTCTTCGTCGAGGAGCTCGCCGTCGCCTCCCACGGCGGCGACAGCTGCGCCGGTCTGACGGACTCCCTGCGCGACCTGCTCCTCGTCCGCGTGGAGGAGCTGCCCGAGGACACGCAGCGGGTGGCGCGCATCGTCGCCGAGGGCGGCTCCACCGTCGAGTACGAACTGCTCGCCGAGGTCGCCGGGCTCGGCGAGGACGACCTGATCGAGGCGTTGCGGGCCGCGGTCGGCGCCAACATCCTGCTCGCCTCCCCGGACGGCGACGGCTACCGCTTCCGGCACTCCCTGGTCCGCGAGGCCGTCAGCGACGACCTGCTGCCCGGCGAACGCTCCCGCATCAACCGCCGCTTCGCCGAAGCCCTGGAGGCCGACCCCTCGCTGGTCGCCGCCGACCAGCGCGCCGCCCGCCTCGCCGCCTACTGGTACCACGCGCACGACGCCGCCAAGGCCCTGCCCGCCGTCCTCGGTGCCTCCGTCGAAGCCCGCCACCGGCACGCCTACAGCGAGCAGTTGCGTCTCCTCGAACGCGCGATGGAGTTGTGGGACGACGCCCCGGACGCCATCCGCAGGGAACTCCGCCCCGCCGACTACGTCGAGGGCTACCCCCCTTGCGGCTGCGACCCCGCCACCACCCCCCTCGACTATCTGGACCTGATGGCCGAGGCGACGGTCGCGGGCCGCCTCTGCGGCGAGCGCGAGCGCGCCCTGAAGATCACCAAGCGCGCCCTGCGCACCCTCGACGACGGCCACGACCCCCACCGCGCCGCCTGGTTCTGGATCGCCCGCTCCCGGCTGGTCTCCACCCTGGGCCGCAGCGACGGCTGGGACGAGATAGCCAAGGCGCAGGAGCTGATGCGCGGCCTGCCGCCCTCCGAGGTGCACGCCGAAGTCCTGGTCCACCGCGCCTCCTGGGGCATGCTCCACGACCCGGGCCCCGACACCCTGGCGGCCGCCGAGCGCGCCGTCGAGTACGCCCGCATGGTCAAGGCCGACGTCATCGAGCTCAACGCCCGTCTCACCCGCGGCGCCCTCCTCGTCGAGGCCGGCGACCCCGAGGCCGGTCTCGCCGAGATGTACGAGATCAGGGACCGCGTCGTCCGCGACGCCCTGGTCACCAACCTCAGCCGCGTCCACATCAACCTTCCCTCCTCCCTCGAAGGAGTCGGCCGCTCCGCCGAAGCCGTACGCGTCGGCATGGAGGGCATCGAGTTCTGCCGCAAGTACGGCCTGGTCGACACCGAGGGCTGGGTCTGGGCCAACGTCGCCGAGTCCCTCATCTCCCTCGGCCGATGGGACGAGGCCGCCGACGCCGTCGCCCACACCCAACGCTGCGTCCACAGCTCAAAACCCCGTGTCTCGGCCGCCGAACGCCTCGCACGCATGGCCCTGCACCGCGGTGAGTACGCCGCCGCCACCCGGCACATGCAGACCGCCCACCAGCACCTCGGCACCCACGACCCCCAGCCCCAGTACCTCCTCGTCCTCCTCCGCATCGCCGTGGGCGTCGCCGCCGCCGAGGGCCGCATCCTCGACGGCCGCGCCGAACTCGAACGCGGCGTCGCCCCCGGCCTCCCCTTCGGCACCTACAAGTACGGCTGGCCCCTCCTGCTCGCCGCCGCCCGGATGGAGGCCGACGCCCGAGGACTGCCCGCCGCCGAACCCGGCCGCCCCGCCGCCCTCGCCCGCATCCGCGGCGCCACGAAGACCCTCGCCACCCCCATCCCGCTCTGGCGGGCCTACGACGAGTGGACCCGCGCCGAACTCCTCCGCTCCGAGGGCCGCGACACCGTGGCCGACTGGACCACCGTGGTCACCGCCCTCGAACCCCTCGACCGCCCCTTCGACCTCGCCCGCGCCCGCCTGCGCCTGGCCGAGTCCCTCCTCGGCCCGGACACCACCGACCGCGAGCGCGCCGCATGCCTCCTGCGCCAGGCGGTGGAGGTGGCCGAACGGCTCGGCGCCCGGCCGCTCTCCGACGCGATCACCGGACTCGCCCAGCGCGCCCGCCTCACCCTGAACCCCTCGGAGGCCCCCCGCGCCCCCGAGGCCCCGGCCGACCCCGCCGAGGCGCTGGGTCTCACCAGCAGGGAGCGGGACGTCCTGCGGCTGGTCGCCGTGGGCCGCAGCAACCGTCAGATCGCCGAGGAGCTCTTCATCTCCCCGAAGACGGCGAGCGTCCACGTCTCCAACATCCTGGCGAAGCTGTCCGTCACCGGCCGGGGCGAGGCCGCCGCGCTCGCCCACCGCCTGCGCCTGTTCCCGACGCCGGACCGCGAACAGGCGGCGGACCCCGGGCATGAACCGGGCCGCGGGCCGGCACCGGGCCGAGGCCAGGCAGCGGGCCGTGGCCAGGTAGCGGGCAGTACGCAGGCGGTGCGCTGACCTGCTCGTTCCCGCGCCCCGGCCGAACCGTGACGGCCTCGCTTACGCTGGACTGCGGAATCTCGGCTCCTGGGAGGCGCAGTGTTCAACGCGATCGAGGCCCTGTTCGCGCCGGGCCGCAAGCACACCGACGACGAGCAGAAGCGCCTGGAACTGACCCGCGTCGACCACGCCGACGGCGACCCGGGGCGCGGCCCGATAGACCTGTCCTCGGGCAAGGTGGTCGTACGCCCACCCGTGCCGTCGCCACGCACCGACGTGACCTCGGACTCCCACGCATCCCCGGACTCCGCCGCATCCCCGGACCCTGCCGATCCGGACAACTGAGCTACTTCACCTGCACCTCCAGGATCTTGTCGTCCCCCTTCTCCGGCGTGCCCCGCGAGTCCGTCTCATTGGTGACCAGCCACAGCTTGTCGCCGCCCGCCGCGAGCACCGTGCGCAGGCGGCCGTGCTCGCCCTCCAGGAACGCCTGCGGCTCCGGATCGCCCGCCACGCCCCGCACCGGGACGCGCCACAACCGCTCACCCCGCAGCCCCGCCATCCAGACCGAGCCCTCCGCATAGGCGATGCCGCTCGGTGAGGCCTCGGAGGTCTTCCACTGGGCGACCGGATCGCGGAAGCCCTCCTTGCCCTCCTTGCCCTCGACCTCCGGCCAGCCGTAATTCCCGCCGGACTTGATCTCGTTCAGCTCGTCCCAGGTGTCCTGGCCGAACTCCGAGGCCCACAGCCTCTTCTGCTCGTCCCAGGCCAGGCCCTGCACGTTCCGGTGCCCGAACGAGTACACGGGAGAGTCGCCGAAGGGGTTGTCCGGGGCGGGGTCGCCGTCCGGAGTGAGGCGGAGGATCTTGCCGCCCAGGGACTTCTTGTCCTGCGCGAGGTCCGTGTCCCCCGTTTCACCCGCGCCCGCGTACAGCATCTTGTCCGGGCCGAACGCGATCCGGCCGCCGTTGTGGATCGTGCCCTTCGGGATGCCCTTGAAGACCGTGTCGGGTGCGCCCAGCTGCTCGCCCTCCGGCTTCTTCTCGTCGTACAGCATCCGGGCGATGCGGTTGTCGGACTCCGTCGTGAAGTAGGCGTACACGAAGTGGTCCGAGGCGTACGACGGAGAGAGCGCGAGGCCCAGCAGGCCGCCCTCGCCGCCGGGAGAGACGCCCGGCACCGAGCCGAGCTCCGTCTTCTTGCCCGTCTTCCCGTCGATCCGGGTGACCGTCCCCTCGTCGCGCGAGGACACGAGCAGGTCGCCGCCGGGCAGCGGGGCGAGGCCCCAGGGGGATTCGAGGTCGGTGGTCAGGGTGCGGACGACCTTCGCCGAGCCCTTCTCCGGCGGGGCGTCGCCGCCCGCCTTGCCGGTGGGGGACTGGCTCGTCCCGTCCCGCTTCGGCGGGCTCTCGGCCCGGTCCCGTTCATCGTCGCCGCCGGACGAGCACCCGGCCGCGAAGACGAGGGCGGCGGTGGCCATCGCGGCCGTAACAGCAGGTCGATGCACGATCAGGATCCCTTCGACGCAGCGCTTCTCCTGTTCATACACCGCCCACGCCCCGCAGGTTCCCGATCCACGACCACGAGATCACCCGGTCACCGCCCACGCCCCGCAGGTTCCCGATCCACGACCACGAGATCACCCGGTCATGAATCGGCCCCCGCCCCCCGGCATTCAGCTCCGGACCCCACCACTTCACTCAGTCCCACGACCCCAGCGCCGGCGGCAGCGCCGCGATCTCCGCCAGGTCACGCTCCGTGAGCCGGATCGCCGCGGCCCCGGCGTTCTCGACCGCCCACCGCTCCCGCTTGGCCCCGGGTATCGGCACCACGTGCCGACCCTGCGCGAGCACCCAGGCCAGCGCGGCCTGCGCCGGCGTCGCCCCGTGCCGCTCCGCCACCCGGCGCAGCCCCACCACCAGCGGCTGGTTCGCCGCCATCATCTCGGCGGTGAAGCGGGGGTGCCGGGCCCGCAGATCGTCGGGCTCGAAGCCCATGCCGGGCTTCAGCGTCCCCGTGAGGAAACCATTCCCCAGCGGCATCGCCGCGAGGAACCCGACACCGCGCGCCACGCACCACGGCAGCAGGGCGTCCAGCGCCTCCGGCGACCACACCGACAGCTCGGCCTGCACCGCACTCACCGGAAACACCTGCTGCACCCGTTCCAGCTGCCGGATCGTCAGATCGTGCAGCCCCCGGCCCGGGCGCCCCGGCGCAGAACGCCGCTGGGCGCGCGCCCCCACGGCGCACAGCCCCAGGGCCCGCACCTTCCCCGCGGCGACGAGTTCGGCCATCGCGCCCCACGTCTCCTCGATGGGGATCTCGGGGTCGGCGCGGTGCAGTTGATAAAGGTCGATGGTGTCCGTCTGGAGCCGTCGCAGCGATGCGTCGCAGGCCCGTTTCACATAGCCCGGGCGGCCGTTGGCGACGATGTGCTGCTCGCCCACCAGCAGCCCGCACTTCGTCGAGACGAAGGCCTCCGCGCGCCGCTCCTTCAAGACTCTGCCGATCAACAGCTCGTTGGTGAAGGGCCCGTACATGTCCGCCGTGTCCAGCAGCATTCCCCCGCCGCGGCCGCCGCCGGCGGCACCCGCCGCGTCCAGCGCCGCGTGCACGGTCCGCACCGACGCGTCCCCCCGCTGCCGCGAGCCGGTGTACGCCCAGCTCATCGGCATGCAGCCGAGTCCGACGGCGCCCACTTCGAGCGCCCCCGCGCCGATCGTCCTGCGCTCCACCTGGTCGTGCCCTCCCGCCCCTCGTTCGGAGATCATCCAAACTAACCTTTCGCCCCGGTGGCCTCGACCGTTGCCCTCCCGGGGACGGCGCACTCCGGCGCGCATTAGCCTCCAGCCATGACGACAGACGTATGGCTTCCGTTTGAGGCGCACGAGATCGAGGGCCTGCCCGGCCCGGCGGAGGCCGGGCTCACCTACCGTTACTGGGACGGCGGCCCGGAGTTCCCCGCGGACCCGGCCGACTGCGCCTTCTATGTGGTGCCTTATATGCAGGGCACGGAGGTCGCGGTACGTCCCTTGTCCGCCATGACGTCCGTGCGCGTCGTACAGACACTGACCGCGGGGATCGATCACGTGGAACCGGGGATCAAATTCCTCGCGCCCGGCGTGCGGTTGTGCAACGCCCGCGGAGTCCACGACGCGAGCACCGCCGAGCTCGCGCTCGCCCTCGTCCTCGCCTCGCTGCGCGGCATCCCGCGCTTCGTGGAGGGGCAGCGGCAGGAGGAGTGGCGGTCCGGTTTCTACCCGGCACTCGCCGACAGATCCGTGCTCATCGTGGGATACGGAGCGATCGGTTCCGCCATCGAGGACCGGCTCACCCCGTTCGAGTGCGCGCGGGTGGCGCGCGTCGCGCGCTCTGCCCGTGCCACGGAGCGCGGCCCCGTGCACCCGCTCGCCGAGCTGCCGTCCCTGTTGCCCCAGGCAGACGTCGTCATCCTCGCGACACCGCTCACCGAGGCCACGCGCGGGCTGGTGGGAGCGGACTTCCTGGCCCGCATGAAGGACGGCGCGCTGCTCGTGAACGTGGCCCGCGGACCCGTCGTCGACACCAAGGCGCTCCTCGCCGAACTGGAGTCCGGCCGTCTCACCGCTGCCCTCGACGTGACCGACCCCGAACCGCTGCCCGCAGGTCACCCGCTGTGGCACGCTCCAGGGGCACTTGTCAGTCCGCACGTGGGCGGCTCGTCCTCGGCGTACCTGCCCCGAGCCAAACGCCTGCTGGCCGCGCAACTCACCGAATACGTCGCCGGCCGGCCACTGGACAACGTGGTGCTGACGACGGGCAGTTGATCGCCTCGGAGCGATTCGTGCACGCTCCGCGTCGGTCCGTGTGCACCCCGTGCCCGCTTCTCCTCCGGCAGTCACGGAGCGTAGAGGAGCTATGTCCCTGAGTGACGAGTCTGGTGTATCGTCCCGACAGGGGATGCGCCGTGGACCGTTCGGCGCGGGGACGAGACATCAGACTGCGAGGGGGGCGACGGGCGATGCACGGCCTATGGGTGAACGATCCGACGCGGCGAAACCTCAGCCGGCGACTCCGGCGCACACCGACCCGCAGACGCAGGCGAACCGCGAGCCGCACCACCGGACGCCGCCGCACACCACAGCGCCCCTGTCGGCCCGGCCGACGCGCGAGCCGGACGGACACGGGGGCGGCACGGACCGGGGCGGCCCGGTGAACGCCCGCGCGACCTCCACCCCCGTCCTCGACGGGGGAGTGGCGGCGCTGTCGACCAGGATTCCGCTGGCCCGGCGCCCACTGCCGGGAGGCCGCGGCGTCGTCTCCCAGCTGGCGCTGCTGCTGGTCTGCGGGGCGTACGCCACCGGCTCGGCCCTCGGCTGGGGATCCGAGCGACTGGCCCTGATCATGGGCGACTTCGGACTGAGCGTCGCCGCGGCCGCCGCCGCGGTCTCCTGCTTCCGGTACTCCCGCACCCGCCGAAGCCGCTTTCGACCCGCATGGCTGCTCTTCGCGCTCTCCTCCGCGATGGCAGCGTTCGGCAACGGGGTGTGGGGCTGGTACGAGGTCGTTCTCGACCGCCCCGTCCCCAGCCCGGGCTTCGCCGACCTGTTCTTCCTCTGCTTCGCACCGCCCGCCATCATCGGACTCCTCGTGCTCGCCAAGCGCCCGGTGACGAAGGCGGGTTGGGGGTGCCTCGCTCTCGACTCGTGGCTGATCGGGGGCTCGCTCCTCACGCTCTCCTGGAGCCTCGCGCTCGCGCACACCGCGCAGTTCGAGGGCCAGAGCGTCGCGTACGCAGCGCTCTCGCTCGCGTACCCCCTCCTCGACATCGCGCTGGTCAGCATGGTCCTGGCGCTGCACTTCAGGAGGTCGTCCGCCAACCGCTCCGCGGTGAACACCGCGATCGGGGCGCTCGCCCTGACGGTGATGTGCGACGCGCTGTTCACCTCACCGCTGCTGCACACCAGTTACCGCTCCGGCCAGATGCTCGACGCCGGGTGGTTCGCGGGCTCGCTCCTCCTTGCCTACGCTCCGTGGGCCGCCCCCTGGCACGCGCGCGACGGGCAGGGCACGGGCCGCGGGCGCGTGCAGTACGACAGCGGGCCCGAGGAACCGGCCCCCGCGACCCGTCCGATCGCCGGATCGCTGGCCGCCCTCACGCCGTATCTGGCCGCCGCCGTCTGCACGTTGGGGATCCTCTACAACGTGCTGAACGGCCGCAGTGTGGACCGCGTCGTGCTCTTCACCGCGGGCACCGTCGTGCTGGCACTCGTGGTGCGCCAGGGCATCATGCTCCTGGACAACATCACGCTCACCCAGGAACTGGCCCAGAAGGAGAACCACTTCAGGTCCCTGGTCCAGGGATCGAGCGACGTCATCATGATCGCCGCGCCGAACGGCATCCTGCACTACGTGAGCCCGGCCGCCTCCGGGGTCTACGGCAGGGACGCGGAAGAGCTCGTGGGCTCCGAACTCGCCTCCCTCATGCACCCCGAGGACCTCGGACGCGTCGTCCACGAAGTGCGCAGATTCCTCGCCGCCGACCCCGGCGAGGAACCCACCACCCGTATCGAGTGCCGCTTCAAGTCCGGCGACGGCGACTGGCTCAACGTGGAGTCCACCGTCAACCGCCACCAGGGCGGACTCATCTTCAACAGCAGGGACGTCACCGAACGGGTCAGGCTCCAGGCGCAGTTGCAGCACAACGCCGAGCACGACCCGCTGACCGACCTGCCCAACCGCGCGCTGTTCACCCGGCGCGTGAGCCAGGCGCTGACCGGCCGCAGAGTCACCGACCGCGGCACGGCCGTGCTCTTCATCGACCTCGACGGCTTCAAGGCCGTCAACGACACCATCGGACACCAGGCCGGGGACGAGCTCCTCATCCAGGCCGCGCGCAGACTCCAGGAGGCGGTGCGTTCGGGCGACACCGCCTCCCGGCTCGGCGGCGATGAGTTCGCGGCCCTCATCGTCGGCGACGGGACCCGGGACCAGGCCGCGAGAGAACGGCACATCTACGAGCTGGCCGACCGGCTCAGAATCGCCCTGTCCCAGCCCTACGCCATCGACGGCAACGACGTGCGCGTAGCGGCCTCCATCGGCGTGGCCTTCGCCGAACCGGGCACCGGCGCGGGGGAGCTCCTGCGCAACGCCGACCTCGCGATGTACCGCGCCAAGGCCGCGGGCAAGGGGCGTGTCGAGCTGTACGCACCCCAGATGCAGGCCGACGTCGTCCGCAAGGCGGAGCTCGCCACCCGGCTGCGCGCCGCCCTGCACGACGGCGAGTTCGCGCTGCTCCACCAGCCCGTCGTCTCCCTGGACGACGGCCGGATCACGGCGGTCGCCGCGCAGGCCCGCTGGCGCTCGGCGCAGGGCATCCTCTTCACGCCCGCCGAGTTCCTGCGGGTCGCCGACTCCAAGGAGGGCCAGGACAAGCGGGCGGCCGAGCTGGGCCGCTGGATGTTCGAGAAGGCCGTGGAGCAGGCCGCCGAGCGCGGCAGGACCGGGCACGCCGTGCCCGTCAGCGTGCGGATGAGCGCGCGCCGCCTCCTGGACCGCTCCATGCCGATGGGCTCCATCGAGGCGCTTCTGACCAGGCACGGGCTGCCCTCCGGCGCGCTCGTCGTCGAGCTCGCCGAGACCGACCCCCGGGTCTCGCTCGACGACCTGGAGCGACGGCTCGCCGCCCTGCGCAGACTCGGTGTGCGCATCGCGCTCGACGGCTTCGGCAGTGGGTACGCGGCGATCACGGCCCTGCGCCGGCTCCCCGTCGACGTGCTGAAGCTGGACCGCGGCCTCGTCGAGGGCGTAGTCGAGTCCGCGCGGCTGCACAAGATCACTTCCGGACTGCTGCGCATCGCGGGCGACCTGGGCCTCGACTCCGTGGCCGACGGCGTGGACCTGCCCGAGCAGGTGGTGGCCCTGCGCGCGATGGGCTGCACCCACGGGCAGGGGGCGGCGTTCGCCGGACCGCTCGACGAGTACCGGCTGCGGCGGGCGCTCACGATGGGCGAGTACCCGGTGCCGCGCGGCCAGGCCGAACCGGTGCTCGCGGGCGGCCGTCCCGCGACGTACACGGGCGGCTCGGCGGCGGCGTACGGCGGCCCTGCCGGACCGTTCGCGAGCGGCGCCTCCCCGTACGCGGTCGGACCCCCGGGGACGTACGCGGGCGGCCCTCCGGGGACGCTCACCGGCGGCCCCGCGGCCTACGCGCGTTCACATAATGAGACCCCCGTCCCACCTACTTGACAGGTACTGCGTGCCGGGGGGAGGGTCAATGCCATGCGCACCCGAATTCTCGTACTTGGAAAGCGCGTCGGCTGAAGCTGGGACGGACCGGTCCGAACACCGGATCCCCAGCGACCGCACCCGGCGCGCTCCCCTCGCTTGCCTCACGGCACGAGGGGTTTTTTGTTGCACTGGCACCTGCCAAACCCCCGCAAACACCCCGCAAAAACCCTCAGCTTCGAGAAGAGAATGCCGATGACCGAGCAGGCCACCGGGGCCCACCATCCGCAGCCGCGGCCCCGATCCTCAGGACAGCAGTCCGCCCCCGTCGAGCACGTCACGGGTGCGCAGTCCCTCATTCGTTCTCTCGAGGAAGTCGGGGCCGACACGGTGTTCGGCATTCCGGGCGGCGCCATCCTCCCCGCGTACGACCCGATGATGGACTCCACCCGCGTGCGGCACGTCCTGGTCCGGCACGAGCAGGGCGCGGGCCACGCCGCGACCGGCTACGCGCAGGCCACCGGCAAGGTCGGCGTCTGCATGGCGACGAGCGGCCCCGGCGCCACCAACCTGGTCACCCCGATCGCCGACGCCCACATGGACTCCGTCCCGATGGTCGCGATCACCGGCCAGGTGGCCTCCAAGGCCATCGGCACGGACGCCTTCCAGGAGGCGGACATCGTCGGCATCACGATGCCGATCACCAAGCACAACTTCCTGGTCACCAAGGCCGAGGACATCCCGCGCACCATCGCCGAGGCCTTCCACATCGCCTCGACGGGCCGCCCGGGCCCCGTCCTCGTGGACATCGCCAAGGACGCCCTCCAGGCGCAGACGACGTTCTCCTGGCCGCCGCAGCAGGACCTGCCCGGCTACCGCCCGGTGACCAAGCCGCACGCCAAGCAGATCCGCGAGGCCGCCAAGCTCATCACGGCGGCCAAGCGCCCGGTCCTGTACGTCGGCGGAGGTGTCCTGAAGGCACAGGCCACCGCCGAGCTGAAGGTCCTGGCAGAGCTCACCGGAGCGCCCGTCACCACCACACTGATGGCGCTCGGCGCATTCCCCGACAGCCACCCGCTGCACGTGGGAATGCCGGGCATGCACGGTGCGGTCACCGCCGTCACCGCGCTGCAGAAGGCCGACCTGATCGTCGCCCTCGGAGCCCGCTTCGACGACCGCGTCACCGGCAAGCTGGACAGCTTCGCCCCGTACGCGAAGATCGTCCACGCCGACATCGACCCGGCCGAGATCGGCAAGAACCGCGCCGCCGACGTGCCGATCGTCGGTGACGCCCGCGAGGTCATCGCGGACCTCGTCCAGGCCGTCCAGGCCGAGCACACCGAGGGCCACACGGGTGACTACACCGCCTGGTGGACGGACCTCAACCGCTGGCGCGACACCTACCCCCTCGGCTACACGCAGCCCGAGGACGGTTCGCTCTCGCCGCAGCACGTCATCGAGCGCGTCGGGCAGCTCGCCCCGGAGGGCACGATCTTCGCGGCGGGCGTCGGCCAGCACCAGATGTGGGCCGCGCACTTCATCGAGTACGAGAAGCCCGCCACCTGGCTCAACTCCGGCGGCGCCGGAACGATGGGCTACGCGGTCCCGGCCGCGATGGGCGCCAAGGCCGGACAGCCGGACCGCACGGTCTGGGCGATCGACGGCGACGGCTGCTTCCAGATGACCAATCAGGAGCTCACCACCTGCGCCCTGAACAACATCCCGATCAAGGTCGCCATCATCAACAACGGCGCCCTCGGGATGGTCCGCCAGTGGCAGACGCTGTTCTACAACCAGCGTTACTCCAACACGGTGCTGCACAGCGGTCCCGAGGACATCGGCCCCAACAAGGGCACCCGCGTCCCGGACTTCGTGAAGCTGTCGGAGGCCATGGGCTGTGTGGCGCTGCGCTGCGAGCGCCCAGAGGACCTCGACAAGGTCATCGCCGAGGCCAACGCCATCAACGACCGGCCCGTCGTCGTCGACTTCATCGTCCACGAGGACGCCCAGGTCTGGCCGATGGTCGCCGCCGGCACCTCGAACGACGAGGTCATGGCCGCCCGGGGCGTCCGCCCCGACTTCGGCGACAACGAAGACGACTGAGACCGAGAGCGAAAGAGAGACCAAGAGCCATGTCCACCAAGCACACGCTCTCCGTCCTGGTCGAGAACACCCCCGGCATCCTCGCCCGGATCGCCGCCCTGTTCTCCCGCCGCGGCTTCAACATCGACTCGCTCGCCGTGGGCGTCACCGAGCACCCCGACATCTCGCGCATCACCATCGTCGTGAACGTCGAGGACCTGCCGCTCGAACAGGTCACGAAGCAGCTCAACAAGCTCGTCAACGTCCTGAAGATCGTCGAACTGGAGCCGGGTGCCGCGGTCGCCCGCGAACTCGTCCTCGCGAAGGTCCGCGCCGACAACGAGACCCGCTCCCAGATCGTCGAGATCGTCCAGCTGTTCCGCGCCAAGACCGTGGACGTCTCCCCGGAGGCCGTCACCATCGAGGCGACGGGCAGCAGCGACAAGCTGGAGGCCATGCTCAAGATGCTGGAGCCCTTCGGCATCAAGGAGCTCGTCCAGTCCGGCACGATCGCCATCGGCCGCGGCTCCCGCTCCATCACCGACCGCAGCCTGCGGGCGCTCGACCGGAGCGCATAGCAACATCCGGCCCGCATGGCGAGACCGGCAGACTTCCCTTCCCCCGCCCGCCGTACGGTGGGACGCAACACCAGCACACATAGGAGATTCCCAGTGGCCGAGCTGTTCTACGACGCCGACGCCGACCTGTCCATCATCCAGGGCCGCAAGGTCGCGGTCATCGGGTACGGCAGCCAGGGCCACGCCCACGCGCTGTCGCTCCGTGACTCGGGTGTCGACGTCCGCGTCGGTCTGCACGAGGGCTCCAAGTCCAAGGCGAAGGCCGAGGAGCAGGGCCTGCGGGTCGTCACCCCCTCGGAGGCGGCGGCCGAGGCCGACGTCATCATGATCCTGGTGCCGGACCCGATCCAGGCCAAGGTCTACGAGGAGTCCATCAAGGACAACCTCAAGGACGGCGACGCCCTGTTCTTCGGCCACGGCCTGAACATCCGCTACGGCTTCATCAAGGCCCCCGAGGGCGTCGACGTCTGCATGGTCGCCCCCAAGGGCCCGGGCCACCTGGTCCGCCGTCAGTACGAGGAGGGCCGCGGCGTTCCGTGTATCGCGGCCGTCGAGCAGGACGCGACCGGCAAGGGCTTCGAGCTGGCGCTCTCGTACGCCAAGGGCATCGGCGGCACGCGTGCGGGCGTCATCAAGACGACCTTCACCGAGGAGACCGAGACCGACCTGTTCGGCGAGCAGGCCGTGCTCTGCGGCGGCACCGCCGCGCTGGTCAAGGCGGGCTTCGAGACCCTGACCGAGGCGGGCTACCAGCCGGAGATCGCGTACTTCGAGTGCCTCCACGAGCTGAAGCTGATCGTGGACCTCATGTATGAGGGCGGCCTGGAGAAGATGCGCTGGTCCGTCTCCGAGACCGCCGAGTGGGGCGACTACATCACCGGCCCGCGGATCATCACGGACGCCACCAAGGCCGAGATGAAGAAGGTCCTCGCCGAGATCCAGGACGGCACGTTCGCCAAGAACTGGATGGACGAGTACCACGGCGGTCTGAAGAAGTACAACGAGTACAAGACCCAGGACGAGAACCACCTCCTGGAGACCACGGGCAAGGAGCTGCGCAAGCTCATGAGCTGGGTCAACGACGACGACGCGTAAGTCGTGAGGACAAGGGCCGGGGCAGCCGCCCCGGCCCTTGTCCATCGTGTCCAGCCACGGACGGGTGATCCTTCCATCGAGGAGCACGACGACGTCCATGGCGCCACTATGCTTCTGTTCAACATTCGCGTCGGGCCCACAGCGTCGTGCGTCTTCCACGCGGCTAAGCGACTCCGCCTGCGGCCGTCGGGACGGCCGTCCGCAAGGGACTTGTGAGGACTCACGTGAGCACTGCTGCCACCGGCAAACCCGTCGTACTCATCGCCGAAGAGCTGTCGCCCGCCACCGTCGACGCGCTGGGGCCGGACTTCGAGATCCGCCAGTGCAACGGCGCGGACCGTGCCGAGCTGCTGCCCGCCATCGCCGAGGTCGACGCGATCCTGGTCCGCTCTGCGACCAAGGTCGACGCCGAGGCCATCGCCGCGGCCAAGAAGCTGAAGGTCGTCGCCCGCGCGGGCGTCGGTCTGGACAACGTCGACGTGTCCGCCGCCACCAAGGCCGGCGTGATGGTCGTGAACGCACCGACCTCCAACATCGTCACCGCCGCCGAGCTCGCCTGCGGTCTGCTCCTCGCCACCGCGCGCAACATCCCGCAGGCCAACACCGCCCTGAAGAACGGCGAGTGGAAGCGTTCGAAGTACACGGGTGTCGAGCTGGCCGAGAAGACCCTCGGCGTCGTCGGCCTCGGCCGCATCGGCGCGCTCGTCGCGCAGCGCATGAGCGCCTTCGGCATGAAGGTCGTGGCCTACGACCCGTACGTGCAGCCCGCGCGCGCCGCCCAGATGGGCGTGAAGGTCCTCTCGCTGGACGAGCTGCTGGAAGTCTCGGACTTCATCACCGTGCACCTGCCCAAGACGCCCGAGACCCTCGGTCTCATCGGTGACGAGGCGCTGCACAAGGTCAAGCCGTCCGTCCGCATCGTCAACGCCGCGCGCGGCGGGATCGTCGACGAGGAGGCGCTGCACTCCGCCCTCAAGGAGGGCCGCGTCGCGGGCGCCGGCCTGGATGTGTACGCGAAGGAGCCCTGCACGGACTCCCCGCTCTTCCAGTTCGACCAGGTCGTCTGCACCCCGCACCTCGGCGCCTCCACGGACGAGGCGCAGGAGAAGGCGGGCATCGCCGTCGCCAAGTCGGTGCGCCTCGCCCTCGCCGGTGAGCTCGTGCCGGACGCGGTGAACGTGCAGGGCGGCGTCATCGCCGAGGACGTCCGTCCCGGCCTGCCGCTCGCCGAGAAGCTCGGCCGGATCTTCACCGCGCTCGCCCAGGAGGTCGCGGCCCGCCTCGACGTCGAGGTGTACGGCGAGATCACCCAGCACGACGTGAAGGTGCTCGAACTGTCCGCGCTGAAGGGCGTGTTCGAGGACGTCGTCGACGAGACGGTGTCGTACGTGAACGCGCCGCTGTTCGCCCAGGAGCGCGGGGTCGAGGTCCGCCTCACCACGAGCTCCGAGTCGCCCGACCACCGCAACGTGGTCACCGTGCGCGGCACGCTCTCCGGCGGCGAGGAGATCGCCGTCTCCGGCACGCTGGCCGGACCGAAGCACCTGCAGAAGATCGTCTCCATCGGTGAGTACGACGTGGACCTGGCGCTCGCCGACCACATGGTCGTCCTCCGGTACGCCGACCGCCCCGGTGTCGTCGGCACGGTCGGCCGTGTCCTCGGCGAGGCGGGCATCAACATCGCGGGCATGCAGGTCGCCCGTGCTGACGTGGGCGGGGAGGCGCTGGCCGTCCTCACCGTGGACGACACGGTGTCGCAGGCGGTCCTGAACGAGCTCTCCGCGGAGATCGGCGCGGAGTCCGTTCGCGCGGTCGACCTGACCGACTAGTACTCCGCGGCTCCGGTCGCCGTAGATCACCGGCTTCGCCGAGTTCGTCCTCAAACGCCGGACGGGCTGGAACTCCCAGCCCGTCCGGCGTTCGTGCGTGCGGAGCTGTCATGCCGGTACGCGCTCGGAACCCGGCGCCTCTTCCCGCACCCGCACCTTCCGCAGCGCCACCGCCGCCAGTCCCGCCGCCGCGAGCAGCAGCACCGCTCCCGTCACCGCCGCCACGTGCATGCCGGTGGTGAAGGCATCCCTGGCCGTTGCCAGGAGGGCGTCGCCCGTGCGGGCGGGCAGGTGGCCCGCCGTCGCCACCGCGCCCGTCAGGGTCTCGCGGGCCTCGGCCGGCGCCGTGTCCGGCATGTTGTTCCGGTAGACCGTGGTGCCGATGGAGCCGAGCAGCGCCATGCCCATCGCGCCGCCGAACTCCTGCCCCGTCTCCAGGAGGGAGGACGCCGTGCCGGCCTTCTCCGCCGGGGCGGCGCCGAGGGCCAGGTCGGTGAGTTGCGAGCCGACGATGACCGCGCCGGAGGCCAGCATGCCCGCCCCGGCGAGCACGAGCCGGAGCGACGACGTGCCGGTCAGGGCGAGCAGACCGTAGCCGCAGGCGGAGACGGCGAAGCCGGTGGCGACGACGTGGGCGCGGTCCATGCCGCGCTGCACGAGGACCGTGGCGACCGGGGCGGCGAAGCCGATGAGGACCGAGGGCAGCAGTGCCCACAGCGCGGCCTCCATCGCGCTCTTGCCGAGCACGGACTGCAGGTACTGCGTGGTGAAGTACGCCGAACCCATCATCGTCAGCGAGGAGATGAGGTTCAGGGAGACGGCGGCGCCGAAGGCGCGGCCGCGGCCGCGGAACAGGTCGGGCGAGATCATCGGCGACGCGGCGGTGCGCTGGCGGTGGACGAACAGGGCGGCGAAGACGAGGCCGACGGCGACGGACGCGACGTAGGGGAGTTCGACGCCTTCGGACGGCATCTCCTTGAGGCCCCATACGAGCGGCAGCACCGCGGCCATCGACAGCGGCACGCTCAGCAGGTCGAAGCGGCCGGGGTGCGGGTCCTTGGACTCCGGGATCAGCACCGGCGCGAGGACCAGGAGCAGCACCATTGCGGGCAGGTTGACCAGGAAGACCGAGCCCCACCAGAAGTACTCGACGAGGACACCGCTCAGCACCGAGCCGAGCGCCACGCCGGCCACCAGGACGCCCTGCCAGATGCCGATCGCCTTCGCGCGCTGTCCGGCGTCCCGGAACAGGGTGCGCACGATCGCCAGTGTGGACGGCATCAGGGTCGCGCCGCCGATGCCGAGGACCGCGCGGGCCGCGATGAGGGTCTCGGCGCTGTTCGCGTACGCCGCGACGAGCGATGCGGCGCCGAAGGCGGTGGCGCCGAACAGGAGGAGCCTGCGGCGGCCGATGCGGTCGCCGACCGCGCCCATGGTCATCAGGAGACCGGCGAGGACGAAGGCGTAGATGTCGAAGATCCAGAGCTGCTGGGTGCCGCTGGGCGCCAGGTCGGCGCTGATCTCGGGGATCGCGAAGTAGAGGACGGAGACGTCCATCGAGACCAGGAGCAGCGGGAGCATCAGGACGGCGAAGGCGGTCCATTCCTTGCGGGTGGCGCGCGGGTTCGTCTGCATGACGAGGACTGTACGGGCGTCTTATACGTGTGTCTAGTACGGATGTGTAGGACGTTCGTATGGGGTCGGCGTAAGGTGCCACGCATGGGACACCGTGAAGATCTGCTCGAAGGCGCGAAGCGCTGCCTGCTGGAGAAGGGGTTCGTGCGTACGACGGCCCGCGACATCGTGAAGGAGTCGGGCACCAATCTCGGGTCCATCGGCTACCACTACGGGTCCAAGGACGCGCTGCTGGCGGAGGCGTACATCGCGCTCGTCGAGCCGCTGGGGACCGACTTCGAAGGGGTGCGGACCGAGGTGGACGCCGACGAGGGAGGCCTTGAGCGCTTCGCGCGGGTGTGGGGCAACATCATCCGCTCGGTTCCCGAGATGCGTCCCATCTGGATGATGACGCTCGAGGTCATCACGCAGGGCGAACGCCTCGCCGGTATCCGCGAGTTGCTGATCGAGGCGCAGAAGGAGGGGGCCGCCGGGCTCGCCGCGCTGTTCACCGGCATCGAGGAGAGCGAGCTCCCCGAGGATCTCGTGGAGAGCGAGGGCCGTTTCTACACCACGCTGCTCAACGGCCTGATGGTGCAGTGGCTCTTCGACCCGGACTCGGCGACGACCGCCGAGCAGCTCACCGAGGGGCTGCGGCGCGTGATGGACCGGGCGGCCGAGAACGGCTGAAGCCGGCCCGCGGTGCGGACCGGCCTCGGGTGGTGCTTACGTGGTTACGACCACTTGATGCAGGCGGCGGGGATCCAGCCCCGCTTCTTGTTGAACTCGCTGCCGTACAGCCACTTGGTGCTGGTCTTGCCGCACAGCTTGTACTTCTGGCCCGTGTAGAAGTGGCCGTCGTTGCAGAGACTGCCCTTCTTGCCCTTGTTCCACTGGCTGACGGCCGTGGCGTTCACCTTCTTCGAGGTGCGCACCTTGACCGCCTCCTTGGCGGGGACGTTGACGATCTGCCGGGAGCAGTCGGGCTTCGACGCGGCGACGGCGGTGCCGCTCGTGGCGACGGTGGTGCCGACGAGCGCGAGGGCGGAGAAGGCGACCGCGGGGGCCAACAGCCTGAACTTCATGAGGTGTTCGTTCTCCCATGTGTGGGGGGACGGATGTTCGGACGTCGAGAACCGTACCGCCCCACGATCATGGCCGTAATCGTTCGTTGCCCGGCCCTTACAGTCGTGACGACTTCAGGACCATGTGCAGCAGCAGCCGGTCCTCGCCCTCGTCCAGGTCGAGGCCGGTGAGCTGTTCGACGCGGGAGAGTCGGTAGTAGAGGGTCTGGCGGTGGATGCCCAGTTCGGCGGCCGCGCGGCCCGCCTGGCCCGCGCAGTCGAGGAACACCTCGGCGGTACGGGAGAGTTCGCGGTGGGTGGGGCCGAGGAGCTCCGCGCCCACGGGGTCGTGCGCCGCCTCCGGGGGAAGCGCCGTCAGCAGGCGGTAGGGGCCCACGTCCGACCACTGCGCCACCGGCCCGAACCGCCGCTCCGCCAGCGCCGCGCGCGCCGCCCCCGCCGCCTCCCACCAGGCCGCGCCCAGATCCTCCAGTCCGTGCCGGGCCCCCGCGATGCCGGCCGCCGCACCCGGCGCCGCGTTCAGGAGGCGCGACGCCGCCGTGTGCGCGGGCGACAGCGCGTCGGCCGAGCGCAGCCGCACCAGCGCCGCGAGGGACTGCGCGGTCGTGCCCCACGGCACCGTGCACACCGCCGCCGCGCCCGGCACCGTACGGGCCGCCGGGGCGTCGTCCGGGTCCGCCGAGCGCCAGGGTGCCACGCACACCACGGCGTGCAGGCCCTCGCCGCGCGAGCCGAGCGCCGTGCGCAGGGCGGCCACCGCCATGTCGCGCTGCCAGCCGCGCTCGGCCGTCAGGACCGCACGGAACTCCCGGGTCAGGTCGGCGCCCGCCTGCGCCTCGTCGGCGAGCAGCGCGCCGATGCGGGTGGCGACCTCCATGGCGGCGGTCAGCTGCTGGTCGCTGGGGCCCGGCTCGCCGTCCAGCAGCCACACGTACCCGAGGGCGAACCCCCGATGGCGTACCGGAAGGCAGATGCGGCCGCGGTGGACGCCCGCCTCCGGGGTGGGCGGGATGCGGACCGGGGTCGTGGCGCGGGTGATGCCGAAGCTCTCGAACCAGGAGCGGACCTCCGCCGTGGAGCGCCGGGTCAGGATCGAGCGGGTCCGCACCGGGTCGAGGACGGTCGCGTCGAAGCCGCTGTCGCCCCCGCCGTCGTGCGCGCCGAAGGCGATCAGCTCGAAATCCCGGTTCTCCAGGGTCGCGGGGGCGCCGAGCAGCGCCGAGATCTCGTCGACCAGTTCTTGGTAATCGCCCTTCATGACCCCATTCTCGCGCGGCTCTGGACATTCTTCATACATCTGTCTGAGATCCAGGGCACGGATGCGTGACAGCTGTCGATGGCCCACGATCGGGTGGATCCTTAAATTTCACGGTGGTTCTCCGTGCCGTACCGCCGCATTCCCTCCGCGTAGGGCTATGTCGGTATGGCCCCCGATTTCGTACACCCGTGGAGGTGCCCCGTGCTGGGTCCCGTGATCCTCGCCGCGTCGCGCAGCGACAAGATGCGCCGTTTTGTATCGGCGGCCCCCGGCACCAAGCAGGTCGTGGCCCGGTTCATTGCCGGCGAGGGGGTCGACCAGGTCGTCCCGATCATCGCCGACGCCGCCGACAAGGGCCTCGAGGTCACCCTCGACGTGGTGGGCGAGGACATCACCACCGTCGAGCAGTCCCACGCCGCCCGCGACGCCTATCTGGAGCTCATCGAGCGCCTGAAGGACCTCGGGCTCGGCACCAAGGCCGAGATGTCCGTGAAGCTGTCGATGTTCGGCCAGGCGCTGGAAGGCGGCCACGAGCTCGCCCTCGCCAACGTGCGCCCCGTCGTCGAGGCCGCCGCCGCGATCGGCACCACGGTCACCCTGGACGCCGAGGACCACACCACCCTCGACTCGATGTTCGCCATCCACGAGGAGCTGCGGAAGGAATTCCCGCAGACCGGCTGCGTCATCCAGTCCTACCTCTTCCGCACCGAGGCCGACGCCCGCCGCCTGGCCGCCGCCGGCAGCCGCGTCCGTATCGTGAAGGGCGCCTACAAGGAGCCCGCCGAGGTCGCGTACCAGGACAAGGCGGAGATCGACAAGGCGTACGTGCGGATCATGCGCATCCTCATGGAGGGTGACGGGTACCCGATGATCGGGTCCCACGACCCGCGCCTGATCTCCATCGCCCAGGAGCTCGGACGCCGTGCCGGGCGCAAACTGGACGAGTACGAATTCCAGATGCTGTACGGCATCCGCAGCGACGAGCACCTGCGGCTCGCCGCCGAGGGCCACCGCATGCGGGTGTACACCGCCTACGGCACCGACTGGTACGGCTACTTCATGCGCCGTCTCGCGGAGAAGCCGGCGAACCTGCTCTTCTTCGGCCGCTCCATCCTCACCAAGGGCTGACCTCACCAAGGGCTGAGCTCCCTTTCCCCCGACCCCCTCTAAGGAGATACGGAACTCATGGACGCTGTGACCCAGGTCCCCGCGCCGGTCAACGAGCCGGTGCACGGCTACGCCCCCGGTTCGCCGGAGCGTGCCCGCCTCGAGACCAAGCTCAAGGAGCTCGCCGAGAACCCCATCGAGCTGCCGATGACCATCGGCGGCGTCAAGCGCCTCGGCGGCGGCGAGCCCTTCCAGGTCGTGCAGCCGCACAACCACCAGGCCGTCATCGGCACCGGCCGCGGCGCCACCCAGCAGGACGCCCAGGACGCGATCGACGCCGCCCTGGCCGCCGCTCCCGCGTGGCGCGCGATGTCCTTCGACGACCGTGCCGCGATCATCCTGCGCGCCGCCGAGCTGCTCTCCACGACGTGGCGCGAGACGCTGGCCGCCTCCACGATGCTCGGCCAGTCCAAGACCGCCCAGCAGGCCGAGATCGACACCCCGTGCGAGCTCGTCGACTTCTGGCGCTTCAACGTGAAGTACGCCCGTGACCTGCTCGCCGAGCAGCCCCCGGCGAACTCCACCGGCGTCTGGAACCGCCTGGACCACCGCCCGCTCGAGGGCTTCGTCTACGCGATCACGCCGTTCAACTTCACCGCCATCGCGGGCAACCTCCCGACCGCCCCGGCCCTCATGGGCAACGTGGTCGTGTGGAAGCCGTCCCCGACGCAGACCCACGCCGCCGTGCTGCTCATGCAGCTCCTGGAGGAGGCGGGTCTGCCCAAGGGCGTCATCAACCTCGTCACCGGTGACGGCATCGCCGTCTCCGAGGTCGCCCTCAACCACCGCGACCTGGCCGGCATCCACTTCACCGGCTCGACCCCGACCTTCCAGCACCTGTGGAAGACGGTCGGCGAGAACATCGCGAAGTACCGCACCTACCCGCGTCTCGTCGGCGAGACCGGCGGCAAGGACTTCGTCGTCGCCCACCCGAGCGCCGACCGCGCGATCCTGAAGACCGCGCTGACCCGCGGCTCCTTCGAGTTCCAGGGCCAGAAGTGCTCCGCGACCTCGCGCGCCTACATCCCGGCCTCCATCTGGAACGACGGGTTCAAGGAGGAGTTCGCGGCCGAGGTCGACGGCATCAAGATGGGTGACGTCACCGACCTGTCGAACTTCATCGGCGCCGTCATCGACGACCGCGCGTTCGCCAAGAACAAGGCGGCCATCGACCGCGCCAAGTCCGACGACACCTGCACGATCATCGCGGGCGGCACCTACGACGACTCGGTGGGCTACTTCGTCCGCCCGACCGTCGTCGAGTGCACCGACCCGGCCAACGAGGTCTTCTCGACCGAGTACTTCGGCCCGTTCCTCGCGATCCACGTCTACGAGGACGACAAGTACGACGAGATGCTGACCCAGATGGAGTCGGCGTCGGACTACGCGCTCACGGGCTCGGTCATCGCGAACGACCGCGCCGCCGCCGCGCACACGATGGAGAAGCTCCGCTACGCCGCGGGCAACTTCTACATCAACGACAAGTCGACCGGCGCCGTCGTCGGCCAGCAGCCCTTCGGCGGCGGCCGCGCCTCCGGCACCAACGACAAGGCCGGCGCCCCGCAGAACCTGCAGCGCTGGACGCTGACCCGCGCCATCAAGGAGACGCTGGTCCCGCCGACCGAGTACGGCTACCCGCACATGGGCTGACGCCCACCCGGCGGGCCTCCGCGGCCCGCCCCCTGAACCCCGCCTCCGACCTGGGCCCCACCCCGGTCGGAGGCGGTGTCTTTTCCGGGGTCAGCCCAGTGCGTCGACGACGATCCGGGTGATGTCCTCCGCGATCCGGTCCTCGCCGGGGGTGTCCGGGTCGAGGCGGGTCGTGTACACGGAGACGACCAGCGGCGCCTGCTTCGGCGGCCACGCCACGGCGACGTCGTTGACCCCTCCGTAGGCGGGCGATCCGGTCTTGTCGCCGACCCGCCAGTCCTTCGGCACCCCGGCCCTGATCCGCTTGTCGCCGGTGGTGTTCTCCACGAGCCAGCGGATCAGCTGACCGCGGTCGAGCGGGTGCAGGGCCTTGCCGAGGACGAGCTTGCGCAGGTTCGCGGTCATCGCCGCCGGAGTCGTCGTGTCGCGCCGGTCGCCGGGGATGTTGCTGTTCAGGTCGGTCTCCCACCGGTCGAGCCGGGTGCGGGTGTCCCCGAGGGACCGTGCGAACTCGGTGACACCGACGGGCCCGCCGATGCGCCGCATCAGCAGATTCGCCGCCGCGTTGTCGCTGTACGTGACGGTGGCGTCGCACAACTCCCGTACGGTCATGCCCGTTTCGAGGTGCATCTCGGTGCGCGGCGAGTGCGTGACGAGATCATCACGCCCGTACCTGATGAGCACGTCGAGCAGCCCGGGCTCCTGCTCCCGCGCCCGGCGCAGGACGGCCGCGGCGAGCAGGGCCTTGAACGTCGAGGCGATGGCGAACCGTTCGTCCGCACGGTAGGCGACGACGGCACCGGTGCCGGTGTGCAGGGCGTGGACGCCGATGCGGCCCGGATAGCTCTCCTCCAGGGCGCGCAGGCGGCGCAGGGCGTCGGGGGAGGCGGCCGCCGCGCCGACGGCCGGGGCGGCCTTCGCGCTCGCGGTGCCGGAGACGGAGAGGAGGACGGGGGCGGCGGCTGCTGTGCCGAGGAGCGTTCTGCGGGAGGCGGATAACGTCATGATCCAGACGGTACCGGCAGCGGCTCCCTGGACGCCGCCGTGATCACCTCGTCCAGGACGTCGCGGGCCCGCAGCAACTCCGCGACCTGACGGTCGATCCTGGCCCGCTCCTCCGTCAGCTCGTCCACCAGCCAAGGGGTGGCAGATGCCGAAGGGCCGCCGTCCTTGTCCCGCATGCACGGCAGGAGCTGCACGATCTTCGCGCTGCACAGGCCCGCCGCGAACAGTTCCTGGATGTGGACGACGCGGTCCACCGCCGACTCCGGGTAGTCGCGGTGGCCGCCCGGGGTACGGGCGGCGTACAGGAGGCCCTGTTCCTCGTAGTAGCGCAGGGACCGCTCGCTCACAGCGGTACGCTTCGCCAGCTCGCCGATCCTCACGCCGTGCTCCTTCGCACTTGAATCTCACACCGGTGTCAGCTTCTACCGTTCCGGCATGACGAACACCGCGCTTCTCTCGCCCTATTCCGCAGGCCCCATCGGCCTCCTCCCCAACCGCATGGTGATGGCCCCCATGACCCGCGCACGCGCCGCGGAGGACGGCACTCCGCTGCCGGTCGTCGCCGACCACTACGCCCAGCGCGCGGGCGCCGGGCTCATCGTCACCGAGGGCATCTGGCCCAGCAGCCGCGGCCAGAGCGGCTGGCGCTACCCGGGGCTGCAGACCGCCGCCCACATCGAGGGGTGGCGGCGGGTCACCGACGCCGTGCACGCCGCGGGCGGCCGGATCTACGCGCAGCTGATGCACGGCGGCCGCAACGGCCACCCCCTGGCCCGCATCGACGGGGACCTGCCGCTCGCGCCGTCGGCCGTCACGCCGCCCGGCCACGCGCACGGCCCGGACGGCACCAAGCCCGACTACGTCGCCCCGCGCGAGATGACCCGCGACGACATCCGCACGGCGGTACAGGACTTCGTGGACGCCGCCCGCAACGCGGTCGCGGCCGGCTTCGACGGCGTCGAACTGCACGGCGCCAACAGCTACTTGATCCACCAGTTCCTCGCCGACAACACCAACCTCCGCGACGACGAGTACGGGCGCGGCTCCGTCGCCGACCGCATCCGCTTCGCCGTCGAGGTGGTCCACGCCGTCGCCGACGCCATCGGTGCCGAACGGCTCGGGCTGCGGCTCTCGCCGGGCAACCCGCAGTTCGGCATGGCGGAGGCCGACCCCGGCCCCGTCTACCGCGCGCTGCTCGACGAGATCGACGGACTCGGCCTCGCCTACCTCCACCTGACCGACAACGACCGCTATCCGGCCCTCGCCGACCTGCGGCCCCGCTGGCACGGCCTCCTCATCGGCAACGTCGGCGAGAACGGCGACCCGACGACACGGGAGGCGGGCGAGGCCGTCCTCGCGACCGGCCTCGTCGACCTCGTGTCGTACGGACGCGGGTTCATCTCCAACCCCGACCTGCCGGCACGGTTCGCCGCGGGGGCGCCCCTCCAGGAGATCGACGCGGCCCACCTGTACACGCACGGTGCGGCGGGCTACACCGACTATCCGGCCCTCTCGGAGCTCCTGGTCTCCGCTCAGACCTCCACGAGCACCTGATCCAGTGACTTCCGTACGAGATCGGGGACCCGGCAGTCCGCCGCCGGATACCCCACGGGGATCACCGCGAACGCCTTCTCGTTCTCCGGGCGGCCGAGCACCTCGCGCAGGAACCGCATCGGGCTCGGCGTGTGGATCAGCGCGGCGAGGCCCGACAGGTGCAGGGCGGACAGCAGCATCCCCACCGCGATGCCGACCGACTCGTCGACGTAGTAATGCTTGTGCTTGGTGCCGTCCTCGCCCAGCCAGTACCGCTGCTGGAAGACGACGATGAGGGCGGGCGCGTCCGTCAGGTGCGGCTTCACCTCGTCCGTGCCGAGGGGGCGCAGGGCCGCGAGCCACTCCTCGCCGAGGCGGCCGTCGTACGAGATCTGCTCCTCGTGCTCCGCGGCCTCACGGATGCGGCGGCGCACGTCCGGGTCCTGGACGAGGACGAACGTCCACGGCTGCTGGTGCGCGCCGGACGGGGCGGTCGCCGCGCACGCGATGGCGTCCCGCACGACCTGCGCGGGCACGGGGTCCGGGGCGAACTGCCGCACGGTGCGGCGCTCCCGCATTCGGTCCCTCAACTCGGCCGACTGCGCCAGGGATTCGGCCGCGGGCATGCGGTCGGGGCGGTACGGAACGGAGCTGTAGGGCTCGCCGTGGATGGGGGTCCACTCTCGCTGCTGCTCGGTGTCAGACATGGTCCGATTCTGCTGCGGGGGACGGTGTCCGCGCCATGGTGCAGACCAATGTGCGGCCCGATGGCGATCAGTTCCAGCCCGTCACGATCAGGGTGAGGGCCGTGGTGAAACCGGTGCCGAGCAGGGCCAGGTAGAGGGGGTAGCGGCGGCGGAGGCGGTGGGCGAGGAAGCCGAGGGCGCCGAAGGCGAGGCCCACGGTGAGGGTGCGGGAGCCGCGCGAGAGGGCCGAGCGGGCCAGCCAGTCGGAGGGGGCGATGTCGGCGCGGCCCGCCTCGCGCGCGTACACCTTGAAGGGGATGCCGTTCCAGGGCTGGTGGCGGACGGCCGCCGCCGATTCGACGGCGAGTTCGTGGCGCACTTCGGCCCGCATCCGGTCCGTCGTCAGGGGCTGGGGCAACTGCACGCCGGACCCGCCGAGTTGGAGCGCCAGGAGGCCGCCGGCCAGGCTGCCCGCGAGCGCCGCGAGCGACAGCTTCAGGGCCCGGCGCGGTACCGCGACGCACGCGATCGCGAGGAACAGCTCCGGCATCAGCGGCCAGCTCAGCGCCTCGGCGCCCGCCCAGAGGAAGCCCGCGAACAGTCCCCATCGGGAGCCCGCGACCGCGGCGACCCGCTTGCGCGTCGCCGAGTCCGCCAACGGCTCTTCCGCCGTACGCCGACGCAGCGCCGCCACCGCGTCGCGGGCCTCGGCCGGGGTGGCCGACGCGGGCAGCGGCGCGCCGACGGCGACACGGACCAGGGCGGGGCGGAGCCTGCCGTGCTTGGGCAGCAGGCGGTCGGTGCCGGCGATGGCCACGGGCACGACCGGTACGCCCGCGTGCTCGGCGAGGACGAGGGCACCGCGGTGGAACGCCCCCAGCTCGCCGTCCCGGCCACGCGTGCCCTCGGGGAAGAGGACCACGGCGCGGCCCGCGCGCAGTCCGTCGGCCTCGGCCAGGAGGTCGTCCATGCCGCCGCCCGTGCGGCGCACCGGGAAGCCCGCGGCGAGGCGGCTGCAGATCCGGCGCCGCCACGGCGAGGCGAACCAGTAGTCGGCGGCCGCGCCGATCGCGGGGGAGTGGCGGGCGTCCAGCGCGGCGAGGAGGGCGGCGGTGTCCGCGTGCGAGGAGTGGTTGGCGACGACCACGCAACCGCCGCGCGGCAGGCGCCCGCGGCGCTCGACGCCTCCCGTGAGGGTGAGCAGGGTCCACCACAGGGCGCGGCGGAGGAGTGCGGGGAGGGTCAGTTGGCGCGGGGTAACTGCCACTGACACCGGGCGAGTTCGAGAAGGTGTGCTCACAGCGTCACCACCATCGTCAGCGACAGCGCCACCAGCAGCGAGTCGATCCGGTCGAGCAGCCCGCCGAAGCCGGGCAGCCAGCTGCCCGCGTCCTTCACGCCCGCCTCGCGCTTGACCATCGACTCCATGAGGTCGCCGAGGACGCAGCCGACGAGGACGGCGGCCCAGAGGACGGGGGTGAACGCCCCGACCGCGGCCAGCGCGGCGGCGGTCGCCGCGGCGGCTCCCGCGACGCCGGCCCAGGTCTTGTGGGGGGAGAGCGGGGACAGCGCGCGGGCGAGCGGGCCGGTGCGGCCGAGCGCGGTGCCGCCGCACCACGCGCCCACGTCGCCGAAGGCCACGGCGACGCCGACGGCCACCGCGGTGTCGCCGAGCAGGACGAGACCGCTCAGCGGGAGCGGGATCCACAGGAGCCCGAACAGCGTGCGGCACGCGCGAGTGAAGCCCGCGTCCGCGTCCCCGGAGAACAGCGCCACCACGGCGGCGGCGATCAGGACCGCACAGACCGCCCGCAGGTCGAGGGCGTCCGGCGCGGCCCACGCGGCGCCGGGCACGGCCACCGCGGCCGCCCCGAGCACCGCCCGCTCACCGCGGGGCAGCGCGGCCATCCGCGCGTACTCGCCGACCGCGACCACCCCGAGCCCGGCCGCGAGCACGAACGCCCCCGCCCGCCCCACGAAGAACGCCCCGAGGAACAGCGGCGCGGCGAGCGCCCAGGTCCGCCACCGCTTGCGCAGCTCGGCCCGCATCCGCACCCGCGAGGGCAACGCGGCGACGGCGACCCCACCGGCCCCGAGCACCCCGGCCACCACAGGCACGGCCCGCCCCACCGCTTCGCCCGCGACTCCTCCCACGACGAGCGCCGCACTCATCGCGCACCGTCCAGCTCGCGCCACAGGCGGGCCAGGCGCAGGGCCGCCGTCAGCGCCGAGCCCGCCGCGACCACCGCGAGGACCGGCACCGTCCATCCGGACGCCGCCGCCACCACGACCAGCGCGCAGCGCTCCGTCTTGCCGACCGGGCCGCCGTTGAGGCGGTCCGCACCCGCCGCCGCACCCGCGAGGGACACCCAGGACGGGAGCGTCGCCGCGAGGGCCGCCGTCGCCACCAGCCACAGCGGGGCCAGCGGCAGGAAACCCGCCAGGACGACCAAGTCGGCCGCGCGGTCGCCCAGTTCGTTGAGGAGCGCGCCCCTGCGCGTCGTACGGCCCGTGTCACGGGCCAGCGCGCCGTCCAGGTTCGCGAAGGCCAGGCGCGCGGCGAGCAGCAGGGCCACCGGCGGTGCCGCGTACCCGAAGGGCAGGGCGACGAGCGCGACGGCGGCGCCCGCCGCGCACGCCACGCCCGCCAGCGTGAGGGTGTCCGGCGACACCTCGCGGCGGACGAGCGCCGCACGCACGCCGGACAACTTGTCCGCGTACCAGGGCTTGAGAGCGTAGAGGCCGTTCATGGCACCGACTCTGCCGCTGCCCGGGCGCGGGCAAATCGGGGTGCGTACTCAGATCCGGCCTGAGTACCGTAGGGGCGTGAACACCCTGCGCAGAGCCCACACCAGTGATCTGACGGCGGCCGAACTCCGGGACGCGCGCGCCCTGATGGACATCGCCTTCGACGGGGACTTCAGCGACCACGACTGGGAGCACGGACTCGGCGGCGTCCACGCACTCGTCCACGACGAGACGGGCGCGCTGCTCGCCCACGGTGCCGTGGTGCAGCGGCGGATCCTGCACGACGGGCGTTCCCTGCGGATCGGGTATGTAGAGGCGGTCGCCGTCCGGCCGGACCGGCAGCGGCAAGGTCTCGGCGGGCAGATCATGGGCGCCCTGGAACAGGTCATCGACGCGGCGTACGAACTCGGCGCGCTGTCCGCCTCCGACGACGGCGCGCGGCTCTACCTGTCGCGCGGCTGGCAGGAGTGGAAGGGCGCCGTCGGCACGCTCGGGCCGACGGGCGTCGTCCACATGCCCGAGGAGGAGCCCCCGCTGCTCTGGGGTGCGGACCTCGATCCGGCGCACGAGTTCCTCATCGACTGGCGTGACGGGGACGTGTACTAGGGCCTGTGCTCCTTTACTGGGGCCTGTGTTCCGTCGCGGTCGCCGCGCGGACGATCATCTTGCCGCGGTTCTCGCCGCGCAGCATGCCCAGGAACGCGGTCACGATCGCGTCGAACCCCTCCACCACCGTCTCGTCCAGGCCCACCCGTCCGCTCTGCAGATGCGGCACCACGAACTCGTACAGCTCCTCCTGCAGTTCGTAGTAGTCGCGCACGAGGAAGCCCTCCATGCGGAGGCTCTTCTCGACGATGTCGGGGAGGTTGCGCAGCGCGTAGGGCGCGCCCGTCGCGTTGTACTGGGCGATCGTGCCGACCCGGACGATCCGGCCGCGGTCGCGCAGCGAGGAGATGGCGGCCTCCAGGTGCTCGCCGCCCACGTTGTCGACGTACAGGTCGATGCCGTCGGGTGCCGCCTTCGCGAGGAGGTCGGCGGCCGGGCCCGCGTGGTAGTCGAAGACCTCGTCGTAGCCGACGTGCTCGGTGAGGTACGCCGCCTTCGCCGCCGTGCCCGCGCTGCCCACCATCCGTCCCGCGCCCATGAGCCGGGCCAGACGTCCGGTGGCGGTGCCGACCCCGCCCGCCGCCGCGGAGACGAACAGGTCCTGGCCCTCGCGGAGTTCGGCGATGCGGGTGAGGCCGACGTAGGCGGTGAGGCCCGTGCCGCCGAGGATGCCCAGGTGTGCGGAGAGGGGCACGCCGTCGAAGCGGGGGAGTCGGCGCACCTCGTCCGGGGTGACCACGGCGTGCGTGCGCCAGCCCTGGCGGTGGGCGACGAGGTCGCCCTCGGCGAGGGCGGGGTCGCGGGACTCGACGACGCGGCCGATGGTGCGGCCCTCCAGCGGGGCGTGGAGGGCGAAGTCACCGTCCATCATTTCGCGGTGGTACGGGTCGACGGACCAGTAGAGGCCTTCGACCAGGGCGGTGCCGGGGGTGGGGCGGGGGAGCGGGGACTCCACGAAGGCGAAGTGGTCCGGGGTGGGGAAGCCGTGGGGGCGGGACGTCTGGTGCACGGTGAGCGCGGTGTCGGTCATGTCCGTGACCGTAGGCAGGAATGCGCCCGCCGGGGAGCGGGTTGCGCTCATGGAACGGCCCGGACCATGAAGGGCCCTCATAGAAGCAGGTGAACCCCGGTGTCCCGGACGACCACGCCCGCCGATCTCGCGCCGCACGAGCTCCGCATCCTGGTCGCGGTCGACCGGGAGCGCGGGTTCTCGGCCGCCGCGCAGGCGCTCGGCCTGACCCAGTCCGCGGTCTCGCACTCCATCCGCGGCACGGAACGCAAGGTCGGTGCCGTGCTCTTCGAGCGCGGCAGGAAGGGAGCGACACCCACTCCGGCCGGGGCCGCCGCGGCCGCGCACGCCCGGCGTGTGCTGCGGCTCCTCGACACGCTGGTCGCGGAGGCGCGCGGGGCCGCGCGGGGTGACGGCGGTGCCGGGGGAGGTGCGACGGCGAGTGCGGTGGAGGGGACGCTGCGCATCGCGGCGTTCCGCAGTGCCGCGCTGCATCTGCTGCCGGCGGCCCTGGAGCGGCTCGCCGCGAGCCATCCCGGGATCAGGCCGGAGGTGCGGGTGGTGCGCGAGCTGGGCGCGGGTACGGCGGGCGAGGTCGCCGAGGGGCGCGCCGACGTGGGGATCGCGACGCTCGGAGGCACCTCGCCGGTGCCGGCCGGGCTCATCGGCGACGTACTCCTCGAAGAGCCCTACGCGCTGGTGCATCCGGCAGGTCACCCCGATCCGCGCTCGCTGCCGCTGGTGGACTGGCACGAGAACTGCGGCTCGTACACGCGGGAGTGGTGGCGCCGGCAGGACTGGATTCCCTCGGCGACCGTCCTGACCGAGGACGACGGAGCGGTGCTCTCGATGGTGAGCAGCGGTCACGGCATGGCGATCATGCCCGCGCTCTCCCTCACCGGAGCGCCGGACACCGTCGAGATCACCGATCTCGGAACAGCGCGCCCGACCCGATCCGTGGGCTACGTCACCACACCTGAGCTGGCCTTTTCGGTAGCCGTCCGCGCCCTGATCCGCGAGCTCAGAGCGGCACGCGCGTGAAGCCCGTCTCAGATAGTAGGAAGTCCGAGTAATCGTGGAGACAGACGCTCCGTCCTCCCTTAGCTTGGAAGAAGCCGAACGTCTCGCTCGATCAAGCGAATGGCGGTCGTGAGCCGGAGCCGCACGCAGGCGAACCCTGCCGCTCCGCCGCTCCCCGCCCCGGCGTCTCGAATGAACACACCCTTCCCTCAAGGAGTGGATCCCCCATGGCCGAGACGACCGCCCGCCGAGTCCGTCACACCTCCCGCACCAGCGACGCCGAGCGCAGGAACGCCGCCGCCGCCCTCCAGCGAGCCCTCGACCGCCGGGACAACGGCGGCGAGACGGGGCACTAGTCAGCGGTCCGCAGGGCGTGGGTCACCGAGACCCGCGTACGACCTCGAAGTGGTCGACGCGTTCGCCGTTCTCGGCGAGCGCGGAGACCGAGAGACCGGGACGCGCCCCGGCCGTGACCTCGACCGCGAGGAACGAGAAGCCGGTGTAGCGCACCCGGGACCACCCCACGGTCTCCGGATCGGGGCGGCGTGACTTCGTCCAGCGGAAGGTCGCGATGCTCTCGTGATCGTGGACGTTGCCCTCGTAGCTGTCCTTCACTCCGGGACCGAAGCCGTACAGGTCCTTGCCCGCGCCGCCCGCGGTGACATACACGATGCCGTCGCGCGTCGGATCGGTCGACGCGCCGACCGGCACGGGCTTGCCGACCTCGCCGCCCTTGATGGCGTCCGTGCGTTCGTAGACGTGGTTGTGGCCGTTGACGACCAGGTCCACCTGGTGCTCCACGAACAGTTCCAGCCACGCGTCGCGCACCCCGCCGTCGGAGGCGTGCGTCGACGTCGAGTACATGCAGTGGTGGAAGAAGACGACGATGAAGTCGACGGTGTCGTCCGCGCGCAGTGCGCGCAGGCGCCGGTCGAGCCAGGCGGTCTGCTTTCCGTCCGTGTAGCCCTTGTTGGCGGGGATCTCGTACGAGACGTCGTTGGCGTCCAGGGCGACGACGCCGACGTTCCCGTACCGGAAGGAGTAGACGCCCGGCGCCTCCTCGGGGTCGAAGCCGTTCTCGGGGAGCGACCAGCGGGCGCGCTGCCCGCCGTACCCGTTCGGGGAGTACCACGCCTCCATGTCGTGGTTGCCGGTGGTCACCATCCACGGCACCGACTTCGCGACGGACTCCGTCTGGGCGAGGAAGGTGTCCCACACGCGCGCGTCGTAGGTGTCCGACTCCTTGCCGTGCCCGGTCGTGTCCGCGTAGCAGATGTCGCCCGCGTGCAGATGGAACGACGGGTTCTGGCCCAGGATCACCTGGTCGTTGGCGAGCGCGTGATAGCTGACGCCCTGGTCGCCGAAGGCCGTGAAGACGAACTTCTCCGGGTGCGCGGGGGCGGTCCTGAACGAGCCGATCGTCGCCAGCCGCTCGGGCGAAGCGGGGTCGAAGCCGTCGTGGCCGACGCCGTAGTAGTACGTCGTGCCGGGGCGCAGGCCGTCGAGCGCCGCGTGCAGGTAGTACTGCTCGACCGGGGGCAGCTTCTTCGACAGTGCCGGGGTGTGCAGGTCGCGCACCTCCGCCTCGATCTTCCGGTCGAGCTCCCAGGGCTTCGTTCCCACGCGTACGTAAGGGGACTTGACGGCGAGCGGCACCTGCCAGGAGATCCGCATCTGCGTCTTCGGGTCGGCGCCGAAGGCGAGGTGCCGGCCGAAGGGGGCCACGTACTTGCCGTCGACGCGTACCGGTGCATTGCCGCTGGTGCCGATGACGGCGGCACCCGAGCCGTTCGTGCCGCCGGAACCGCCCGCGGTACCGGAACCGCCCGCGCAGCCGGCCAGCAGGCCCGCCCCGCCCACCGCCCCCGCCGTCGCGAACGAACTGGCGAGCACCTTGCGGCGGGAGAACCTCGCGCGCAGGTACGCGTGCTGCTCGGGCATGCTCAGCCGGGCCGCGAGCCGTTCCGGAATGCCGACATCGGGTGTGTGCATGGCAGGGAACTTCCCAGCGGGGCCCAACTCCCGCCCCACATCCGGGTGAACAGAAACCGTCCATGATGCGGCTGTCCGCATGCCGGACACGTCATGTCATCCCGTGGGACGAAGAGTACGGTGCTTGCATGTCGGCCAGTTCTCGCAGCATCAATCTCGCAGTCATCCCCGGAGACGGCATCGGCCAAGAGGTCGTGGCCCAGGGGCTCAAGGTCCTCAACGCCGTGCTTCCGCAGGATGTGAAGCTCGAGACGAGGGAATTCGACTTCGGTGCCAAGCGGTACCACGCGACCGGTGAGACCCTCACCGACGCCGACGTCGAAGAGCTCAAGCAGCACGACGCGATCCTGCTCGGCGCGATCGGCGACCCCTCGGTCCCGTCCGGCGTCCTGGAGCGCGGCTTCCTGCTGAAGCTCCGCTTCCTCTTCGACCACCACGTCAACCTGCGGCCCTCGAAGCTGCTCCCGGGCGTCTCGACCCCCCTCAAGGGTCAGCCCGAGATCGACTTCATCGTCGTGCGCGAGGGCACCGAAGGCCCGTACACGGGCAACGGCGGCTCGATCCGCACCGGCACGCCGCACGAGGTGGCAACCGAGGTCTCCGTCAACACCGCCTTCGGTGTGGAGCGCGTGGTCCGTGACGCCTTCGCCCGTGCGCAGGCCCGCCCGCGCAAGAAGCTGACGCTGGTCCACAAGAACAACGTCCTCGCGTACGCCGGTCACCTCTGGACCAACGTCTTCAACCAGGTGGCCAAGGAGTTCCCCGAGGTCACCACCGACTACATCCACGTCGACGCCGCGACGATCTACCTCGTCACCGACCCCGGCCGCTTCGACGTGATCGTCACCGACAACCTCTTCGGCGACATCATCACCGACCTCGCCGCGGCCGTCTCCGGCGGCATCGGCGTCGCCGCCTCCGGCAACATCAACCCGAGCCGCGAGTTCCCGTCCATGTTCGAGCCGGTGCACGGCTCGGCCCCGGACATCGCGGGCCAGGGCAAGGCGGACCCGTCCGCCACGGTCCTCTCCGTCGGCCTCCTCCTCCGCCACCTCGGGTACGAGGCCGAGGCCGCGCGCATCGAGGAGGCGGTCTCCGTCGACCTCGCCGAGCGCGGCGAGACGGTCCGTACCACCGAGCAGATCGGCGACGCGCTCGCGGTACGGGTGGCGCGCTGACCCGGTAGCGCAGAGATCACGCAGAAGCCGCCGGGCCACGCAGGACACCCCGGCGGCTTCTCGTATGCGGCCCCCGGGTGTCACCATCGACCCCCGGGCCGCAATCATGCCGTTTCTCCCTCGGGACCCCACGGGCGATAATCGAACGAGGGGCCGTGAAAGCAGCAGGGAAACTCGGACGTCCTAGTACTGGGCGTACGGATGTGAGCGCGGTCCGTCACCATCACACGTGAAGGACGAAGTACTCATGACGACGACGCCGAGCATCGAGCTCAAGCCCTCATCGACGCCGCTGGCCACCGCCGAGCGCGAGGCGATCCTGGCGAACCCCGGGTTCGGCCGCCACTTCACCGATCACATGGTGACGATCAAGTGGACGGAGGGCCGCGGCTGGCACGACGGTCAGCTCGTGCCGTACGGCCCGCTCTCCCTGGACCCGGCGACGAACGTCCTGCACTACGCCCAGGAGATCTTCGAGGGTCTGAAGGCCTACCGGCAGCCCGACGGCACGGTGGCCACGTTCCGTCCGGACGCCAACGCCCGGCGCTTCCAGTCCTCCGCGCGGCGCCTCGGCATGCCCGAGCTGCCCGTCGAGACGTTCATCGAGGCGTGCGACCTGCTGGTGAAGCAGGACATCGACTGGGTTCCGGGGCACGGCGGCGAGGAGTCCCTCTACCTGCGCCCCTTCATGATCGCGACGGAGGTCGGCCTGGGCGTGAAGCCCGCCAACGAGTACCTCTTCGTCGTCATCGCCTCGCCCGCCGGAGCGTACTTCCCCGGCGGCGTGAAGCCCGTCTCCATCTGGCTCTCAGAGGACCGCGTGCGGGCCGTGCCCGGCGGCATGGGCGACGCCAAGACCGGCGGCAACTACGCCGCGTCGCTGCTCGCGCAGGCGGAGGCGGCGGCGAAGGGCTGCGACCAGGTCGCCTACCTCGACGCCGTCGAGCACAAGTGGGTCGAGGAACTGGGCGGCATGAACCTGTACTTCGTGTACGGCAACAAGATCGTCACTCCCACCCTGACGGGCTCGCTGCTCGCGGGCGTCACCCGCGACTCCCTCCTGTCCGTCGCCCGTGACCTCGGCTACGAGTCGGAGGAGGCGCGCGTCTCCATCGACCAGTGGAAGACCGACTCCGAGAACGGCACCCTCACCGAGGTCTTCGCCTGCGGCACGGCGGCGGTCATCACGCCCGTCGGCACGGTCAAGTGCAACGCGGGGGAGTGGCAGCAGAGCGGGGGCGAGCCGGGGGCGGTCACGCTGAAGCTGCGTGAGGCGCTGCTGGACATTCAGCGGGGTACGGCGGCGGACCAGCACGGCTGGATGCACGGACTCGGCGCGTAACCGTCTTCGGCGGTCCCCCCCACCTGCCGCGCCCGCTTCCGCCTGCGGGCCCGTGGGGGGTTGCTCGCGCAGTTCCCCGCGCCCCTGGGTCGTCCCCCGCCCGGGTCACCTGAGTTGCGAGGCCGCTTCAGGGGCGCGGGGAACTGCGCGATCAGCCCCCGCCGGGCCGCAGGTAAAGGGGGTCAGGTCGCGGGGTCGGTCGCCGTCGTGGGGGTTCGGGCGGTGCGGGGCGTCAGGGCCAGGTAGCTCACGGCGCCCACCGCTCCCGAGAGCAGGAAGCTGCAGTCGACTCCCCCGGTCAGGGGGAGCAGTGGGCCCTCGTACGAGGGGAGGGCGACCGCCAGGACGCCGGTCGTCGCGCCGAGCGCCCACGCCACCGTCGCCCGCGCGTTCCAGCCGGAGCGGAACCAGTAGACGCCGCCCCGGGCGCGCCGGTTGAAGACCTGGAGGGCGTCCGCGTCGTACTGCCCGCGGCAGCGCGCGAAGCCGATGAGGGTGATCACGGCCCACGGCGTGCCGATCGCCGTGAGGAGCAGCACGAAGGACGTCATCGCGTCCTGCGCCTCCCACGCGTAGTGGCCCACGAAGACGCAGGCCGTGGCGACACCGGCGACCGTGTACGTGGCGCGGGCACGGGACGCGCGGGGCAGGATCGCGTCCAGGTCGAGGCCCATGGAGTAGAGCATCAGACCCGCGTTGCCCACCGATCCCGCGGACGCGGCGAGGAGGAGCGGGACCAGGTACCAGCCGGGGGACGCGTCGACGAGCCCGCCCGCGTAGTCGAGGGCCGCGCGCGCCGCGTATGCCGTGAACGTGCCGAAGAGCTGAGGGATCAGCAGCCCCGCGAGCAGGCCCGCCCAGGCCGCGCCCAGGACCGCGCGGGAGCTGTGCCGGGCCGGCGAGATGTAGCGGGTGTAGTCGCCGAGGAGGGTGATGAAGGCGATCGGGCCGGAGAGCCCCGCGGCGACCAGGGCGAGCAGCCATGTGGGCCAGAACGAGCCGAGCGCGTAGCCCCCGGCGCCGGGCAGCGCGGCGGTCGTGAAGTCGGGGGCGTAGGCGATGACGCCGAGGGCGAGCAGCGCCGTCATGCCGACGGCGAGGACGCGGGAGAGGCGCAGCAGGACGCGGTAGCCGTAGACCGCGCCGGTCACGGTGGCCGCCGCGAGCAGGGCGTAGACCAGGGAGTACGAGAGTCCGCCGGCCGGCAGGCCGAGCAGTCGGTGCAGCGTGCCGACCATCACGTCGCCGCCGATCCAGATGGTCAGCGCGGTGTAGCCGAGGGACAGGAGCAGGCCGACGACCGAGCCGACCAGGCGTCCGCGCACCCCGAACTGGGCGCCGGACGACGTGGAGAGGTTCGTGCCGGTGCGCAGCGAGACCAGGGCGAGCGGCGCGGTCAGCGCCGTGCCGAGCACCGTGCCGGCCACGACCGCGCTCACCGACTCCCACCAGCCGAGGCCGAACGACACCGGCAGCCAGCCGAAGACGATCACCCCGAGGCAGAGGTTCGAGCCGACGAGGATCGATACGAGATCGCGGGGGCCGCTGGTGCGCTCCCCGTCCGGGATGGTGTCGACTCCGCGCTGTTCTATCGGCATGAGGGTGCCCCTGACTGACGCTCGCTGGTCCCGATTGGCTGCCCACGCTTCCACGTTTGAGCAGCGCTCAATGTGACCCGTCCGACCCCTTGCCGTCAATCCTTCCTGTGTGCGGATTTCGCAGTTAGAGTGATGCTCTAAAGCATTGTCTCCCTCTGGTGAAGGTGTACGCCATGACCGCTGCCGCCGACGGCTTCCGCATGCCCGCCGAGTGGGCCCCGCACGAGCGCACCTGGATGGCGTGGCCGTGCCCCAACCCCACGTTCGACGACCCGGAGGGACTCGACGCGTCACGTCTCGCGTGGGCCAACGTCGCCCGTGCCGTACGCCGCTTCGAGCCCGTCACCGTCGTGTGCGGGCCCGCGCAGTCCACGTACGCGGCGGAGCTCCTCGGCCCGGACATCGAGGTGACCGAGCGCGAGCTCGACGACGCCTGGATGCGGGACATCGGGCCCACGTTCCTCACCGACGGCAAGGGCGGCCTCGCCGCCGTCGACTGGACGTTCAACGGCTGGGGCGCCCAGGAGTGGGCCCGCTGGGACCACGACTCCAAGGTCGGGGCGTACGTCGCCGACCTCGCCGGAGCGCGCACGTACGCCTCGAAGCTGGTCAACGAGGGCGGCGGCCTGCACGTCGACGGCGAGGGCACCGTGCTGCTCACCGAGACCGTGCAGCTCGGCCCCGAGCGCAACCCCGGCTGGACGAAGGAGCAGGTGGAGGCGGAGGTCCACGCCCACCTCGGCACCACCAAGGCGATCTGGCTGCCGCGCGGCCTCACCGCCGACTACCCGGGCCACGGCTTCGGCACCCTCGGCCACGTCGACATCGTCGCCGCCTTCGCCGCGCCCGGCGTCGTCGTCGTGCACTCCCAGCGCGACCCCGCCCACCCCGACTTCGAGGTCAGCAAGGAGGTCGTGGCGGCCCTGACCGGGCAGACGGACGCCCGCGGCCGCACCCTGCGGATCGTCGAGGTGCCCGCGCCGACCGTCCTGAAGGACGACGAGGGCTGGGTCGACTACTCGTACATCAACCACTACCTCTGCAACGGCGGCGTCGTCCTGTGCGCCTTCGGCGACCCGAACGACGAGATCGCGGCGGGCATCTTCCGCGCTCTCTTCCCCGACCGGACCGTGACGCTCGTCGACGCCCGTACGATCTTCGCGGGGGGCGGTGGCATCCACTGCATCACCCAGCAGCAGCCGAAGGTGTGATCAAGGAGTACGGGATGGCCGGTCAGGCCCGCGCGCGGAAGAACGCCCCGCCGCGTGAGGACGTGTTGGCGGCCGCCATGGAGATGATCGCCGAGCGCGGCCTGGAGAAGCTGACCATGGCCGCGCTCGGCCGTGCGGTCGGCATGAGCTCAGGCCATCTCCTCTACTACTTCCGCACCAAGGACGAACTGCTCCTGCGCACCCTGGAGTGGAGCGAGGGCCGCCTCGGGGCCGAGCGCGGCCGGCTCCTCGCGCGGCAGGGCACGGCGCGCGACCGCCTCGACGCGTACGTCGACCTGTACGTCCCCGACGCCGTCGGCGATCCGCACTGGACGCTCTGGCTGGAGGTCTGGAACCGCTCCCTCAACGCCGACGAGGAGGGCCGCGACCGGCAGGCCGCGATCGAGGGCGCCTGGCACCGCGACCTGGTGGCGCTGCTCGCCGAGGGGGTGTCGCGCGGCGAGTTCCGTGCGGTCGACCCCGACCGCTTCGCGTCCCGGCTGCGGGCACTGCTCGACGGGTTCTCCATCCATGTGGCGATCGGGCTGCGGGGGACGGGCCGGGACCAAGTGCTCGTACACGTAAGGGAGTTCCTGGACACCGGGCTCGCCCTGGACTCCTAGTCCCCCGTCAAGGTTGTACGTACTCCGGCTGATTGCCCGCCGCCCTTCCCGTGCGCTTCTATCCCGGTGGGTATCGCTCAACGGCGAGCGAAGGAAACACGGGGGACTCGATCATGTACTGCACCCAGCGCAAGCGCATCGTCCTGGCCGCCGCCGCGGGCGTCGTCGCGGCCACCGTCACCGCCCTGCCGGCCGCCTTCGCCGCCGACGCGGCCGTGGCGCCCCGCACCGAAGGCGTGAGCGTCACCGCGGGCGGCCGGGCCGCGAACGACCGGTCCGAAGGGGCCGTGCTCAGCCGCGACGGCAGGTACGCGGCCTTCGACTCCGAGGCGACCGACCTGGTGGCCGGCGACACGAACGGGGCGCGCGACATCTTCGTACGCGATCTGCGCGCGGGGCGGACGGAACGCATCTCCCTCGCCGGGCGCCAGGTCAGCGGCCCGTCCCTGAGCGCCGACGGCCGCTACGTCGCGTTCGTCTCCAGCCCCGCGGGCTCCTACTCGGACCGCGACGTGCGCATCCACGACCGCAGGACGGGGCGGACCGAGCGCCTCGACGTCGAGCTGCCCGACGGCTACCCGGGCGACAGCGCGGGCAGCGTCTCCCTCAGCGCGAACGCGCGCTACGCCGTCTTCGACACGGACGGGCCGCGGTTCGACGGCACGGCCGTCTTCCTGCGCGACCGGAGGACCGGCACCACCGAGAAGGTCAGCCACCCGTACACGGGCGGCGACGGCGAGCGCGACGCCCACTCGCCGACCGTCAGCGACGACGGACGGTACGTCGTCTACGCCAACTCCTTCGTCAACGGCCCGCGCGGCGACGACTGGAGCGACCTGTGGCTGCGCGACCGCGCGACGGGCGGCCTCACCCAGGTCGACCGCTCCCACGACGGCGCCGAGACCGAGAAGGAGTCCCTGACCCCGTCCATCAGCGGCGACGGCCGCACCGTCGTCTTCGAGTCACGGGACACCCACCTCGTGCCCGGCGACGACGACGTCTCCTGGAACGTGTTCGTGCACGACGTGGCCTCCGGCCGCAACCAGCGCGTCCACGGCACGCAGGGCGGCCCCGGCGAGGTGTACACCCGCTCGCCCGCGATCAGCGCCGACGGCCGGTATCTGACGTACATGTCGGAGCTCGACGAGCCGGGCAGCGAGTACGGCAAGGAGTGGCCGACCTACCTCCGGGACCTGAGGAAGGGCACCACCACGCTCGTCTCCCCGGACACCGGCGGCGGCGCCGCGACCGCGGACGTCCTGCCGGGCGGCATCGCGCGGAACGGTGCCCGCGTCACCTTCACGTCGTCGGACGCGACACTCCTTCCGGGTGACACGAACGAGGGGCCCGACGTCTTCGTGCGCCACCTGCGCTGACGGCCCCGCCGTGCGGGTCCGCGATGCGGGCGGTGCGTCCATGCTCCGCCCGCATCGTGAGACAGCAGCCCCGCGGCGCGGCGAAGCGTGGCAAGCTGCCTCCGTGCTCTCGTTCGCCATGATTATTGGCAGCAGGCGCGCCGGTCCGCAGTGACCGCCTCGTATCCATCACGTACGGGCGGACACCGTCGCCTCGACCCGCGCGCAGACCTCTCGCACCCGCGAGGGGTTTTTTCGTTTCCCGGCCCAACTGCAGCCGGACACGGAGCGCGAGGGATCATGGGGGGTGGTGGAGCCGGTCATTCCGGTAGACCGAGATCCGACACAGGAGCCAGATCAGCATGACGGAAACCAGCACACCCGACGATTCCTTCCACGTCTTCGACACGACGCTGCGCGACGGCGCGCAGCGCGAAGGCATCAACCTCACCGTCGCGGACAAGCTGACCATCGCTCGGCACCTGGACGACTTCGGCGTCGGCTTCATCGAGGGCGGCTGGCCGGGCGCCAACCCGCGCGACACCGAGTTCTTCGCGCGGGCCAAGGAAGAGATCACCTTCCGGCACGCCCAGCTCGTCGCCTTCGGCGCCACCCGCCGGGCGGGTGCCAAGGCCGCCGACGACCCGCAGGTCAACGCGCTCCTCGCGTCCGGTGCGCCCGTCATCACGCTCGTCGCCAAGGCCCACGACCGGCACGTCGAGCTCGCCCTGCGCACCACCCTCGACGAGAACGTGGAGATGGTCCGCGACACCGTCTCCTACCTCGTCTCGCAGGGCCGCAGGGTCTTCGTCGACTGCGAGCACTTCTTCGACGGCTACCGCGCCAACCCCGAGTACGCGAAGGCCGTCGTGCGCGCCGCGTCCGAGGCCGGCGCCGACGTCGTCATCCTGTGCGACACCAACGGCGGCATGCTGCCCGCCCAGGTCCAGGCCGTCGTCTCCACCGTCGTCGCGGACACCGGCGCCCGCCTCGGCATCCACGCCCAGGACGACACCGGCTGCGCCGTCGCCAACACCCTCGCCGCCGTCGACGCGGGCGCCACCCACGTCCAGTGCACCGCCAACGGCTACGGCGAGCGCGTCGGCAACGCCAACCTCTTCCCCGTCGTCGCCGCCCTGGAGCTCAAGTACGGCAAGCAGGTCCTGCCCGAGGGCTCGCTGCGCGAGATGACCCGCGTCTCGCACGCCATCGCCGAGGTCGTGAACCTGACCCCGTCGACCCACCAGCCCTACGTCGGCGTCTCCGCGTTCGCGCACAAGGCCGGACTGCACGCCTCCGCGATCAAGGTCGACCCGGACCTCTACCAGCACATCGACCCGGACCTCGTCGGCAACCGCATCCGCATGCTGGTATCCGACATGGCGGGCCGCGCCTCCATCGAGCTCAAGGGCAAGGAGCTCGGCGTCGACCTCGGCGACGACCGCGAGCTCATCGGCCGCGTCGTGGACCGCGTCAAGGAGCGCGAACTCCAGGGCTACACGTACGAGGCCGCCGACGCCTCTTTCGAACTGCTGCTCCGCGAGGAGGCCGAGGGCCGCGCCCGCCGCTACTTCCGCGTCGAGTCCTGGCGGGCCATCGTCGAGGACCGCCCCGACGGCACGCACGCCAACGAAGCCACCGTGAAGCTGTGGGCCAAGGGTGAGCGCATCGTCGCCACCGCGGAGGGCAACGGCCCGGTCAACGCCCTCGACCGGGCGCTGCGGGTCGGCCTCGAACGCATCTACCCGCAGCTCGCCAAGCTGGAGCTCGTCGACTACAAGGTCCGCATCCTGGAGGGCAAGCACGGCACGTCCTCCACCACGCGCGTCCTGATCTCCACCACGGACGGCGTCGGCGAGTGGTCGACCGTCGGCGTCGCCGAGAACGTCATCGCCGCGTCGTGGGGCGCGCTGGAGGACGCCTACACCTACGGACTGCTGCGTGCCGGGGTCGAGCCGGTGGAGTAGTCGCCGCTGGAGTGGTCCCCCACACCCGCTCCGGGGCTCGTCTGGGTTACGTTCGAAGTATGAGGAATCGGACGAAGCGGATCTCGGTGGGACTCTCCGGACTGCTGCTCGTCCTGGGTGCCGTGTCGGTCACGGCGGCGCCCGGGGCCCTGGCGGCATCCGGTACGCAGGACGCCTCCAGCGTGTCGGTGGTGGCGGACGCCTGGAAGAAGAGCCCGGTCTACGTCGATCCCGCGGCGTCGGACCAGCTCTCCGGCGAGCAGGCCGACGCCCTCGCCCAGAAGATCAAGAAGGCCGACAAACCGGTCTTCGTGGCCGTGCTGCCGGACGACTTCCCGCAGCAGGCCCTCTTCCGGCAGCTGCGCACGGAGACCGGCGTGACCGGCCTGTACGCGGTCCGGCTCGGCGAGGGCTTCGACGCGAAGGCCGACCGTTCGGTGCTGACCGGCAACGCCGTCGGCAACCTCGTCTCGCTGGTCCAGGGCGACAGTGCCCCCGAGCAGCTCGACCGCTTCGTCGGCCAGGCCCTCGTGCAGGCCAACGGCAAGGCCCCGGAGTCCTGGGGCGGCGGCACGGACAACGGTGTCTCGCCGGGCGCCCTCATCGGGGTCGGCGTGGTCGTCGTGGCGGGCGCCGGGGGCGCGTACGCGATCGTCCGGCGCAAGAAGCGCCGTCACGAGGAGATGCAGCGGGAGTCGCTGCGCAAACTGTCCGTCGTCGTCGACGAGGACATCACCGCGTTCGGCGAGGAGCTGGACCGGCTCGACTTCCACCCCGCGGAGGCCGGCGCGGACGACGCGATGCGCGCGGACTACGAGCGCGCGCTGGACTCGTACGAGAAGGCGAAGTCGTACATGGCGGCCGCGACGCGTCCCGAGGACGTGAAGGGCGTCACCCAGGCCCTGGAGGACGGCCGCTTCTCGCTGGCCCTGCTCGCCGCGCGACGCGAGGGGCGCGAGCTGCCCGAGCGGCGGGCTCCCTGTTTCTTCGACCCGCGGCACGGCCCCTCGGTCGAGGACGCGACGTGGGCGCCCGCGAACGGCGCGGAGCGTTCGGTGCCGGTGTGCGCGGCGGACGCGGCCCGCCTCGCTGACGGCGAGGACCCGATGGTGCGGACCGTGGCCACGGAGTCCGGGGAGCGGCGCCCCTACTGGGAGGCGGGACCCGCGTACGGGCCGTGGGCGGGCGGGTACTTCGGCGGCGGCATCCTGCCGGGGCTCCTCGTCGGCACGATGCTCGGCGGCATGATGTCGAGCCCCGCGTACGCGGCGGACCACGGCTCCGGATACGGGGACTTCGGCGGCGGCTACGAGGGCGGCGACTACTCGGGAGCGGACTTCGACGCCTCGGACTTCGGGGGCGGGGACTTCGGTGGCGGCGGGGGCGGGGACTTTGGTGGCGGTGGGGACTTCGGTGGCGGGGGCGGGTTCTGAGGCATGAGGTCCTGAGGTACGACGGTTGACGACCCGCTCTGCGAGACGATACGGTTCGTCTTGTTGTTGGTCGTGCATTGTTCGTCGTTCGAACGCGGGGAGGCCGTCATGAGTCAGGTCCATGAGCAGTACGTCGAGGTCGCGCCGGGGGTCCGGGTGTGGACCGAGCGGCGCGGCGCGCCCGACGCCCCCGCGCTGCTGCTGGTCATGGGCGCCCAGGCCTCCGCGCTCGGCTGGCCCGAGCCGCTCGTCGAGGCCCTGGCGGCGCACCATCACGTCATCCGCTACGACCACCGAGACACGGGCCGCTCCGACCGACCCTTCGACGAGAACCCGTATCCCGTCACCGACTTGGCGCGCGACGCGATCGCGGTCCTCGACGGCCTCGGCGTCGAGCGGGCCCACATCGTGGGGCTGTCGCTGGGCGGCATGCTCTGCCAGCTGGTGCTCGCCGACCACCCCGAGCGGGTGCTGAGCGCGACCCTGCTGGGAACGTGCGCGCTGAGCGAGACCCCGTACATGCGGCCGGACGGTGTCCGCGTCCCCGTCGCCGAGCTGCCCGGCATCGCGCCGGAGATCCTGGAGATGTGGTCGCGGCCCGTGGAGGACCACGGTCCGGAGGCCGAGCTGGACCGGCGGGTGGAGCACTGGCGTCTGCTGAGCGGTGACCAGCTGCCCTTCGACGCCGCCTACTTCAGGGAGCTGGAACGGGGCGTCATCGACCACGCGGGCGGATATCTGGAGTCGTCGGCGCACGCTCGCGCCGACAGTTCAGGCATGGTCCGCACCGCCGAACTCGCGGCGAACCGGGTGCCGGTGCTCGTCGTCTCCGCCACGGCGGAACCCGTTTTCCCGGTCCCGCACCCGCAGCACATCGCGCAGGTCGTCGCGGGGGCGCGGCTGGTGGAGATCCCGGGCATGGGCCACGCGCTGCCGCCCGCGGTGCACGGGCCGTTGGAGAAGGCGATCGTCGAGCACACGGTCGGGGCCATCCCCGAGACGGGCGCCCGATGACTCATCGCGTGTGCGGGCCGGCCGGGGGAGCGGTCACCGACCACTGCCCCGGATGGCCGGGCGGCAGCGCCAAGTCCCTTCGAACCGCCGCGTAGTAGGCCCCGCGTGCGGTCCGTTGCCGTTCGAGGAGCGTGGCCCACGCCTCGGGGTCGTGTGTGTCCTCCCGCAGGAACCGCTCCATCCGGATCACCAGGAGCACCCAGTCCCGGGCCGCGTCCACGACCTCCGGCGAGCCGAGCATCAGCAGCGACTCCCCGGCGGGATCCCGCGCCTCGGCGGCATGGGTGAAGTGGGGCACGGCCTCTTCGGGCGAAAGGGGGTGCGGGTGCGGGTCGTTGCCGAGGTGGGCGGCGACCCGGTAGGTGAGGCTGACGGTCAGCTTCAGGACCCTGGCGTACTCGGTGTAGACGGCGAGCCGCCGTTCCTCCCAGCGCGCGGCCTGCTCCCGCCGGAACCGGATCCGGTCCCCCCGCGTGATCGCGACGTAGGACCCGAGCGCGCCGATGATCACGCCGAGCAGTGCGGGCAGTTGCTGTATGAACTCGGGCACAGGCGGAACGGTAGCGCGCGCGGGTCGGCCGGGGGGCGGTCGGGGAGGCGGTGCGGGACCGCTTCGGGGACCGGTTCAGGAACCGGCCTTGATCGCCGAGATGTCGAAGCTCAGCTTGATCTTGTCGGAGACGAGCATGCCGCCGGTCTCCAGCGCGGCGTTCCAGGTGAGGCCCCACTCCGAACGCAGGATCTCCGCCTTGCCCTCGAAGCCGACGCGTTCGTTGCCGAACGGGTCCTTGGCCGAACCGTTGAACTCCAGGTCGATCGTGACCGGCTTCGTGGTGCCCAGGATCGTCAGGTCACCGGTGACGCGGTAGTCGTCGCCGCCCAGCGCCTCCGTCTTGGTGGAACGGAAGGTCATCTCGGGGAACTCGTCGGTCTTGAAGAAGTCCGCGCTCTTCAGGTGGCCGTCGCGGTCGGCGTTGCCCGTGTCGATGCTCTCCATCTTGATGTCGAGGGAGGCCGTCGAACGGGACGGTTCCGAGCCGTCCAGGTGCAGGGAGCCCGTGAAGTCGAGGAAGGAGCCCTTGACGTTCGTGACCATGGCGTGGCGGGCGACGAAACCGATCGTCGTGTGCGACGGGTCGATCGTGTACTCGCCGGTCAGCGCGGCGAGATCGGGGCTGACCGCGGCGGGGGCGGCGGCAGCGGGGGTGGTGACGGTGTCGGTGTCGTTCTTGCGGCCGAAGAGACCCATGACGTGCTCCTTGAGGACGAGCTCCGGTGGGGAGCTGCTGCTTGCTTGCGTAAGCTGCTGTTGAATGTTCAACGAGATCGAAGGTAGCGCGATTCTGTTCAACTTTCAACCTCTAGAACGGGCCGTTCTCGGTGTGGCGGGATGGTGGGGGTGTGGCTCTACGGGGGTGCGGTCTGGCGCCAAGGTGGCGCAGGGATGGCGTCACGCGCATGTGTGTCAGGGTTGACCTGCGCAAATGTGCTTTCGAGGGCATGGTCGGCGCGGCGGCAGCGCCAAAGGTGCTTGCAATGGCGCCACCATGGTGCCATGATGGCGTCATGAACCTCACGCAGTACGTCGATCAGCTCCGGCAGGAACTCGCCGTGGCCGCCGAAGCGGGCGGGGACGAGGCGCGGGCCCTGGCCGAGCGCCTCACCGCCCCGCTGGAGTCGGCCGCCCGGCTCACCCTGCTGAACGCGCTCTCCGCCGCCGCGGACGAGATCACCGTCGACCTCGCGCCCGGCTCGGTGGACGTACGACTGCGTGGCGTCGACCCGGAGTTCGTGGTGACGCCGCCGCCCGCGGGCGAGCCGTTCGACGCCCAGGCCGAGTACGCGGCGCTGATGGCGGCCCAGCCGGCGCCGGCCCCGCCGCCGGCGGCGTCCGACGCGGTGGACGACGGGGGCACCGCCCGGGTGAACCTCCGCCTTCCCGCCCACGTCAAGTCGCGTGTGGAGGAGGCGGCGAGCCGGGACGGCCTCTCGGTCAACGCGTGGCTCGTCCGCGCGGTGTCCGGCGCGTTGGACCAGCCCGACGGCCGGGGTGGCCGGGCGGGTGCGGGGGGCGGCCGCCGCGAATCGTGGAACTCCGGGACGGGGTTCACGGGCTGGGTGCGGTAGCGCGGACGCGCGTTCAGTACGCGCCGCCCGACCCGCCGATCCCCACGCCCCTCCGGGCACTGCCCATCCGTACTCGCTCCCGTACTCGTACTGGAACTCGCGCCAGTACTCGTACCAGAACTCCCCAACAGCCTTCGCCGACCGAGCCCTTGAGGCTCGGCGAGCCCTTAGGACGGGACAGCCATGCCTTCTTTCGACAGCCCGAAGCCCATCAGCGCCACCGTCACCCTCCGGGTCGGGACGCTCCGGATCACCGCAGGGGACCGTGAGGACACGGTCGTCGACGTACGGCCCAGCAGCGCGACGCAGGAAGCGGACGTCAAGGCGGCCGAGCGCACCCGCGTCGAGTTCGCCAACGGCAAGCTGCTGGTCAAGGGTCCCAAGGACCGCCCCATGTTCGGCAAGGGCCCGTCCGTCGACGTGGACATCGTGCTGCCGACGGGTTCCGGGGTGCACGCCACGACCGTCATGGCGCACGTCTCCGCCCAGGGCGGGCTCGGCGACTGCGAGGTCAAGGTCTCGGCGGGCGACATCCAGCTGGAGCGGACCGCGTCCGCGAAGCTGACCACGGGGTACGGCGACGTCTCCCTGGGCCGCGCGGACGGGCAGGTCGACGTCTCCACCTCCTCGGGTGAGGTCCGCGTCGGTGAGGTCAGGGGGACGGTCGACATCAAGAACTCCAACGGCATCACGGTGTTGGGCGACGTCGAGGGCAACATCAAGGTGAAGGCGTCCAACGGCTCCGTCACCGTCGACCGCGCGGCCGCCGACGTCAGCGTCAAGACGGCCAACGGGGCGGTGCGGTTGGGCGAGGTGGCCCGCGGCGAGACCGTCGTCGAGGCGGCCGCGGGCAAGATCGAGATCGGTATCCGCGAGGGCACGGCGGCGTGGCTCGACGTACGGACCAAGGCGGGAACGGTCAGCCAGGCGCTGGAGGAGTCGGGACCGTCGGCGCCCGACGAGCCGGCCGACACGGTAAAGGTCCACGCCCGCACGGGAATCGGCGACATCAAGATCCACCGAGCGTGACGCGCGCGGCAAGCCAAGGGGCCTGATCCGCCCTGCGGGCCCACGGGTGCGGCCAGGCCCTTCCGGCTGCTGCTGTGGCCCATGTGGCCCACCCGCCCCCTGCGCTGAACCCAGGCCTACTGCGCCCGACTCCGGCCCACCGGGACTGACCTCGGCCTGCCGATACTGACTTACTTGTCAGGGCGACTCCTGCTTACTGGGTCCTGCCCCGGCCCATCTGGTCCTGCCCCGCCCCCGGAGTGGACGTCCGCTCGCGACGCCCTCCGGTGCGAACCTCTCCGGCCCCTCGAGCCGCCTCTCCCCGCCTCGCCTCACGGCCCCGCGGATGCCCCGCGGCCCAGGCCGCGCCCCCGTCCCCGGACGAACCTCACCGGAAGCCTTCCGGGGCGCCGCCCTGCCTGAAAGACCCGTCGCCCCCCCCGCCATACCCAAAACCCGTGCGTCCCGGTGCCATCGGCCCGTGCCCGAGCGCACCCCACATCCGCCCATCGCATCCCCGCCCTCGCCCGAAAAGGACCGGACATGCCAACGCCCCGCGACACCCATCACCCCCATCACCCCCGTCACAACCACACCGGCACCGACACCCACACCTCCCGCCCCTCCGCCATCACCGCCACCAACCTCCACAAGGCCTACGGCCAGAAAACCGTGCTGGACGGCATCGACCTCGACATTCCGCAAGGCACGATCTTCTCCCTGCTCGGGCCCAACGGTGCGGGCAAGACGACCGCCGTGCAGATCCTCTCCACGCTCATCTCCGCCGACTCCGGCGAAGCCCGCGTCGCAGGGCACGACCTGGCGCGGGAACCCGACGCCGTGCGTGCCGCGATCGGTGTCACCGGACAGTTCTCCGCCGTCGACAACCTCCTCACCGGCGAGGAGAACCTGACGCTCATGGCGGACCTGTACGGCTTCGGCCGGCGGCAGGGACGGCACCTGGCCGCCGAACTCGTCGAGCGGTTCGACCTCGTCGAGGCCGCGCGGCGGCCCGCCGCGACGTACTCCGGCGGCATGCGGCGCCGGCTCGACATCGCGATGACCCTCGTCGGCAGCCCACGCGTGATCTTCCTGGACGAGCCGACCACCGGTCTCGACCCGCGCAGCCGCCACGGCATGTGGGAGATCGTCCGTCAGCTCGTGGCCGACGGCGTGACCATCTTCCTCACCACGCAGTACCTGGAGGAGGCCGACCAACTCGCCGACCGCATCGCCGTGTTGAGCGGCGGCAAGCTCGTCGCCGAGGGCACCCCCGGCGAGCTGAAGCGCCTCGTCCCCGGCGGGCACGTCCAGCTCCGCTTCGCCGATCCCGGCGGTCTCGACGACGCCGTGCGGCTGCTCGGTCTCGGCAGCCGGGGCGAGGACGACCTGACCCTGCACATTCCCAGCGACGGCAGCCTGAAGTCCGTCAAGGCGGTGCTCGACCGCGTCGACGCCACCGGCATCGAGGTCGAGGGGCTCACGATCGACACCCCCGACCTGGACGACGTCTTCTTCGCCGTGACCGGCCGCCCCGACCACGAGAAAGCGACGACCCGATGAGCACCGTCACCACCCCCGCCCCCAGGACCGCCTCGGCGGTCACGCGGACCCACGTCCCCGCCCCCACCTCCGCGCTGCAGAACTCCCTCACCATGCTGCGCCGCAACCTCCGGCACGCCCGCCGCTACCCGGCGATGACGATCAGCCTGGTCAGCATGCCCATCGCCATGCTGCTGCTGTTCAACTACGTCTTCGGCGGCACGATGTCCGCCGGCATGGGCGCCGAAGGCTCCGGTGACTACATCGACTACCTCGTCCCCGGCATCCTGCTCATGGCCGTCGGCTCCGGTGTCCTGCCCACCACGGTCGGCGTCTGCACCGACATGACCGAGGGCATCGTGGCCCGGTTCAGGACCATGCCGATCAACGGCTCGTCGATCCTCACGGGACGGGCCGTCGGCGCCGTCATCCAGACGATGATCACCATCGTCTTCGTCACCGGGGTCGCCCTCCTCATCGGCTTCCGCTCCGGCGCCGAGCCCGTCGAGTGGCTGGCGGCCGCCGCTCTGCTCACCCTCATGAGCACCGCCCTCACCTGGCTCGCCGTCGCACTCGGCCAGCTCGTCAAGGCACCGGAGGCAGCCAGCAGTGTCGCTCTGCCGTTCTCCTTCCTGCTGCCGTTCCTCAGCAGCGTGTTCGTGCCGCTCGACTCGATGCCGGGCTGGCTGCGCCACTTCGCCGAATGGCAGCCCTACACCGCCTTCACCGAGACCCTGCGCGGGCTGCTGACCGGTACCGAGATCGGCAAGTTCGGTCCGCTCGCGGTGGGTTGGGGCATCGCCATCGCCCTGCTCGGCTTCTTCTGGGCGCGCTCGCTGTTCAAGCGGGACGCGAAGCGATGAGCTGACCGACCCCACACCTCACACCCCACACCCCATAGACCCCGCGGAGCCACGGGGGTGTCTCGCGGGACGGGCCGCGCGACGGAGACGTCGCGCGGCCTTCCGCGGTGTGCGGCCATCTCTGCCAGAGGTATAGACAGCGCTTTCTGTACGCTGATACACCCCTGTCGCATGACGCCCACCCGCCGAACCTTCCTCGCCGCAACCGCTTTCAGTGCCGCAGCGGCAGCCACCTCAACGGCGACGACACCGTCCGCCGCCGCGACCTCCAGCGCCGCGATCTCCGCCGCCGATGACGAGTTCGCCGCCCTCCGCGCCCGCTGGCTGGAGATCTCCCTAGGCACCGGCTACGACCCCGCCACCGAGCCGTACGCCTCCCGCCTGAAGGAGACCGGCGACCTGGCCCGCACCTTCCGCGCCGCCATGGCCCCGGCCGCCAAGTCCCTCTGGCCCGACGCCCCGTTCGACCCACCCGCAGGCATCACCCTCAGCCACAGCAGGCTCTGGACGATGACCCAGGCGTACGTCTGTGAAGGCACGGGATCCACCGGCGACGCCGGGCTCCTCACCGACATCCTGCGTGGCCTCGACCACGTCGCCGCCACCGTCTACAACGCCTCCACCACCCGCTACGGCAACTGGTGGGAGTGGCAGATAGGCAGCCCCCGGCTGCTCATGGACATCGTGGCCGCGCTCCACGACGAACTCGGCGCCGCCCGCAGGGACAAGGCCTTCGCCGCCGTCGACCACTTCGTTCCCGACTCCGCGCTCGCCGACTACACCGGCACCTCCACCGGCGCCAACCGCGTCGACCTGTGCCGCTCCGTCGCCCTGCGCGGCATCCTCGGCGGGAACCCGGCCAAGGTCGCCCTCGCCCGCGACGCGCTCTCACCGGTCTTCCCCTACGTCACCAAGGGCGACGGCCTCTACGAGGACGGCTCGTTCGTGCAGCACACCTGGGTCGCCTACTCGGGTACGTACGGGCAGGTCATGCTCGACGGTCTCGGCCGGCTCTTCGCGCTGCTCGCCGGGTCGACCTGGGCCGTCACCGACCCCAAGAAGCAGATCATCCTGGACAGCGTCGAGCGGGCGTACGCACCCTTGATCTACGACGGGCTCATGATGGACAGCGTCAACGGGCGTGCCGTCAGCCGGGGTTACCTGAAGGGCGACGACCGGAAGATCATGCGGAGCGACCACTTCCATGGGCAGGGTCTGATCGCCGCCATGGCGATGCTCGCGGGCGGCGCGAGCGCCGCCGAGCGGGAGCGGTGGCACGCGCGGATCAAGGGGTGGATCGAGCGGGACACCGTCACCCCGCTGCTCACCGCCCGGCAACTGGGCGTCGCCGACCTCGCGCGGCTGCACGCCGTGGCGGACTCCGGTGTGCGGGCGGCGCCCGAACCGGTCGGGCACCGGCTGTTCCCGGCCATGGACCGTGCCGTGCACCGGCGCCCCGGGTTCGCGGTGAACCTCTCGATGGCGTCGGACCGGATCGCGTACTACGAATGCGGCAACGGCGAGCATCCGCGCGGCTGGCACACGGGCGCAGGGATGGTCTATTGGTGGGGCGCCGGGGCGCACGGCGACCAGTACACCGACTGGTTCTGGCCGACCGTCGACCCGTACCGGCTGCCCGGCACGACCGTGTCCGCCAAGCGCCTCCCCGACAGGGCCGGGGGCGAGTGGGGCGCCGCCAGGCCCGCGGTGAAGTGGGTGGGTGGCGCGACCGACGGTGAGTTCGCCGCCGTCGGCCAGCACCTGAAGGGGCTCGGCTCCACGCTCGACGCCCGCAAGTCGTGGTTCTGCGCCGCGGACGCCGTGATCTGCCTGGGCGCCGGGATCACCGCCACCGACGGCACCCCCGTCGAGACGGTCGTCGACAACCGCAACCTGGGCGAGTCCGGCACCGCCGCCCTCACCGTCGACGACCGTCCGCGCCCGCACTGGGCCCACCTCGACGGGCACGGCGGATGGCTCTTCCCCGACGGCACGTCCCGGCTCAGGACGCTCCGCGAGGACCGCACCGGAGCCTGGTCCGACATCAACACCGGCAGCTCCACCGAGCGGCGGACCAGGCGCTGGCAGACGCTCTGGCTGGACCACGGAACCGACCCCGCGGACGCTACGTACGCCTATGTCCTCATGCCCGGCGCCTCCCGCCGCACCCTGCGGGCCCGCGCGGCCGACCGCCGCTGGTTGTCGGTCCTCGCCAACTCGGCGAAGGCGCAGGCCGTGGCCGTGGACGCACTCGGTCTGACGGCCGCCAACTTCTGGCAGGCGGGCGAGGCGGGGCGGCTTGCCGTGACCGCACCGGCCAGTGTGCTGGTACGGCAGCGGGGGAGAGGCGCTACGGTGCATCTGAGCGAGCCGCCGCGCACCGGAGAATCCCTTGAATTCACCTGGAACCGGCCCGTGTCCCGGGTGGTCTCCAAGGACCCGTCGGTCGAGGTGCTCGCCACGGGCCGCTCGCTGCGGCTGCGGATCACGCCGGGCAAGGCCTGCGCGAGTCACCGATGTGAGGTGACTCTCAGCTGACGGAGGGCGTCGCCGAGCCGCGATCCGTGTGCTGCGTTGTGGAAACCCCACAACTCCAGAGGGTCTGAGCCGTCACTTCTTCATGGGCGCGGCCCGCTTCTGTCCGGGGGTGCCAGGAAAACGGCCCGGAGACTGTTCATAGTCGACGGTCCGTTTACCCGGGGGCCCTCCGTAAGGTCGCTACATGACCGTTTTGGACGAGACCGCTTCCTCTGGGGGCGAGCCCACCGACTCGCGCGGCCGCGTGGCCGAGCTGCACGAGATCCGTGCGGAGGCACTGCGCGGGCCCAGCGAGAAGGCGACCGAGGCCCAGCACGCCAAGGGCAAGCTGACCGCCCGCGAGCGGATCGAGCTGCTCCTCGACCCGGACTCGTTCAACGAGGTCGAGCAGCTGCGCCGGCACCGGGCCACGGGCTTCGGTCTGGAGGCCAAGAAGCCGTACACGGACGGTGTCATCACCGGCTGGGGCACGGTGGAGGGCCGCACGGTCTTCGTCTACGCCCACGACTTCCGCATCTTCGGCGGCGCGCTCGGCGAGGCGCACGCCACGAAGATCCACAAGATCATGGACATGGCCATCGCGGCCGGTGCCCCGCTGGTCTCGCTGAACGACGGCGCGGGCGCCCGTATCCAGGAGGGCGTCTCGGCGCTCGCCGGCTACGGCGGCATCTTCCAGCGCAACACCAAGGCCTCCGGCGTCATCCCGCAGATCAGCGTGATGCTCGGCCCGTGCGCCGGTGGCGCGGCGTACTCGCCCGCCCTCACCGACTTCGTCTTCATGGTCCGTGAGACCTCGCAGATGTTCATCACCGGGCCGGACGTCGTCCGCGCGGTGACCGGCGAGGAGATCACGCAGAACGGCCTCGGCGGCGCGGACGTGCACGCCGAGACCTCCGGCGTCTGCCACTTCGCGTACGACGACGAAGAGACCTGCCTGGCCGAGGTCCGCTACCTGATCTCGATGCTCCCCTCCAACAACCGGGAGAACCCGCCGGTCCACGAGTCGGAGGACCCGGTCGAGCGCCGCTCGGACGTCCTCCTCGACCTGGTCCCCGCGGACGGCAACCGGCCGTACGACATGGCGAAGGTCATCGAGGAGCTCGTCGACGACGGCGACTACCTGGAGGTCCACGAGCGCTGGGCGCGCAACATCATCTGTGCCCTGGCCCGCCTCGACGGCCAGGTCGTCGGCATCGTCGCCAACCAGCCGCAGGCCCTGGCCGGTGTCCTCGACATCGAGGCCTCGGAGAAGGCCGCGCGCTTCGTGCAGATGTGCGACGCCTTCAACATCCCGATCCTCACCCTGCTCGACGTCCCCGGCTTCCTGCCCGGCGTCGACCAGGAGCACGGCGGCATCATCCGCCACGGCGCCAAGCTCCTGTACGCGTACTGCAACGCCACCGTCCCGCGGATCTCGCTGATCCTGCGCAAGGCGTACGGCGGCGCGTACATCGTCATGGACAGCCAGTCGATCGGCGCCGACCTCACCTACGCCTGGCCGACCAACGAGATCGCGGTCATGGGCGCCGAGGGCGCCGCGAACGTGATCTTCCGGCGTCAGATCGCGGCCGCCGAGGACCCCGAGGCGATGCGCGCGCGCATGGTCAAGGAGTACAAGGCCGAGCTGATGCACCCCTACTACGCCGCGGAGCGCGGTCTGGTCGACGACGTCATCGACCCGGCCGAGACCCGCGAGGTCCTCATCAAGTCCCTCGCCATGCTCCGGAACAAGCACGCCGACCTGCCCTCGCGCAAGCACGGCAACCCCCCGCAGTAGCCCACAAGGAGAACGCTGCAGATGACTACCCCCGACATTCGCGTCGAGAAGGGCCACGCCGAGCCCGAGGAGGTCGCGGCCATCACCGCGATCCTGCTGGCCCGCGCCGCCGCCCAGCCCGCCGCTCCCGCCCGCCGCGGCCGCGACAAGGCCGGCTGGCGCCGCCTGGAGCGCACCCCGGGCTTCCGCGCCCCGCACAGCTGGCAGGGCTGACGCACACGGTTCGGTCGAGGCCCCTGCTCTCCCTCGGGAGGGCGGGGGCCTCGCCGCGTCGCAGGAGTGCCCCGTCAGGGGCGCGGGGAACCGCGCGACCAGCCCCCTACGGCCCGCAGGCGGATCACCAGACAGCTCACCGCCCCGCAGGGGCGCCCTCCGCCAGGAGCCCAACGGCGGACTCCGCCAACGCACGCACGGCGGGGTGCCAGGCCCGCCCCCGAGGCCCGCTCAGAACCAGCCGCCGCGCAGCCCGCGGCACCACCGGAACCAGCACCAGGTCCGGCGGGAGCAGCGGCCGTGACACCTCCGACAGGACCGTCACCCCGATGCCCGCCTGCACCATGCTGATGAGGGTCGCCAGGTCGCGGACCCGCTGCGCCGGGGCGAACCGCAACCCCGCCAGGTCGTGGAGCGCCCGCACGCGCTCCTCGCAGCCGCCCGGCGAGATGAGGAAGTCGTCGTCCTCCAGGTCGCGCACGTCGACGACCGGCTCGGCCGCGAGCGGGTGGTCGCGGGGGAGCAGGGCGCGGTAGCCGTCGACGGCGAGCCGGACGCCGGGGCCCGGCGGCGGGTCGACCAGGACGGCGGCGTCCGCCGTGCCGTTCTCCAGCCACCCCGCGATCTCGGCGCTGTCCCCCTCGAAGACCCGTACCGTGACGCGCGGACAGCTCTCCCGCCAGTGTGCCGTCAGGTCCGGCAGCAGGCCCTGGCAGACCGTGGGCGTCGCGGCGAGCCGCACCGTGCCGGTCAGGGTGCCCGCCGCGTCCGCCGCCACCTCCTCGACGCCCCGCACGGCCGACAGCGCACTACGGGCGTACGGCAGGACACGCTCCCCGAGCGCCGTCGTGCGGACCTGACCGGCGCGGACGAGCAGCGGCCCGGACAACTCCCGCTCCAGGGACGCCACCGCGTGCGAGACCGCCGACTGGCTCAGACCCAGCTCGTCGGCGGCCGCGCCGAAGCCGCCCGCGTCGACCACGGCGACGAAGGCCCTGAGCTGCGGGAAGTTCACGGTCATGAGGCGGCCTCATAGGGCGGTGAGCGGGCTGCGTTGGCCCCATCGTGCCAGGCAGGGCGAGGGTGGCCCGGTGCCGTCCCACCCGGCGGAACAGGCAGCGAACCCGAGGAGAGCCATGCCCCACATCAGAGCCACCGTCACCGGCCCCGACCTGCCCGCCGACGTCGCCCGCGGCCTCGCGGAAGGGCTGACGGGACTCGCCGTCACCGCGCTCGGCAAGTCCGCCGGACGCACCATCGTCCACCTCGACCCCGTCCCCGCCGACCGCTACTACGTGGCCGGAAAACCCCTGGCCGACGGCGCCCGCGACGTGCATCTGGAGGTCAGCATCACCGCGGGCACCAACAGCGCGGCGGAGAAGGCGGCCTTCGTCTCCGGAGCCGCCGCGTTCCTGTCGGAACTCCTCGGCCCGCTCGCCCGCGGCGGCGTCGCCCTCCACGAGCTCCACCCCGAGAGCTACGGCTACCAAGGGGTCACCCAGTTCGAGCACTACCGCCAGAACTGACAGGGGCCCGCACGCCGAAGCGTGCGGGCCCTCATCCGCGTACGGGAAAAGGTGGGACGGAGCGCTATCGGAGCCGCGCCATCAGCGCGTGCTCGACCAGCGTGATCAGCGCGCTCTTCGCGTCCGCGCGGTGTCGCGCGTCGGTCGTGATGATCGGGGTGTCCGGTCCGATCTGGAGTGCTTCGCGGACTTCGTCGGGGGTGTAGGGCTGGTGGCCGTCGAAGCCGTTGAGGGCGATGACGAAGGGGAGCCCGGAGTTCTCGAAGTAGTCGACCGCGGGGAAGCAGTCGGCGAGGCGGCGGGTGTCGACCAGGACGACCGCTCCGATCGCGCCACGGACGAGGTCGTCCCACATGAACCAGAAGCGGTCCTGTCCGGGCGTGCCGAAGAGGTACAGGATCAGGTCCTGGTCCAGGGTGATGCGGCCGAAGTCCATGGCCACCGTCGTGGTGGTCTTGTCTCCGGTGTGGGTCAGGTCGTCGATGCCCGCGGACGCGGACGTCATGACGGCCTCGGTGCGCAGCGGGTTGATCTCAGAGACCGCCCCGACGAACGTGGTCTTGCCCACGCCGAAGCCGCCCGCCACCACGATTTTCGCGCTGGTGGTGGAGCGGGCTGTTGCTCCGCCGCTAGAGCTTGCGAAGTCCACTGAGCACCCTTTCGAGCAGTGTCACGTCTGGCTGGCCGCCGGCGGTCTCGTCGCCGCCGGGCTGATGGATGGCGACGAGCCCGGCCTCCGCCAGGTCGGCTACGAGGATCCGGGCGACGCCGAGGGGGATGGAGAGCAGCGCCGAGATCTCGGCGACCGACTTGATCTCCCGGCACAGGTTGCAGATGCGCTGATGCTCGGGCAACTGGCCCTGCAACTGATGCGGTTGTGCCGTGGTGTGCACCAGTGCCTCGATGGCGAGCTGGTAACGGGGCCTGGTGCGGCCGCCCGTCATGGCGTACGGGCGCACCAGGGGGTTGTTCGCCGACCCCGCGGGCGCCGGTTCGGGGGCGCGCCGCTGGGGTTGTACGGGCTGGATACGGGGCGCACGCGCCGGGGTGCCCTGGTCGTACGGACGCGGCCCGGGCTGCTGGGGCTGCGCGTACGGCTGGCGGCGGTGGCTCGGAGCGGAGGGGAAGTTGTACCTGTTCGGGCCGCCGTCGTGCTGGCCGCCCTGGCCGTGGCCAGGGGACCAGTTCGCCGATGACGAACCGTCTGGGGGTGTTGCCACGTTGCTTCCTCCTCCAACTGTGCCGGGCACCATCACTGTGGAGCCGCGTCCCGAACCTTACGGCCACGAGGCGCGAAAACGCACCGTCTGTCTGTTAGTTGAGAAGGCTCCCCTGGAGCTCCGCGCGGAGGTCCGGAGTGAGTACCGTGCCCGCACGATCGACAAGAAGTGCCATTTCGTACCCAACGAGACCGATGTCCGCATCCGGGTGGGCGAGAACGGCGAGCGAGGAGCCGTCGGAGATGGACATGATGAAGAGAAATCCTCGCTCCATCTCCACAACGGTCTGGGTCACGGAGCCGCCCTCGAAGATCCGGGACGCCCCCGCGGTCAGCGAGGTCAGACCCGAGGCGACGGCCGCGAGCTGGTCCGCGCGGTCGCGGGGGAAGCCCTCGGACATCGCGAGGAGGAGTCCGTCGGCGGAGACCACCACCGTGTGGGACACCCCGGGGGTGTTGTCCACGAAGTTGGTGATCAACCAGTTGAGGTTCTGCGCCGCCTGGCTCATCGGGCTCACACTAACGCTCCTGGTTGTAGGTGCTATCAGGGCTGAAGCCCTGGCCATTCGTGTCACTTCCTGCGCTGCGGCCCCGCTGGACGCCGCGGCGTAGGTTGCTCAGCCTGCCCCGCACGTCCTCGGGGTCGCGGGAGACCTGGGGGCCGCCCTGTGGGGTCTGTTCCGCGGTGCCCTCGACCAGATTGGCCTTGGGCACCCGCCGCGGGAGCCCCGACGAGGTGACCCCGCCCGCCTTCGGCTCCTTGAGGCGCTCGGCTCGCTGCCAGCGCTCGTCGTTGGACGAGCGCCAGTCGTCCTGGCCCTCGCTCGCGGCGGGCGAACCGCCGTGGCCGCTTCCGTTGCCGTTCGCGCCGGAGGAACCCCTGCGGGGGAGGCCCGCGTCGGTCATGTCGTGGACGACGGACGGCGCCGGACCCGGCCGGTCGAAGCCTACGCGCTCGGCGTCGGCCGTGTGGTCCGCCTGCGCAGATTCCGCTTCCTGGCCGTACTCCGGCTGATAGCCGTCGGCGGAGGGCCAGTCGTCCTGACCGGAGCGCTCCGGATAGGCGATCTGCTGGTCCTGGTAGTACTGCTGATCCGCCGGGTACTGCTCGGTCCTGTACTGCTCCTCGCGGTAACCGTCCTCGGCGTACTGCGGGGCCGGGTACTGACCGGTGGCGTACTGCTCGTTGTCGTACCGCACGCCCTGGTCGTACGCGACCTGCTGCTGGTCGTCGTAGGCCGGGGCCTGCTGCTCGTAGCCGCTCTGCTGCGGCTCGACCTCGTCGCGGAAGAGCGGACGGTGAGCGCCGGGCTGCTGGGCCTGCGCCTCCAGGGCCGCGCGGCGCTCCTCACGCATGAGCGAGCGGCCGACCGGGTCCAGCTCGTGCTGCCCCTCGGAGCCGTCACCGTGGTAGCGGCTGTCGTCGAAGCCCAGCTCGGCGGCGGTGCGCATCGGCTCGGGCGCCAGCGCCTGCTGCTCCGGGATGATCGAGGAGACCGTGAACTCGGGGTCCTGCGAGGCGTGCTCGCCACCGCCACCGTGCGTGATCGCGTCCGGCAGCATGACCAGCGACGTCGTGCCCGCCTGCTCGCCCGAGGGGCGCAGCTGCACGCGGATGCCGTGCCGGTCGGAGAGGCGGCCGACCACGAACAGGCCCATGCGCTGCGAGATCGCGGCGTCCACGGTCGGCGGGTTGGCCAGCTTGTGGTTGATGTCCGCGAAGTCCTCGGCGGTGAGGCCGATGCCCTTGTCGTGGATCTCGACCATGACGCGGCCGTCGGGCAGCCGGGTCGCGGTGACCCGCACCTTGGTCTGCGGCGAGGAGAACGTCGTCGCGTTCTCCAGGAGCTCGGCGAGCAGGTGCACGAGGTCGGTCACGGCGAGGCCGTGGATCTCGGCCTCCGGCACGCCCTCCAGCTCGATGCGCTCGTACTGCTCCACCTCGGAGGAGGCGGCGCGCAACACGTCGACCAGCGGGACCGGCTGGTCCCAGCGGCGGCCCGGCTCCTCGCCGGAGAGGACGAGGAGGTTCTCGCCGTTGCGGCGCATACGGGTCGCCAGGTGGTCCAGGCGGAAGAGGTTCTCCAGCTGGTCCGGGTCGGCCTCGTTGTTCTCCAGGTCGGTGATGAGGGTCAGCTGGCCCTCGATCAGCGACTGGTTGCGGCGCGACAGGTTGGTGAAGATCGCGTTGATGTTGCCGCGGAGCAGCGCCTGCTCGGCGGCGAGCCGCACGGCCTCGCGGTGCACCTGGTCGAAGGCGCGGGCGACCTCGCCGATCTCGTCCGTGGAGTTGATCGGGATGGGCTGCACGCGGGTGTCGACGCGGCCCGGGTCGGTGCGCGACAGCTGGTCGACCAGCATCGGCAGACGCTGCTCGGCGATGCCGAAGGCGGCGGTGCGCAGCCGGCGCATCGACTTCGACATCTGGCGGGCCATGAGCCCGGCCAGGATGAACGCGGCGAGCAGCGCGAGGACGACGATGGCGCCGGTGATGTAGGCGTTGCGCTGGGCGTTGGCGGCGATGTCGGACGCCTCGTCCACGGCCTTGTCGGCGAGGTCCGACTCGATGGTGCGGTACGCGTCGAACTTGGCGGTGGTGGTGGCCCACCAGGCCTCACGCGTGATGCCCTTGCCGGCCAGCTCGACGCGGGCGCTCGGCTGGGTGCTCGGCATGGTGGCGATGGCCGCGACCATCTTGTCCTGCGAGAGGGCCGGGCCGCCCTGCTTCTTGGCGGCGGCCGCCAGCTCCTTCTTGGCCGCCTCCAGCTTGGCGACGTCCTCGGGGGTGCCGCCGCCGGTGTACTCCTCGATGGCGATGCGCTCCAGGTAGGCGTACGAGGAGAACGAGGTGCGCTGGAGCGTGAACGAACCGGTGCCGGGGCCCGGCTCCACCAGGAGGTGCGTGCCGATGGACCGCTGCAGGGAGAGCGCTGCCTTGGAGAGGGAGATCGCGTAGACGGTGCGGCCGTAGCTGGTGATGTTGCCGGTGCCCAGACCGAGCTCGTTGGCGAACTCCATCAGCGGGTGCTGGATGGCGACGTAGCCCTCTTCGGTCTTCACACCGGGAAGCTTGGTGGTGTACGCGGCCTGACGCAGCGGGCCGAGCTTCGGCTCGACCTTGTGGAAGGCGTCGAGACGACGGTTGAGGCCCTCCTTGTCCGGCATGCTCTCCGTCGCGGACTTGAACTCGGCGGCTGCCTTGTCGGTGGCCTTGCGCGCCTTGATGACCGTGGCGTCGTTGCGCTTGCCGCTCAGCAGCGGAGCGGCGGTGATGTCGCGCTCCTCGATGAGACGGTTGCCGTAGTTCAGCGACGCCCGCACGAGGCGGGCGGTGTTCTCGGCGTCCTGGGCCTCGCTCCAGGTGTCGATGGAGCCCTTGACCTGGAAACCGCCCATGACCAGGCCCACGAGCACGGGTATGAGCAGGATCGCGTTCAGGCGGGTCGGCACGCGCCAGTTGCGGGGGGACATCCGTCCGCCGGAAGACGCGGGGGGCTCGTTGCCCGGCCCTGCGGCCACGTCGACGGGGGACGCCGCTGTGCGCGGCGGCGGGGTGAAGTTGCCCCGCGTGTCCCCGGTGGGGGATGCCGCGGGGCTCGGCTTGCTTCGCCTCACTCGACCAACAACCTCTCGGCGGCGGCACTCACGTCGTGCCGCTGTCGTCTCCAAGGCCCGTGCTACTGGGCAGTTCAGCGCATTCCAGCACGTCAGGGGCTGCTCTTCCAAACAGTGGAAAGCGCGGCCCCCGAGTGGTGTAAGCCTCAGATAAAACGGTCATAAAGAGCGAGCCCCGCCAAAAGGCGGGGCTCTTGTGAGCACAGCGACACCAGGTGACCGCGACGCGTGTCTGTCACCGGGCAATTCTCTGTCGAAACGTTATGAACACCGTTACGGGCCGTGTCAAAGGACACAGATCGCTCCAGATGGACTACGGCAACTGCCGTATGGACCTGCCTACTTGAGACGTGCCATAAGTGCGTGCTCGACCAGCGTGATCAAGCCACTCTTTGCGTCCGCACGGTGTCGCGCGTCCGTCGTGATGATCGGCGTACCGGGTCCGATCTGGAGTGCTTCGCGGACTTCGTCGGGGGTGTAGGGCTGGTGGCCGTCGAAGCCGTTGAGGGCGATGACGAAGGGGAGCCCGGAGTTCTCGAAGTAGTCGACCGCGGGGAAGCAGTCGGCGAGGCGGCGCGTGTCCACGAGGACGACCGCTCCGATCGCGCCACGGACGAGGTCGTCCCACATGAACCAGAAGCGGTCCTGTCCGGGCGTGCCGAAGAGGTACAGGATCAGGTCCTGGTCCAGGGTGATGCGGCCGAAGTCCATGGCCACCGTCGTGGTGGTCTTGTCTCCGGTGTGGGTCAGGTCGTCGATGCCCGCGGACGCGGACGTCATGACGGCCTCGGTGCGCAGCGGGTTGATCTCGGAGACCGCCCCGACGAACGTGGTCTTGCCCACGCCGAAGCCGCCCGCCACCACGATCTTCGCGGAGGTGGTGGAACGGGCCGCGTCCGTGCCCGAACCGCTAGAGCTTGCGAAGTCCACTGAGCACCCTTTCGAGCAGTGTCACGTCAGGCTGGCCACCGGCGTTCTCGTCGCCGCCGGGCTGATGGATGGCGACGAGCCCGGCCTCGGCCAGGTCCGCCACGAGGATCCGGGCCACGCCGAGCGGCATCGCGAGCAGGGCCGAGACCTCGGCCACCGACTTGACCTCACGGCACAGGTGGCAGATCCGCTGGTGCTCGGGGAGCAGACCCATCAGCTGGGCCGGGTCGGCCGTGGTGCTCACCAGCGCCTCGATCGCGAGCTGGTAGCGGGGCCGTGTCCGGCCGCCGGTCATCGCGTAAGGACGCACCAGCGGCTGGTCGCCCTCCATTCCGTACGAGGCATCGCCGTACGGGTTGTGAGAGGCGGTGGGCGGGGTCATGGATCCTCCGGGCGGGACAGCAGGTCATCTGCGTGTGCCGTCTGACAGAGCCGGTGGGGGCAGTGTGGCGGCCGGACGGTTGGTCAGTACGTTCGGTCGGTGGGGCGGCCGAAGGGTGAGGCTTCGGAGCGTGCTCCGGGCTAGTGGAGCAGGCTGCCCTGCAGTTCGGCGCGGAGGTCCGGGGTGAGGACGGCACCCGCGCGGTCGACGAGGAGGGCCATCTCGTACCCGACGAGGCCGATGTCGCACTCGGGGTGCGCCAGCACGGCCAGGGACGAACCGTCCGAGACGGACATGATGAAGAGGAACCCCCGCTCCATCTCCACCACCGTCTGCGTGACGGTGCCGCCCTCGAAGATCCGGGAGGCGCCCGCGGTCAGCGAGGTCAGCCCCGAGGCGACCGCGGCGAGCTGGTCGGCGCGGTCACGCGGGAACCCCTCGGACATGGCCAGAAGGAGGCCGTCGGCGGAGACCACGACCGTGTGGGACACCCCGGGGGTGTTGTCCACGAAGTTGGTGATCAACCAGTTCAGATTCTGTGCCGCCTGGCTCATCGGACTCAACTAACGCTCCTGCTGGTGAGTGGGGCGAGGGAAACTACCGGTCTGGCCGGTGCCGGCCTGGCGACCCTGCTGGATGCCCCGACGGAGATTCGTCAGCCGGCCGCGTACTTCTTCGGGTGCACGCGAAACCTGCGGACCTGTGCTGTCCTGCTGCTGCTGTGCCGTGCCCGCGACCAGGTTGGCCCGCGGGACGCGACGCGGCAGTCCGGATGTGGTGACGCCGCCCGCGGAGGGCTGCCGGACGCGCTCGGCCTGCCGGCCCAGCTCGTCGTTGGGGGAGGAGCGCCAGCCGCTCGGCATGCCCGCGCCGTTGGTGCCGCCCGGCTCCGCGGGAGCGGCGGCCGGTTCCTGGCGCTGGGGGCGCGAGGGGAGCGGACGCTGCGGCGGCTCGGGGGCGTGGCGCGGACCGGCCTCGGGGGCCGGGGCACCCTGCTGCTGGTCCTGCCGCGCGGGCTGCCGGTTCTGCGGCTCCTGGCGCTCCTGCTGTGCGGGCTGCTGCTGCGCCGCGTGCTGGTTCTGCTGGTTCTGCTGGTTCTGCTGCTGGAACCAGTTGGTCTCCAGTGTGTCGAACAGCGGGGTACGACCGTCGTCGGGGCCGCCCGGCGGCAGCGGCAGCTGCGCGTTCAGCGGGTCCTGCTGCTGGTTCAGCGCGTCGTGCTGCTGGTTCAGCGGGTCCTGCTGCGGGTTCGGCTGGTGCTGCCGGTCCTGCTGCGGCGCCTGACCCATGCCCTGGCCCTGCTGCTGCGGGAAGCCCTGGTTGGGGTCGTGCTGGCCGCGGCGGGGGGCCGGCGGACGCGGCACGGTGTAGTCGGGGTTCTCCCGACCGCCCTGCTGCGCGAAGCCGTTGCCCGGGTTCTGCTGCTGGTTCTGCTGTTGCTGCTGGTTCTGGTTCTGGTTCTGCGGCGCGGCCGGACGGCCTGGCTGCTGGCCGCGCCGGGGCGCGCCCGTTCCGCCGAAGACGTCCGAGCGGACGAACTGGCCGGTCGAGCCCGCGTCCTGCGGCGCGGCGGTGCCGGGCGGCGGACCGTCGAAGTCCGGGCGGGCGAACTCCGCGGTGGAGCCGGGGCCCTGCCGGTCGTACGGCGCGGCCGTGGGCTGCGGGAACTGACCGCTGGTCTCGTGCTCCTCGTGTCCCCGGGGGGTGTCGAAGGGCTCGCGCGACACCTGCGGCTGCGCGTTCTCGTCGCTCCAGCTGGGCACGCGCGGCTGCGGGTTGCCCCCGGGCAGCTCGGCGCGCGGCCCGCCGCGGGGCGGCAGCTGGGGCCTGCGGCCCTGGTCACCGGCGTCCGACGGCGGGTTCATGGCGTTCGTACGCTGCTGGGGCACCGGAGGCTGCGGCGCGTTGCCGCCACGGCCGCCCTGGGGCTGACCGGGCTGACCGCCCTGCGACTGGTTGCCCTGTCCGCCCTGCCCGCGCACCGGCTGGTTGCCCTGCGGAGCCACCGGCTGACCGCTCTGCGGGCCACCGGCCTGGGGACCACCGGCCTGCGGACCACCGGGCTGACGCTGCTGACCGGTGTCACGAGAGGGCAGCGCGGCGCGCGGACCCGAGCCCGCGACCTGCTGGCGCGGCGCACCGGCACCGAGCAGTCCGGGACCGCCCTGGCCACCGCCGGGCCCGCCGCCGAGCGCGGGACCACCGCGGCCGGGGCCACCGCCCTGGCCGGGACCACCGTTGCCGCCGGGACCGACACCGCGTCGCGCGGCCGCGGCACCCGCGGCGGCCTGAGCCGCGGCGGGACCGCCGGTCGCACCGGGCGCACCGGGCTTGCCCGGCATCTTCTTGCCCTGGGCGACGTCGACGGGAAGCATGACCAGCGCGGTCGTGCCGCCGGAGTCGGACGGGCGGAGCTGGATGCGGATGCCGTGGCGCTGCGACAGACGGCCGACCACGAACAGACCCATGCGGCGCGAGACCGAGACGTCCACAGTGGGCGGCGACGCGAGCCGCTCGTTGATCGCCGCGAGGTCCTCGGGCGAGAGGCCGATGCCGGTGTCGTGGATCTCGATCAGCACGCGGCCGTCGGGCAGCGCGTGACCGGTGACCTTGACCTTGGTCTGCGGCGAGGAGAACGAGGTCGCGTTCTCGAGCAGCTCGGCGAGGAGGTGCACGAGGTCGTTGACGACGCGTCCGGCGACCTCGGTCGCGGGGACCGAGGAGAGTTCGATGCGCTCGTACTGCTCCACCTCGGACGCGGCGGCACGCAGCACGTCCACGAGCGGAACGGGTCGGGTCCACCGGCGGCCGGGCTCTTCACCGGCCAGAACCAGCAGGTTCTCACCGTTACGGCGCATGCGGGTCGCGAGGTGGTCGAGCTTGAAGAGCGAGGACAGCTGGTCCGGGTCGGCCTCGCGCGACTCCAGCTCGGAGATGAGCGAGAGCTGGCGCTGGATGAGGCCCTGCGAACGGCGCGAGAGGTTGGTGAACATCGCGTTGACGTTGCCCCGCAGGAGGGCCTGCTCGGCGGCGAGGCGGACGGCCTCGCGGTGCACGTCGTCGAAGGCCGCGGCCACCTGGCCGATCTCGTCGCGCGAGTGCACACCCACGGACTCCACCGACGTGTCCACGTCCTGCGGGTCCGACTCCGAGAGCTGCTTGACCAGCTCGGGCAGGCGGTCCTGGGCGACCTTGGTCGCGGTGTCCTGGAGGCGGCGCAGCGAGCGGATCATGGACCGGGCCACGACGAACGCGCCGATGAGCGAGACGCCGAGCACGAGCAGGATCAGCGCACCGTTGAGGATGGCCGACTGCTCCGACTCGTTGCGCAGCTCGCGAGCCTTCTGCTCCATCTCGCCGAGGAGCGTCAGCTCGATCTTCGCCATCGCGTCGATCTTGGTCGTGTCGTTGTCGATCCAGTCCTTGTAGGACCGCTTGTCCTGGAGCTTGATGCCGCCCTCCTGCTCGAGGACGCGCTTGGCGTACTCGTTGGCGGCCTTGACCGCGGGGTTGCCGCCGTCGATGGGCTTGGTCAGCTCACCGGCGTTGCCCGCGTAGATCTTGCTGAACGTCTGGAGCTCCGAGCGCTCCTTTTCGTTGGCGCTGAGGCCGAAGGTGCGGTCGGTCTCGGAGATCTTGCCGTAGTCGCTGTCGTTGGCCGGCAGGGCCGCGGCGATGATCGCGCGCTGGACGGACGCGTACTCCTTGGCGGAGGAGAACGCGGCCAGCGAACGCGTGCGCTGGATCATGTCCGGGTTGCTCGTCGCCTGCGCCATGTCCTGAGAGAGCTTCAGGAGCTGCTCGACGAGCTGGCTGTAGGCCTCGACGGTCTGCGAGGTGGACTTCTCGTCCTGGAAGGCCTTCTTGCGGACGTCGTTGATGCCCTGGAGCTGCTGGGTGATCTGGACCGCGCTGTGCCGGACGCCGAGGAGGCCCTTCTCGCCGTCGGTGTCGTTGAGGTCCTGGGTGCCCTGGAGGAAGTTGCGGTAGACGCGGTCGGTCTTGTCCCGCGCGCCCTTGACCGTGTAGTCCGAGGCGGTCGCGCCGTGCGCGAGGGGGCCCGCGGACTTGTCGCGCTCCTCCTGGAGCGCGGCGGCCAGCTCCGTGGCCTGCTTGGTCATCTCGGTGAGCAGCTTCATGTTGTCGAGCTGCTCGATCTCGTCCAGGGACGAGTTGATGCGGAGCGCGCCGAGCGAGGTCGCGGTGATCACGGGGAGCGCGAGCAGCGAGACCAGTCGGGTGGAGATGCGCCAGTTGCGCAGGGCTATTCGCGAGCCGGGGCCGGGGGGTGTCGCGGCTCCGGACGCGCTCTTGCCCTTGCTCTTGCCCTTGGCCGGGGCGGCCGTCGAGCCGCTGCCGACGGCACCTTGGCGCGCGGCGCCGGGGCCGCTGTCGCCGGGCGAGCCCGGGCCGGGGTTCTGGGCGTGCTGGGGCGAGGAGCCACGCTCCGGCTCCGCCGGAGCATCCCCTCGGCCGCGGTCGGCCTGGGGAGACCCCTTGCCATCCCTCTTGAAACGTCCCTGCACTAGCGTCGCAACCTCTGGACCAGGCGTCCTGCCGGGTAACGGCGGGACGGTGTCGGCGTCGTGGGGCGGCAGCGCCCCATGGGTGGTCGTGAGTGACCGGCGCTTGCTCCCCCTCCCCGCCGCCACTCGGCGCTGCGTTGCGCCCCTGCGCGCCGGTTCGATCCCGCGGCGGTCCCGGGAATTCCAGCACAGTGCAGGATCTCCAACAAGGCCCGTGTGTCGCGCCGCGAGCTACGTGACGCGTTGTGAGTGCGGAGTCACGAGACGTAGAAAGTGATCTAGTAAAAAACGGACTCATCCCCACAAAGCTTCTACGGGTGGGGGGTGTCCCAGTCTTCATGATCAGGAGCGGAATGGTGCCTTCAGTGGCGCAATGTCCGTTTCCAACTGGTCGACTCTGGGCCTGAATTGACCCTTTTGTCCGCTCCCTCGTGAGCAAACTCACACGAAGATCATGGCGTCTTCCGGACTTTGGCCGGGAATTGGATGTTTAGCCTGACGCTTTACAGGGATGGCGAATCCGACAAGCCGCGTCCGTTCGCGCGACGCACAACCGACAAGGTCCGAACAGCAGATGAAGACTGTGAAGTCGACGATGTTCCGCAACATAGCCAACCCGCGCCGCACCACTCTCGCGCACCTCACGGACGCGGACGAGGTCCAGGCCGCGGCCGAGCGCCCGGAGCACGCCGTCGAACTGCCGACGCAGACCGCCAACCCCAAGCGCACGATCCTGATGGACGCCCCGGAGCAGGCCACCCCCGTGGCGGGCTGAATCACGCGAGGTCGGCACCCCTTGCCGCGTTAGCCTGGAGCGTCAGACTCATCCATTCCAGCAAGGGGCCGAGGCACACGTGCGCATCGCCAGGTTCTCCATCGACGGCAACGTCGCCTTCGGCGCGGTCGAGGGCGAAAGCCCCCCGGGAACGACCGACGGTCTTGTCCTCGACATCATCAAGGGCATCCCGTTCGCGGACTTCGAGCTCTCCGGCACGAAGGTCCCGCTGAGCAAGGTCAGGCTGCTGCCGCCGGTGCTCCCCAACAAGGTCGTGGCCATCGGCCGCAACTACGCGGAGCACGCGGCGGAGCTCGGCAACGAGGTCCCCGACATCCCGGTCGCCTTCTTCAAGCCGTCCACCTCCGTGGCGGGCCCCGGCGACGCCATCGTGTATCCCTCCTTCTCGCAGGAGGTGCACCACGAGGCCGAGCTCGCCGTCGTCATCGGCCGCATGTGCCGCGAGGTCCCGCGCGAGCGCGCCCGTGACGTCATCCTCGGCTACACCTGCGCGAACGACGTCACCGCGCGTGACGTGCAGAAGCGCGAGAACCAGTGGGCCAGGGCCAAGGGCTTCGACACGTCCTGCCCGCTCGGCCCCTGGGTGGAGACCGACCTCGACCCCTCCGACCTCACCATCCAGTGCACGGTCAACGGCGAACAGCGCCAGCTGGGACGTACGACCGAGATGGTCCGCTCCGTCGAGGACCTGATCGTGCACATCTCCGAGGCCATGACGCTGCTCCCCGGCGACGTCATCCTCACGGGCACCCCGGCAGGGGTCGGCCCGCTCAACGTCGGCGACGAGGTCGCCGTCACCATCGAAGGCATCGGCACTCTCACCAACAGGGTGATCAAGCGTGGCTAACGCGACCCCCGTACGCGTACGGTTCTGTCCCTCGCCGACCGGCAACCCCCACGTGGGTCTGGTCCGCACCGCTCTCTTCAACTGGGCCTACGCCCGGCACAACGAGGGCACCCTGGTCTTCCGCATCGAGGACACCGACGCGGCCCGCGACTCCGAGGAGTCGTACGAGCAGCTGCTCGACTCGATGCGCTGGCTGGGCTTCGACTGGGACGAGGGCCCCGAGGTCGGCGGCCCGCACGCGCCGTACCGCCAGTCGCAGCGCATGGAGATCTACAAGGACGTCGCCGCCAAGCTGATCGACGGCGGGTACGCGTACCCCTGCTACTGCACCACCGAGGAGCTGGACGCCCGCCGCGAGGCCGCCCGCGCCGCCGGCAAGCCGTCCGGGTACGACGGCCACTGCCGCGACCTCACCGCCGAGCAGATCCAGGCGTACGAGGCCGAGGGCCGCAAGCACATCATCCGCTTCCGGATGCCCGACGAGGCCACCACCTTCACCGACCTGGTCCGCGGCGAGATCACCGTCCAGGCCGAGAACGTGACGGACTACGGCATCGTCCGGGCGAACGGCGCCCCGCTGTACACGCTGGTCAACCCGGTCGACGACGCGCTGATGGAGATCACCCACGTCCTGCGCGGCGAGGACCTCCTCTCCTCCACCCCCCGCCAGATCGCCCTCTACAAGGCGCTGATCGAGCTCGGCATCGCCAAGGCGATCCCCGAGTTCGGCCACCTCCCGTACGTCATGGGCGAGGGCAACAAGAAGCTGAGCAAGCGCGACCCCCAGGCGTCGCTCAACCTCTACCGCGAGCGCGGCTTCCTCCCCGAGGGCCTCCTGAACTACCTGTCCCTCCTGGGCTGGTCGTTCTCGGCGGACCAGGACGTCTTCTCGATCCCCGACATGGTCGCGAAGTTCGACCTCGCGGACGTGAACGCGAACCCGGCCCGCTTCGACCTGAAGAAGGCCGAGGCGATCAACGCCGACCACATCCGCATGCTGGACGTGAAGACCTTCGCCGAGGCGTGCGAGCCCTGGCTGAAGGCCCCGCACGCCAACTGGGCGCCCGAGGAGTTCGACGAGGCGGCCTGGCAGGCCATCGCGCCCCACGCGCAGACCCGCCTCAAGGTCCTCTCCGAGATCACGGACAACGTCGACTTCCTGTTCCGCGCGGAGCCGGTCTTCGACGAGCCGTCCTGGACGAAGGCGATGAAGGAGGGCTCCGACGCGCTCCTGCGTACGGCCCGCGCCAAGCTGGACGCGGCCGACTGGACCTCCCCCGAGTCCCTCAAGGAGGCCGTCCTGGCCGCCGGCGAGGAGCACGGCCTCAAGCTCGGCAAGGCGCAGGCCCCGGTCCGCGTCGCCGTCACCGGCCGCACCATCGGCCTGCCCCTCTTCGAGTCCCTGGAGATCCTGGGCAAGGAGAAGGCGCTCACCCGCATCGACGCGGCCCTGGCGAAGCTGACCGCGTAAGCGCGTAACCGCGCGAGCAGGGCGTACGTAAACGAAGGACCCGGAAGCCTCCACGGCTCCCGGGTCCTTCGTTTACGGTCAAGACATGCCGATCAAAGCCGTGGTCTGGGACATCGACACTGCATTCATCGGGGGATAACCCCCGAACCCCCAGCCGGGAGCCGTGCCTGCGGTTACCGTCGGAGACATGCCGATCAAAGCCGTGGTCTGGGACATCGATGACACGATCTTCGACTACGCGCGTGCCGACAGCACCGGTATGCACGCGCACCTCACGGCGGAGGGGCTCCTGGAGCGGTACGAGTCGGCGGAGCGTGCGCTCGACCGGTGGCGGGAGCTCACCGAGCGCCACTGGGCCCGCTTCGGCGCCGGGGGAGTGACCTTCCAGGAGCAGCGCCGCGACCGCGTGCGCGACTTCATGGACGCCCCGGCCCTCTCCGACGACGACGCCGACGCCTGGTTCGAGCGTTACGTCGGTCACTACGAATCAGCCTGGTCCCTCTTCCCCGACACCCTCCCCACCCTGGACGAGCTCGCCGGTGAGTACCGCCACGCGGTGCTCTCCAACTCCGCGCTGGTCGTCCAGGACCGCAAGCTGACCGTCCTCGGCGTGCGCGACCGCTTCGAGGCCGTGCTGTGCGCCGCCGACCTGGGCGTCTCCAAGCCCGCCGCCGAGGCGTTCCTCGCCGTCTGCGCCCACCTCGGCCTCGCGCCCGCCGAGATCGCCTACGTCGGCGACCAGCCGGAGATCGACGCGAGGGGCGCCAGGGACGCCGGCCTGCTCGGGATCTGGCTCGACCGCAACGGCTCGACGGGGGACGGCCCGACGGGCGTGCACCGCATCAGGGCGCTCTCCGAGCTCCCCGCGCTGCTGCGGGCGGATACCCGTTTTGGAGCGCCGTCCACCTTCGGGTAATGTTCTTCCTGCGCCGCCCGAGAGGGCCGAAAGGTCCGGCCGGGAAGCGCAAGTCAAACAAAACCCCGTCAAGGGGTGGCGCTTTGATGGCCTATGGTGTAATTGGCAGCACGACGGTTTCTGGTTCCGTTAGTCTAGGTTCGAGTCCTGGTAGGCCAGCTCGCAGAGCTCATCTGCACCTGCGGATCTCATCCGCAACCTGTGGAGCACATCCACAATGCCCCCGTTGTGTAGCGGCCTAGCACGCCGCCCTCTCAAGGCGGTAGCGCCGGTTCGAATCCGGTCGGGGGTACAGATCCTTCCCGCGGGGACAGATCGGGTCGCACCCACTGTCACTGATGCAGGATCGCTAGGGCCCCCGTTGTGTAGCGGCCTAGCACGCCGCCCTCTCAAGGCGGTAGCGCCGGTTCGAATCCGGTCGGGGGTACTGTAGGTCCTAGACTTGGTCTAGACCACATTGGGCTATGGTGTAATTGGCAGCACGACGGTTTCTGGTTCCGTTAGTTTAGGTTCGAGTCCTGGTAGCCCAGCTGGATAGTGTGGCAACACAAGATCCTTGCCCCCGTTGTGTAGCGGCCTAGCACGCCGCCCTCTCAAGGCGGTAGCGCCGGTTCGAATCCGGTCGGGGGTACAAGTACGGCAGAGGGCCTTCCCGTCAGGGAGGGCCCTCTCGTCATTCCCGCGGTTCCTTCTGCCCGTAGCGCCGGTTGGACTCCTCGGCCTGGGCCATGCGGCGCAGGCTCAGCAGGACCGGCTCGTAGAGCACCGTGAGTGCGACCGCCGCCTCCAACTGCTCGTCCGGCGACTCGTACCGCTCGATCAAGTCGAGGTCCGCGTCGGCCAGTTGCCGCCCCGCGCGCGCGTACGGCGCCAAGTCCGCCACGTCGCACGGGTATCCGAGCCGGGCCAGGGTGCCCACGGCGGTCACCAGCATCCGGTAGGCCGGCGACTTGGCCCCGTATCCCTGGGCGTTCCGCCAGCCGAGGCGCTCCAGCAGCGCGTCCACCGTGTGGCGCGCCGCGTCCTCGGCCGGGTCGGCCGCGGCGGACTCCGGACCGTGCGGCAGGGCCCATACCGCCGTTCCCAGGCGGGAGTTGTGGTCCAGCGAGTCGTCCTCAAGGGCCGTGAGCACCTCGCGCGCCGACGCGATCGGCACCCGGCCCACCTGGACCAGTGCCCGCACGAGCCGGAGCCGCTGCAAGTGGGCGTCGTCGTACTCGGCCTGCGTCGCCGTTACGCGGTGGCCCGGCGGGAGCAGCCCCTCGCGCAGGTAGTACTTGATCGTGGCCGTGGGGACCCCGCTGCGCCGGCTCAGTTCCGCCAGTCTCATCGGTTCGTGCCTCCTCTTGCGCTCCTCTTTGGAGAGTGCCACTATCCAAACATGGATAGCGGAACTATCCAACGTTCGGCCCGAGCTCCGTCAAGGGGGAACCGTCATGAGCAGCAAGCCGATCGAAGGGCGCATGACCGCCGAGGCGGAAGGCGACGTGGTCGTCTTCCACATCGGGATGCGCATCAATGCCTTCCGCGCCGTCCGCAGCTGGTGGCCCGTCTTCAGGGCGATGCCGCGCATGCTGAAGGAGCTGTCGCGGGACCGGGAGAGCGGAATGCTGGGCTACCGGCTCCTGTTCGGTGGGACGCGCGTGGTGTACGTGGTCCAGTACTGGGAGTCGCAGGAGAAGCTCCTGGCGTATTCGACCGCACAGGACAAGGCGCATCGGCCCGCGTGGGCGGCCTTCAACCGGCGCATCAGGGAGGGCCGGGGCAAGGTCGGCTTCTGGCACGAGACGTTCGTGGTGCCGGCCGGTGCCCATGAGCAGGTGTACGTGAACATGCCGCCGTTCGGCCTGGGCGCGGCCACCGGTGTCATCCCGGTCGGCCGTCGCGGGGAGCGGGCCGCCGACCGTCTGACGGCGGTCTGACTCCACCGGCCGAGGTCGGCCGGGGCACAGAAAAGCGCCGGAAGAGGCTGCCGCGGCGTTGAGGCGGCTTCTTCCGGCGCTGTGTACGAGTGGGCGCTCCCGGCGCGCCAGGGTGTCAGCCGCCGGAGCGGCGCAGGGCCTCCGAGAGGCGTCCGGCGGCGTCGATGACCGCCTGGGCGTGCATGCGGCCGGGGTGGCGGGTCAGGCGCTCGATCGGCCCGGAGACCGAGACGGCGGCGACCACGCGGTTCGAAGGGCCCCGCACCGGCGCGGAGACGGACGCGACGCCCGGCTCGCGCTCGCCGATCGACTGGGCCCAGCCCCGGCGGCGTACACCCGAAAGGGCCGTGGCGGTGAAGCGGGCGCCCTGGAGGCCGCGGTGCAGACGCTCCGGCTCCTCCCACGCCATCAGGATCTGGGCCGACGAGCCCGCCTTCATCGTGAGCGTCGAGCCGACCGGGACGGTGTCCCTGAGGCCCGAGAGGCGCTCGGCCGCGGCCACGCAGATGCGCATGTCGCCCTGGCGGCGGTAGAGCTGCGCGCTCTCGCCCGTGACGTCGCGCAGGTGGGTCAGGACCGGGCCCGCCGTGGCGAGCAGACGGTCCTCGCCCGCCGCCGCCGCGAGCTCCGAGAGGCGGGGGCCGAGAATGAAACGGCCCTGCATGTCCCGAGCCACCATCCGGTGGTGTTCCAGTGCCACGGCCAGCCGGTGGGCCGTGGGTCGTGCGAGCCCGGTGGCCGCGACCAAGCCCGCGAGGGTGGCCGGACCGGACTCCAGAGCGCTCAAGACAAGGGCCGCCTTGTCGAGGACGCCTACGCCGCTAGAGTTGTCCATGCGTCGATACTCCCGTCTCACTCTGTGAAACGCAAGTTCAATTTTCTGCGAGACGCGCCACTCTGTACGAGCGATCCGCGGACCAACGGATCGGCGGCCGAGGCGCGGCACGAGGGGTACGCGCGTCGGCGAACGGATTCTCTAGTTGGGCCGGCGAAGCGGCCGGTCGGAGGGAAAGCGATGGGTAGGACACTCGCGGAGAAGGTCTGGGACGACCACGTCGTCCGGCGCGCCGAGGGCGAGCCCGACCTCCTCTTCATCGATCTGCACCTGCTGCACGAGGTGACCAGCCCCCAGGCCTTCGACGGCCTCCGTCAGGCCGGCCGGCCGGTGCGGCGGCTCGACCTCACCATCGCCACCGAGGATCACAACACCCCGACCCTCGACATCGACAAGCCGATCGCCGACCCGGTCTCGCGGGCCCAGCTGGAGACGCTGCGCAAGAACTGCGCCGAATTCGGCGTACGCCTGCACCCGCTGGGCGACGTCGAGCAGGGCGTCGTCCACGTGGTGGGACCGCAGCTGGGACTGACGCAGCCCGGCACCACGGTGGTCTGCGGCGACTCGCACACCTCCACCCACGGCGCCTTCGGCGCGCTGGCGTTCGGCATCGGCACCTCCCAGGTCGAGCACGTCCTGGCCACCCAGACGCTGCCGATGGCCCGCCCCAAGACCATGGCCATCACCGTCGACGGCGAACTGCCCGACGGCGTCACGGCCAAGGACCTGATCCTCGCCATCATCGCGAAGATCGGCACCGGCGGCGGCCAGGGGTACGTCCTGGAGTACCGCGGCTCCGCCGTCGAGAAGCTCTCGATGGAGGCGCGGATGACCATCTGCAACATGTCCATCGAGGCCGGCGCCCGCGCCGGGATGATCGCCCCCGACCAGACGACCTTCGACTACATCGAGGGCCGTGCCCACGCCCCGCGGGGCGAGGACTGGGACGCCGCGGTGGCGTACTGGAAGACCCTGAAGACCGACGACGACGCCGTTTTCGACGCCGAGGTCTACATCGACGCCGCCTCGCTGGCGCCGTTCGTCACCTGGGGCACCAACCCCGGCCAGGGAGCGCCGCTTTCGGCGAGCGTCCCCGACCCGGCTTCGTACGAAGACGCTTCGGAGCGGTACGCCGCCGAAAAGGCCCTGGAGTACATGGGGTTGACCGCCGGGCAGCCGCTGCGCGACATCAAGGTCGACACCGTCTTCGTAGGCTCGTGCACCAATGGCCGTATCGAGGACCTGCGCGCGGCCGCCTCCATCGTCGAGGGCCGCAAAGTCGCCGACGGCGTACGGATGCTGGTCGTCCCCGGCTCGGTCCGGGTCGCCCTGCAGGCCGTGGAGGAGGGCCTGGACAAGGTCTTCACCGGCGCCGGCGCCGAATGGCGGCACGCGGGCTGCTCGATGTGCCTGGGCATGAACCCCGACCAACTGGCTCCCGGCGAGCGCTCGGCGTCCACATCGAACCGCAACTTCGAGGGCAGGCAGGGCAAGGGCGGGCGCACCCACCTGGTCTCCCCGCAGGTCGCCGCGGCCACCGCGGTCACCGGCCACCTCGCCTCGCCCGCCGACCTGTCCGACGCCCCCGTGACCGCCGGAGTCTGAGAACCATGGAAGCATTCACCAAGCACACCGGCCGGGCCGTTCCGCTGCGCCGCAGCAACGTCGACACCGACCAGATCATCCCTGCTCACTGGCTCAAGAAGGTCACCAGGGACGGGTTCGAGGACGGGCTCTTCGAGGCCTGGCGCAAGGACTCCGAGTTCGTCCTCAACCGTCCGGAGCGACAGGGCTCCACCGTCCTGGTCGCGGGACCCGACTTCGGCACCGGCTCCTCCCGTGAGCACGCCGTCTGGGCGCTGCAGAACTTCGGCTTCAAGGCCGTCATCAGCTCCCGCTTCGCCGACATCTTCCGGGGCAACTCGCTGAAGAACGGCCTGCTCACCGTGGTGCTCGACCAGAAGGTCGTGGACGCGCTCTGGGAGCTGACGGAGCGGGACCCGCAGGCCGAGATCACGGTCGACCTGGAGGACCGCCAGGTCCGCGCGGAGGGCATCACCGCCGACTTCGAGCTCGACGAGAACGCCCGCTGGCGCCTGCTGAACGGCCTGGACGACATCAGCATCACCCTGCAGAACGAGCCGGACATCGCCGCGTACGAGTCCGGACGGCCCTCTTACAAGCCGCGGACCGTGCAGGTCTGACACCTCGCAACACCCCGACGTACCCCCAATCGTGAACGGTTGGGGGTACGTCTGTGTGCGGCCCTGCCGGGTACCGGCTGACCTGAACGGGTGGTCTCAACTCCCGTACCCGGGAAGGAAGAAGAGGCTGGAAATCCCCTTGTACTCGGCGCGACGGGGTACCCTCAGGAAGGCGGCGGACGGCGGCAGTTACCCCCTGCGGAGGCGACAACTCGCCCCAGATGGCACAATCGGTGCATGGGACGTGACAGCCAACTCGAGCTCTACGGGCTCGTCGCGGACCAACTGAAGGAAGCGCACTCACGAGTGCGCGCACTGCAAGTCCCGGAGGGCGTACGGATGGCGCTGACCCGGAAGCTGCTGGTCATTACGGCCGCGGCCAAACACGATCTCGCCGATGCGGCAAGGCGTCTGGAGCGATTGATGGCGTCCCTCGACGAAGCAGACGAGGGCCGATTCCCCCAAGACGGCTGAGTCGCAGCCTCAACGGACCTTCGAGGAACTCCGAGATGGGCCACTTCGTTGCGGCACAAGGGTGATTAGCCCGTTTCGTGTTTGATTTGCGGTATATATCTGCCTAACGTGCGAAAAAGCCGGAGTATTTCGCTCCCGGCAATGTCTCCGAAGGGGAAGACGTGAACAAGGCGCAGCTCGTAGAAGCGATTGCCGACAAGGTGGGCGGCCGCCAGCAGGCCGCCGACGCCGTCGACGCGGTCCTGGACGCCGTCGTCCGTGCCGTGGTCAGCGGTGACCGGGTTTCGGTCACCGGTTTCGGCTCGTTCGAGAAGGTCGACCGCCCGGCCCGTTACGCCCGCAACCCGCAGACCGGGGAGCGCGTCCGGGTCAAGAAGACCTCCGTTCCGCGCTTCCGTGCCGGACAGGGCTTCAAGGACCTGGTGAGCGGCTCGAAGAAGCTCCCCAAGAACGACGTCGCGGTCAAGAAGGCGCCCAAGGGCAGCCTGTCCGGCGGCGCTTCGGCGACGGTCAAGAAGGCAGCGGCGAAGAAGGCCACCGCCAAGAAGACCGCCACGAAGGCCACGGCGAAGAAGACCACGGCCAAGAAGACCACCGCCACCGCCAAGAAGACCACGGCGACGGCGAAGAAGGCAGCGGCGAAGAAGGCCACCGCCAAGAAGACCGCCACCAAGGCCACGGCCAAGAAGGCGACCCCGGCGGCGAAGAAGACCACCGCCAAGAAGGCCACCCCGGCGGCGAAGAAGGCCACGGCCAAGAAGACCGCCCCGGCGAAGAAGGCCACCGCCAAGAAGGCGCCCGCCAAGAAGTCCACGGCGCGCAAGACGACCGCCAAGAAGACCACGGCCCGCAAGAAGTAGGGGCACGAGGGCACTCACGCGCCGGGCCGGACTCCCACGGGGGAGCCCGGCCCGCGTCGTGTGCCCGGCCCGCTGTCCCCGGACGTCTCAGAACGTCTGCAGGGTCACCAGGGTGATGCGGCGCGCCTCGCCCTCGCCCTCGGCCTCGATACGCACCCGCTGCCCCGGCCGCAGCAGCCGCAGCCCGCCCGCGTCGAACGCGGGGGCCTCGAAGGGCACCGGAGTCCCGTCGTCGAGCAGCACACTGCCGCTGCGGGTCTCGGAGTCATACGTGTACGCGGTCGCCTGCATGGAAGGCAGCGTACTCAGTTCGGCGTACTCAGTCGGCAATGAGCAGGCCCGCCGCGGTCTCGGCGGTGCGGGGCCCCACACCGAGCACGAGAGCGGCGCGCAGGTCCTCTCCGGTGTCCACGTCCCGGCGTACGGAATCCACGCCGTCGAGCGAGAGTTCCAGGGCGCCCGACGCCGCGTGCCGGGCCCGCGAGTCCGTTCCGAATGCGGGACGCAATTCCGCACCCGGCCCCGCGCACAGCAACGTCGTGCCGATTCCTTCGGCATCAGGAAGGAATGCGCGGGGAAATGGGACGGCACCGTCAAGGGCCCGCGCCAATTCCACCGGGCGCAGCGCCGGCAGATCGGCGTTCAGGGCCGCCACGGGCGCTTTCGGCCACGCGGCACGCACGAACGCCGCTCCGTGCGCCAGAGCGGCGTTCAGGCCCTCTCCCGGCTCGTCCGGCACGATCCGGGCGCCCAGCGCGGCGAGCTCACGACCCGCCAGGGCGTCGTCCGTGACGACCACCACATCCCGTACCGCCCGGCAGGCCGCCGCGGCGGCCACGGTGTCCTGCGCGAACGCCAGGGCCAGGCCGGGCCGGAGACCGTCCCCGGAGGCGGCGGCGAGCCTGCTCTTGGCGCGCGCCAGCGGCTTCAGGGGTATCACCAGGGTCCACTGCACGCGCGCTCCGTCCTTCGCCTCGCGCCCATTGTGACCTGCTGGAGGGCCGGTGCACGGGGTGGCCGGGAAGGGGTGGGCGTACGGTGTTCTCGACAGACAGGCAGCCTGGGGCGACACTTGTGCGGCCGACCAGGTTCATGGAGGAAGGTGTCCGAGTGTCCCGCCGCAGAATCGGCTTCTGGTACCGCCTGGCGGCGGTCATCGCTAAACCGCCGCTCGTGGTTCTGTTCAAGCGGGACTGGCGTGGAATGGAACACATTCCGGCCGACGGAGGATTCATCACGGCGGTGAATCACAACTCGCATATCGACCCGTTCTCCTACGCGCACTACCAGTACAACACCGGACGGGTGCCGCGTTTCCTGGCGAAGGACGGTCTTTTCAAGGGCGGCTTCGTCGCCAAGGTCATGAAGGGCACGGGCCAGATCCCGGTCTACCGCGAGACGACGAACGCCCTCGACGCCTTCCGTGCCGCCGTCGACGCCATCGAGCGCGGCGAGTGCGTCGCCTTCTACCCCGAGGGCACCCTCACCAGGGACCCCGACATGTGGCCGATGACGGCCAAGTCCGGTGCCGCGCGGGTCGCCCTCAAGACCAAGTGCCCGGTGATCCCCGTCGCCCAGTGGGGCGCCAACCTCGCCCTGCCGCCGTACAGCAAGAAGCCCGCCTTCTTCCCGCGCAAGACCCTCCAGGTGAAGGCGGGAGCACCGGTCGACCTGTCGCGCTTCTACGACAAGGAGCCGACGCCCGACGTGCTGCGCGAGGTGACCGAGACCATCATGGCCGCGATCACCGAACTCCTGGAGGAGGTCAGGGGCGAGAAGGCCCCCGATACGCCGTACGACCCGCGCAGGGCACGGCTGGAACAACGACGCAAGGCAGACCGCGGAACCGCTCGTGGCTCCGCGGAGAGCACCTCGGAGGACAGCAAGTGACGAACCCCGTGAACTCGGCGCGCCCCGTGAAGGCCGCCGTCTTCGGAACGGGCTCCTGGGGTACGGCCTTCGGCATGGTGCTCGCCGACGCGGGCTGCGACGTCACCCTGTGGGGCCGCCGCACCGAACTCGCCGACGCCGTCAACTCCACGCGGACCAACCCGGACTACCTCCCCGGCGTGCGGCTCCCCGAGAACCTCCGGGCGACCTCCGACCCCGCGGAGGCCGCGGCCGACGCCGACTTCACGGTCCTCGCCGTGCCCTCGCAGACGCTGCGCGGCAACCTCGCCGAGTGGGCGCCGCTGCTGGCCCCCGAGACCGTCCTCGTCTCCCTCATGAAGGGCGTCGAACTGGGCTCCGCCATGCGGATGAGCGAGGTGATCGAGGACGTCACGAAGGTCCCCTCGGACCGCGTCGCCGTCGTCACCGGACCCAACCTGGCCCGTGAGATCGCCGCGCGGCAGCCCGCCGCCGCCGTGGTCGCCTGCCGGGACGAAGCCGTCGCGCAGCGTCTCCAGACGGCCTGCCACACGCCGTACTTCCGCCCGTACACGAACACCGACGTCGTCGGCTGCGAACTCGGCGGCGCCGTCAAGAACGTCATCGGCCTCGCCGTGGGCATCGCGGACGGCATGGGCCTCGGGGACAACGCCAAGGGATCGCTCATCACGCGCGGCCTCGCCGAGACCACCCGGCTCGGCCTCGCCATGGGCGCCGACCCGCTGACGTTCTCCGGACTCGCGGGCCTGGGCGACCTGGTGGCCACCTGCTCCTCGCCGCTGTCGCGCAACCACACCTTCGGCACCAACCTCGGCAAGGGCATGACCCTGGAGGAGACCATCGCGGTCACCAAGCAGACCGCCGAGGGCGTCAAGTCCTGCGAGTCCGTGCTCGATCTGGCCCGCAGGCACGGCGTCGACATGCCGATCACGGAGACCGTCGTGGGCATCGTGCACGAGGGCACACCCCCGATGGTCGCCCTCAAGGACCTCATGTCGCGCAGTGCCAAGCCCGAGCGCCGCTGAGGCACGCCTGACTACTTCGGGACCAACGGGTACTCTCAACGCGATATGAGCAGCGAGAACCTCCCCCAGAGCCCTGAGCAGCCGCTCCGCAAGCCGCGCGTGGCCGTCGTGTTCGGCGGCCGCAGCTCGGAGCACGGCATCTCCGTCGTCACGGCCGGTGCCGTGCTGCGCGCCATCGACCGCACCAAGTACGACGTCCTGCCGATCGGCATCACCACGGACGGCCGGTGGGCGCTCACCGCCGACGAGCCCGAGCGGATGGCCATCGCCGACCGCACGATGCCGAACGTCTCCGACCTCGCCGACTCCGTGGAGGGCGGCGTGGTGCTGCCCCTGGACCCCGGCAACCGCGAGGTCGTCTACAGCGAGCCCGGCTCCGTGCCCAAGGCGCTCGGCGAGGTCGACGTCGTCTTCCCGATGCTGCACGGTCCCTACGGAGAGGACGGCACCCTCCAGGGCCTGCTCGAACTCTCCGGAGTGCCCTACGTCGGCTCCGGAGTCCTCGCCTCGGCCGTCGGCCAGGACAAGGACTACATGAAGCGGGTGTTCTCCTCCTTCGGGCTGAACGTCGGCCCGTACCTGGTGATCCGCCCGCGCGAGTGGCAGCAGGACGAAGAGGGCGCCCGCCGGCGCATCGCGGACTTCGCGGGCGAGCACGGCTTCCCGCTGTTCATCAAGCCCGCGCGCGCGGGCTCCTCGATCGGCATCACGAAGGTCGACTCCTTCGAAGGCCTCGACGAGGCCATCGCCGAGGCCCAGCACCACGACCCGAAGATCCTCGTCGAGGCGCTGCTGCGCGGCCGCGAGATCGAGTGCGGCGTCCTGGAGTTCGAGGACGGCCCGCGCGCGAGCGTCCCCGCCGAGATCCCGCCCGTACAGGCGCACGACTACTACGACTTCGAGGCGAAGTACATCGACTCGGCGCCCGGGATCGTGCCCGCCCCGCTGACGCCCGACGAGACCGCGGAGATCCAGCGGCTCGCCGTCGAGGCGTTCGAGGCGGCGTCCTGCGAGGGCCTGGTGCGCGCGGACTTCTTCCTCACCGAGGACGGCCGGTTCGTGATCAACGAGATCAACACGATGCCGGGCTTCACGCCCATCTCGATGTACCCGCAGATGTGGGAGAAGAGCGGCGTCAGCTACCCCGAGCTGGTGGACCGGCTCATCCAGGCGGCCCTGAACCGCTCCACGGGCCTGCGCTAGCGCTCAGAGCCTGTCTTCGAGGCTCAGGCGATCCCCTTGGGGACGGTCTTCTTGATGGGGGCGGCGAAGTCCGTGAGCGGACCCAGGCCGCCCCCAGTACGCTCCTTCGGCAGTGTCACCTCCACGTAGGCGAGGCGCGCACCGGTCGTGAAGGTGTACGAACCGTCGTCACGCTTCTCCAGGAGCCAGGCTACGCCGTTCACCTTCACGCCGTTCTTCGGTGCGTAGGAGAGGTCGATCATCTTGGGGGGCCGCGGCACGCCGCAGCGCAGTATGATCGCCGGGTCTCCCCACCCCGCGGTCAGGTCGGACTTCGGCCCGGGGTCGGTGCGCCCCAGCCCGTCGACCTTTTCCGGCAGCTGTTCGTGCAGGTCCCGGCAGAGACTCGCGGCCTTCGCGTCCGGGGACGGAACCACCACTGACGCCTCGTCGTCCGTACCTGAACAGGCAGCTGTCGTGATCGACAGGGCGAGGGCGGACATTCCTGTGAGGCAGCGGCGCCGGAGGTGGGGGATGTTCACCGGGCCAGGGTAGACGGGGGCTACAAGTGCACGACCGGGCAGGTCAGGGTTCTGGTGATGCCATCCACCTGCTGGACCTTGGCGACCACCATGCGACCGAGTTCGTCCACCGTGTCCGCCTGGGCGCGCACGATGACATCGTAGGGACCGGTCACGTCCTCGGCCTGGATCACTCCCGGGATCTTGCCGATCAGCTCGGCGACGGTCGACGCCTTGCCGACCTCTGTTTGGATCAGGATGTACGCCTGTACCACGGAACCTCCAGGGCGGCCACGAGGATCATGTGGGGGGAGAAAGGGACGCCACGGTACCGCGTCGCCGCTCGCCGCGGGGAGACCCGGGCGACCTGTGGCGCGCACATCGCGGTGGACGGACAACAGAAGTTGACGGTCACGTCGACCGTACCGACGACAGAGACGGCTCGCGACCGGGGGCCGGGCAGCTTGAAAGGGCATGGTGAGACTCGGTGAAGGGATCCGTGGGCGAGTTGGGGGAGTTCGGGCTCATCAGAGAGCTCACTTCACGGCTCACCTCCACGCCGGCCGTACGGCTCGGCCCGGGCGACGACGCGGCGGTCGTGACCGCCCCGGACCGCAGGGTCGTGGCGAGCACCGACATCCTCCTCGAGGGGCGGCACTTCCGCCGCGACTGGTCGACCGCGTACGACGTGGGCCGCAAGGCCGCGGCGCAGAACCTCGCCGACATCGCGGCCATGGGCGCCGTGCCGACCGCGCTGCTGCTCGGCCTGGTCGTGCCCGCCGAACTCCCCGCGAGCTGGCCCACCGAGCTGATGGACGGCCTCAGGGACGAGTGCCAGGTCGCGGGCGCGGCCGTCGTGGGCGGCGACGTGGTGCGCGGCGACACGATCACCGTGGCCATCACCGCACTCGGCGACCTGCGCAACCACGAGCCCGTCACGCGCGCGGGCGCCCAGACCGGCGACGTCGTCGCCGTGACGGGCTGGCTCGGCTGGTCCGCGGCCGGGCACGCCGTGCTCTCCCGCGGCTTCCGCTCCCCGCGCGCCTTCGTGGAGGCCCACCGCAGGCCCGAACCGCCGTACCACGCGGGCCCCGCGGCCGCAGGCCTCGGCGCCACCTCCATGACGGACGTCAGCGACGGCCTGATCGCCGACCTCGGGCACATCGCCGAGGCCAGCAAGGTGCGGATCGACATCCGTTCCGGGGACGTCGACGTACCCTCCCAGATGAACGACATCGGGCAGGCCGTCGGTGTCGACCCCCTCCAGTGGGTGCTCAACGGGGGAGAGGACCACGCCATCGTGGCGACCTTCCCGCCGGACGTGAAGCTGCCCGCCCGCTGGAAGGTCATCGGCGAGGTCCTCAACCCCTCCGCGCTGCCCCAGGTGACCGTGGACGGCGCCCCGTGGACCAGCAAGGGCTGGGACCACTTCGGGGACAACGGGGACACCGAATGACCGCCCCGCCGCGTGTCCTGACCGTCGCCGGATCCGACTCCGGCGGCGGCGCGGGCATCCAGGCCGACCTGAAGACGATGCTCGCCCTCGGCACGCACGGCATGAGCGTCGTCACGGCCGTCACCGCGCAGAACTCCCTGGGCGTGCAGGGCTTCTGGGAGCTGCCGGTGGAGGCGGTGCGGGCCCAGTACCGCAGCGTCGTCGACGACATCGGCGTACAGGCCGTGAAGACCGGCATGCTCGCCTCGGCAGCGCTGGTCGAGACGGTCGCCGAGCTGATCGCGGGCACGGACGCGCCCGCGGTCGTCGATCCGGTCGGGGTCTCCAAGCACGGCGACTCGCTGCTCGCCGCGTCCGCCCTGGACTCGGTCCGCACGAAGCTGCTGCCGGCCGCCACGGTCGCGACCCCCAACCTCGACGAGGTCGCCCAGCTCACCGGCGTCGAGGTGGACTCCGAGGACGGCCTGCGGCGCGCGGCGGACGCCGTCCTCGCGTACGGGCCGAAGTGGGTCCTCATCAAGGGCGGCCACCTCCGTGGCGACGCCGTGGACCTGCTCACTGATGGCTCGGAGGAGCACGTCCTGCGCGCCCCCCGGCACGACAACCGCCACACGCACGGCACGGGCTGCACCCTGGCCAGCGCGATCGCGTCGCAGCTCGCGAAGGGGCAGGGCGTGCCCGAGGCGGTGGCGGCGGCCAAGGAGTACGTGACCGGGGCGATCGCCGAGGGGTTCGCGCTCGGCGGCGGGATCGGCCCGGTGGACCACGGCTGGCGGTCCAAGTAGGCGTGATCAGCGCGTGAACAGACGAAAGAGCCGGTCCCCCCGAAGGAGGACCGGCTCTTTCAGCAACCAGCTAGGTGGCCGCGCTGACGTCAGCGCGAGACCTTGCCGGCCTTGATGCACGAGGTGCAAGCGTTGAGGCGCTTCGGCGTCCCGCTCACCACGGCACGCACACGCTGGATGTTCGGGTTCCAGCGACGGGGCGTACGGCGGTGCGAGTGCGAGATGTTGTTGCCGAAGCCCGGCCCCTTGCCACAGACGTCGCAGTTGGCAGCCACGGGTCACTCCAAAGACTTCAGATGCACTTACGGTTAAACCCGGCATGCCGGGATCAGTGCAATGATCGAAGTGGCGTTGCCAGGAGGAATGGCCCGATGCGTATCGGGCAACCGAAGCAGCATACAACGACTGCTTCGGTACAACGAAACTACCACGGACGGCCCGGCCCCCGCCCCGGGCCCTCCGTTCACGCTGGGTCTACGCTGCGTCCATTCCGGATGGTCAAGGAGGCGAACAGGTGCCGCAGAACCTCGACGCGGTCGCGGTGCGCGCCTGGTGCCGACTGGCTCTGGACGCCCTCGGCAGGGCCCGCGAGGAGATCGACTCGATCAACGTCTATCCGGTCGCGGACGGGGACACCGGGACGAACCTCTACCTGACCGTGGAATCCGCCTCGCAGGCGGTGGACGCGGCGTTCACGGGCCACGAACCCGCCCTCCCCTCGCTGACCGAGACGGTGCGCGCGATGGCGCACGGAGCGCTCATCGGCGCCCGCGGGAACTCGGGCACGATCCTGTCGCAGCTGCTGCGGGGGATGGCGCAGGTCATCGGCGCCGATGGGGTGCCCCGCGGTGAGGCAGATCACGTCGAGGGGCCGGTCCTGGAGCGCGCGCTGCGGCAGGCCGCCGAATCCGCGTACCAGGCGGTCGCCCACCCCGTCGAAGGCACCGTCCTGACGGTGGCCACCGCGGCCGCCGACGCGGCGACCGGCACCGGCGGCGACTGCGGGGCAGTGGCCAGGGCGGCGTACGAAGGGGCCCGTGCGGCGCTGGAGGCGACGCCCGGACAGCTCGCGGTACTCGGCCGCGCGGGGGTCGTGGACGCCGGGGGCCGGGGGCTCGTGGCGGTCCTGGGGGCGCTGACGGGCGCCCTCTCGGGCGAGCCCCTGACGGCGAGGGGCGCGGCACACGGCAAGGGCTCGGTCCACGGCCACGCACGCGTGGAGGCCGTCGAGTGCGAGGACGTGCCCGGCGACGAGAGCGGCCCCGCCTTCGAGGTGATCTACCTCCTGGAGGCGGACGACGCCGCCGTCACGCGGCTGCGGGCCCGCCTCGACCGGCTCGGCGACTCGCTCGTCGTGGTCGGCGGCGACGGGCTCTGGAACGTCCACGTCCACGTCGACGACGCGGGCGCCGCCGTCGAGGCCGGCGTGGAGGCGGGCCGCCCCCACCGCATCCGGATCACCCACTTCGGAGCGGACGACGCACACACCACCACCCCGCACACCACCGCCCAGCCGCCCAGGGAACGCGCACAGCGGGCCGTCGTCGCCGTCGTGCCCGGCGAGGGACTCGCCGGACTGTACGCGGAGGCCGGGGCGACCACCGTGCCCACGCGCGTGGGGGAGCCGCCCGCCAGCGGTGAGCTCGTCGACGCGATCCGGCGGGCCCACGCCCGTGAGGTGGTGCTCCTGCCGAACGACGCCGAGTTGCGGCATACCGCGGCCGCCGCCGCGGAACAGGCCCGCACCGAAGGCGTACGCGTCGCGCTCATCCCCACCCGCTCCGCCGTCCAAGGCATCGCGGCGCTCGCCGTGCACGAGCCGGACCGCCGCTTCGACGAGGACGTCGTCGCCATGACCTCGGCGGCCGGCGCGACCCGCTACGGCGAACTGGCCGTCGCCGAGCGGCAGTCCTGGACCATGGCGGGCATCTGCCAGACCGGCGACGTGCTCGGCCTGATCGACGGCGACGTGGCCGTGATCGGCGCCGAGGTGGCCCGCACCGCCGTCTCGGTCCTCGACCGCATGCTGTCGGCGGGCGGCGAGATGGTCACGCTCGTACTCGGCGAGTCCGTGCCCGACACCGTCGCCGAGCACCTGGAGAAGCACGTGCGCGAGGCGTACCTGGCCGTCGACACCGTCGTCTACCGAGGCGGCCGTCAGTCGGCGCTCATGCTCATCGGCGTGGAGTAGCGGAGCAGCAGGGCGGCCGATCCGGGGGACCTGCACCGCATTGTCAGTGCCGTGGTGTGCAATGGATCTCGTGCCCGCGCTCGAAGAACCCCTGAAGAAAGTGGTCGGCCCCGCCACAGCGAAGGTGATGGCCGAGCACCTCGACCTGCACACGGTCGGTGACCTCCTGCACCACTACCCCCGGCGGTACGCCGAGCGCGGTGAGCTCACCCGCCTCGCCGACCTCCCCCTGGACGAGCACGTCACGGTGGTCGCCCAGGTCGCGACCGCGCGCATCCTGAAGTTCAACGGAGGTCGCGGCCAGCGCCTCGAAGTCACCATCACCGACGGAAGCGGCCAGGTCCAGCTCGTCTTCTTCGGCCGCGGCATCCACAAGCCGCACAAGGACCTGCTGCCCGGCACCCGCGCGATGTTCGCGGGCAAGGTGTCGGTCTTCAACCGCAAGATGCAGCTGGCCCACCCGGCGTACGAACTGCTGCGGGGCGACGGCGACGAGGCGGGCGAGACCGTCGGCTCCTGGGCCGGCGCCCAGCTGCCGATCTACCCGGCCACCGCCAAGCTGGAGTCCTGGAAGATCGCCAAGTCGGTCGACATGGTCCTGCCCAGCGCCCAGGAGGCCCAGGACCCGCTGCCGCCCTCCCTGCGCGACGGACGCGGCCTGATCCCGCTCCCCGAAGCCCTCCTGAAGATCCACCGGCCGCACTCCAAGGCGGACATCGCCGCCGCCCGCGACCGCCTCAAGTGGGACGAGGCCTTCGTCCTCCAGGTCGCCCTGGCCCGGCGGAGGTACGCGGACGCCCAACTCCCCGCCGTCGCCCGCAGGCGCAAGCCCGGCGGCCTCCTCGACGCGTTCGACGCCAAGCTGCCCTTCACCCTCACGGACGGCCAGGAGAAGGTCTCCAAGGAGATCTTCGACGACCTCGCGACCGAACACCCCATGCACCGCCTCCTCCAGGGAGAGGTCGGATCGGGGAAGACCATGGTCGCGCTGCGCGCCATGCTCGCCGTCGTGGACGCGGGCGGCCAGGCCGCGATGCTGGCGCCCACCGAAGTCCTCGCGCAGCAGCACCACCGCTCCATCGTCGAGATGATGGGCGAGCTGGCCGAGGGCGGCATGCTGGGCGGCGCCGAGCACGCCACGAAGGTCACGCTGCTCACCGGCTCCATGGGCGCGGCCTCCCGCCGCCAGGCCCTGCTCGACCTGGTCACCGGTGACGCCGGGATCGTCATCGGCACCCACGCGCTGATCGAGGACAAGGTCCAGTTCCACGACCTGGGCCTCGTCGTCGTCGACGAGCAGCACCGCTTCGGTGTGGAGCAGCGCGACGCCCTGCGCGGCAAGGGCAAGCAGCCCCCGCACCTCCTGGTCATGACGGCCACCCCCATCCCGCGGACCGTGGCGATGACCGTCTTCGGCGACCTGGAGACGTCCGTCCTGGACCAGCTCCCCGCCGGGCGCTCGCCGATCGCCAGCCACGTCGTCCCCGCCGAGGACAAGCCGCACTTCCTGGCCCGCGCCTGGGAGCGCGTGCGCGAGGAGGTCGAGAACGGCCACCAGGCGTACGTGGTGTGCCCCCGCATCGGTGATGAGGAAGAGGATCCGAAGAAGGCCAAGAAGAAGGCCGAGGAGGAGGCCACCGCCGAGAAGCGGCCCCCGCTCGCGGTCGTCGAGGTCGCCGAACAGCTCGCCCGCGGCCCGTTGAGCGGTCTGAAGGTCGAGGTCCTGCACGGCCGCATGCAGCCCGACGACAAGGACGCCGTGATGCGCCGCTTCGCCGCGGGCGAGACGCAGGTCCTCGTCGCGACGACGGTCATCGAGGTCGGCGTGAACGTACCGAACGCCACCGCCATGGTGATCATGGACGCGGACCGCTTCGGCGTCTCCCAGCTGCACCAGCTCCGCGGCCGCGTCGGCCGAGGCTCCGCCCCCGGCCTCTGCCTCCTGGTCACCGACATGCCCGAGGCCAGCCCCGCCCGCGGCCGCCTCGGAGCGGTCGCCTCCACCCTCGACGGATTCGAGCTGTCCCGCATCGACCTGGAGCAGCGCCGCGAGGGCGACGTCCTCGGCCAGGCCCAGTCCGGCGTCCGCTCCAGCCTGCGCATGCTCGCCGTCATCGACGACGAGGAGATCATCGCCGCCGCCCGCGAGGAAGCGGTCGCCGTGGTCGCCGACGACCCGGAGCTCGAGCGGCTGCCCGCGCTGCGCACCGCGCTGGACGCCCTCCTCGACGCGGAGCGCGAGCAGTACCTCGACAAGGGCTGATACCGCCGTACGCCATATCGTGGGATCACCACCGTCCAGCCAGAAGGAATCAGATGACCCGCGTGATCGCCGGCACGGCCGGCGGACGCCGCCTGGCCGTACCGCCGGGCAACGGCACCCGCCCCACGTCCGACCGCGCGCGCGAAGGCCTCTTCTCCACCTGGCAGGCCCTCCAGGGCACGCTCGACGGGGCCCGCGTCCTCGACCTGTACGCGGGCTCCGGAGCCGTCGGCCTGGAGGCGCTGTCCCGCGGCGCCGCGCACACCCTGCTCGTCGAGGCCGACGCCAGGGCCGCGCGCACCATCCGCGAGAACGTGAAGGCGGTCGGCCTGCCCGGCGCCGACGTGCGGGCGGGCAAAGCCGCCCAGATCGTCCAGGCAGGGGCTCCCACCAGCCCGTACGACCTGGTCTTCCTCGATCCTCCGTACGCCGTCACCGATGACGATCTTCGGGAGATCCTCCTCACACTCCGCTCGGAGGGCTGGCTCACCGACGACGCGCTCGTCACCGTTGAACGCAGTACAAGAGGCGGTGTCTTCGGCTGGCCGGAGGGTTTCGAGGCCCTCAGGTCCCGTCGCTACGGCGAAGGGACGTTTTGGTACGGTCGCGCCGCCTCTACGTGCGACGACTCAGTGATCGCGCCATGACCGGACCGGAGAGCGAGGGACTCACGTTGCGCCGCGCCGTCTGTCCGGGGTCTTTCGACCCCATCACCAATGGACACCTCGACATCATCGCCCGCGCCTCCAAGCTGTACGACGTGGTGCACGTCGCGGTGATGATCAATCAGTCGAAGAAGGGCCTGTTCGAGATCGAGGAGCGGATCGAGATGATCCGCCAGGTCACCGCCGACTTCGGCAACGTCGAGGTGGAGTCCTTCCACGGCCTCCTCGTCGACTTCTGCAAGCAGCGCGACATCCCGGCCATCGTCAAGGGCCTGCGCGCGGTCAGCGACTTCGACTACGAACTCCAGATGGCCCAGATGAACAACGGCCTCTCGGGCGTCGAGACCCTGTTCGTGCCGACGAACCCCACGTACAGCTTCCTCTCCTCCTCGCTGGTCAAGGAGGTCGCGGCTTGGGGCGGTGACGTCGCGCACCTGCTGCCGCCGCTGGTCCACGAGGCCCTGGTCGAACGCCTGGGTAAGAAGTGACCCGTCGGCAGGATCGCTGACAGTTCGTCACCCGGTGTCGGGCGGGCGGCCACTGGCCTTACAGTCGTCCCGTCCGTCTCACAACCAGCTGTAGAGAGTGGCGAGCACACGGTGGACGTGCAGAAGAAGATCGACGAGATCGTCCAGGCGGTCGGCAGCGCCCGGTCCATGCCCATGTCGGCCTCGTGCGTGGTCAACCGCGCCGATCTGCTCTCGATGCTCGAAGAGGTGCGCCAGGCCCTGCCGGGCTCCCTCGCGCAGGCCCAGGAGCTCATCGGCGGCCGCGAGCAGCTCGTCGAGCAGGCCCGCCAGGAGGCCGAGCGGATCATCGAGTCCGCCCACGCCGAGCGCGGCTCCCTGATCTCCGACACCGAGGTCGCCCGCAACTCGCAGAGCGAGGCCGACCGCATCCTCGCGGAGGCCCGCCAGGCCGCCGACGAGGTCCGCGTCGAGGCCGACGACTACGTGGACAGCAAGCTCGCCAACTTCGAGGTCGTCCTCACCAAGACCCTGGGCTCGGTCGGCCGCGGCCGCGAGAAGCTCCTCGGCACCGGACCCGGCCTCGACGAGCAGGGGTACGAGGACGAGGACGCCCCCGAGCGCAGCCACGACCCCGAGACGCTGCGCCGCAACGCCGACGCGTACGTGGACGCGAAGCTCGGCGCCTTCGAGGCGGTCCTCGCCAAGACCCTCGAAGCCGTCGGCCGCGGCCGCCAGACCCTGCACGGCCGGGCCCCCGCCGACGAGCTCGGCACCCTCGGCGAGGGCGCCGCCTCCCAGGGCCACACCACCGACGCCGAGTACCTGGCGGACCTCGCGGGACCCTCGCCCGCGGCGAGGCCCGCCCCCGCCGCCGAGCCCGCCCCGCCGCAGCCCGCCCAGGCCCCGCCGATCCCGGCCCAGCAGCCCTACGCGCCGCCGCAGCAGCAGCCCGATCCGTACGGCTACCCGCAGCACGACGGGTACCAGCAGCAGGACCAGTACGCGTACCAGCAGGCCTATGGCCAGCAGGATCCGTACGCGTACCAGCACCAGCAGCACGATCAGTACGGCTACCAGCAGCAGGGCTACGAGCAGCCGCAGTACGAGACGCCGACCGCGACGCCTGCCGCGACGCTCGAAGAGGCCAGCCTCTTCGACACGACCATGATCAGCGCCGAGCAGCTGCGCCAGTACGAACAGGGACGTCAGCAGCCCTGACGGACCGGATTGGGCCGAGAGCGAAAGGTCAAGTATCCTGGCTCTTCGGTCGCGCATACGTCCGCGACTTCGGCTGCCCGCCAAGCCTCACCTCCGAGGCCCCAGTGCGGCGGCCCCTCCCACGGAACCCCAGTATTCGAAAGCAGGAAAAGCCCTGAGCACGCGCCTCGACCACCGGAACCCCCTCGTGTTCGACACACACGAGCTGGGTCGGCGTCCTGGTGCCATGCAGCGGCTGACCCGCGAGATCGAGGCGCCCGGTCCGCCGGCCGCCTTCGGCATCGAAGGAGTCGTCGGAGTGCCGCAGGGCGCCCCGGTCGAGCTGGAGATCCGCCTTGAGTCGGTCATGGAAGGGGTGCTTGTCACAGGCACCGCCCGTGCATCGGCCGAGGGGGAGTGCGTAAGGTGTCTGGAGCCGCTCGAGCTGGAGCTCGACGCGGACTTCCAGGAGATGTTCTCGTACCCTGACGCCGACGACCGGGGCCGCACCGCGGAGCCGGCCGACGACGCCGAGGAAGACGAGAACAGGCTCTACCTCGAGGACGGCATGTTCGACCTCGAACCCGTGCTGCGCGATGCGGTGGTGCTCGCACTGCCGATGCAGCCGGTGTGCCAGGACGACTGTCCGGGCCTGTGCTCCCAGTGCGGAGTGCGGCTCGCGGACGACCCGGACCACCACCATGACGCCGTCGACATCCGTTGGGCGGCTTTGCAGGGACTCGCTGGCACCATCCAGGACGGCGAGAAGGACGAGATGAGCGGCGCCGAAGCGGAAGCGGGCGTCGACGAGAAGCAGGAGAAGTAGCCGTGGCTGTTCCGAAGCGGAAGATGTCGCGCAGCAACACGCGCCACCGCCGGTCGCAGTGGAAGGCTGCGGTCCCCACCCTGGTTTCGTGTGAGCGTTGCCAGGAGCCCAAGCAGCAGCACATCGCGTGCCCGAGCTGCGGCACCTACAACAAGCGCCAGGTCCTCGAGGTCTGAGCGGCTGGTGAGAGGCACCGTGTCTAGCCCCAAGAAGGCGGAAGACGCCAAGAAACTGGCGGAGACAACGGCCTCGTCCCACACGCTTCTGGAAGGGCGGCTCGGGTACAAGCTCGAGTCCGCCCTTCTGGTGCGTGCGCTGACCCACCGTTCGTACGCGTACGAGAACGGCGGCCTGCCGACGAACGAGCGTCTGGAGTTCCTCGGGGACTCGGTGCTCGGCCTCGTCGTCACGGACACGCTGTACCGCACCCACCCCGACCTGCCCGAAGGCCAGCTGGCCAAGTTGCGGGCCGCGGTGGTCAATTCGCGTGCGCTGGCGGAGGTCAGCCGTGGCCTCGAACTCGGCTCCTTCATCCGGCTCGGCCGGGGCGAAGAGGGCACGGGTGGCCGGGACAAGGCATCCATCCTCGCCGACACCCTGGAAGCGGTGATCGGCGCGGTCTATCTGGACCAGGGTCTGGACGCCGCGGGTGAGCTCGTCCACCGGCTCTTCGACCCGTTGATCGAAAAGTCCTCGAACCTGGGCGCGGGCCTGGACTGGAAGACCAGTCTCCAGGAGCTCACCGCGACGGAGAGCCTCGGCGTGCCCGAGTATCTCGTCACGGAGAGCGGCCCCGACCACGAGAAGACTTTCACTGCTGCCGCCCGCGTCGGAGGCGTCTCGTACGGCACCGGCACCGGCCGCAGCAAGAAGGAAGCGGAGCAGCAGGCCGCCGAGTCCGCGTGGCGTGCCATTCGCGCCGCCGCGGACGAGCGGATCAAGGCGGCCGAGGCCGCCGCTGCCGCCCGGTCCGAGGGGACCGCCGACGCCCCCTCGGCCTGACCGCCGCCTATCCTTTGATGCCGGTCGTCCCCACTGGGGGCGGCCGGCATCGTGCTGCCGAAGGAGAGCCATGCCCGAGTTGCCCGAAGTCGAAGTGGTCCGGCGCGGTCTGGAGCGCTGGGTCAGCGGGCGCGTCGTCGCCGACGTGCAGGTGCTGCACCCGCGTGCGGTGCGGCGGCACGTGGCGGGAGGCGAGGACTTCGGCGACCGGCTGATGGGGCACCGGATCGGTCTCGCGCAGCGGCGCGGCAAGTATCTGTGGCTGCCGCTCGCCGACTCCGCGCAGTCCGTCCTGGCCCATCTGGGCATGAGCGGGCAGTTGCTCGTGCAGCCCCACGAGGCGCCGGACGAGAAGCACCTGCGGATCCGGGTGCGCTTCGCGGACGACCAGGGCACCGAGCTCCGCTTCGTCGACCAGCGCACCTTCGGCGGGCTCTCGCTCCACGACAACACCCCCGACGGGCTGCCGGACGTCATCGCGCACATCGCGCGCGACCCGCTGGACACCGCGTTCGACGACGACGCCTTCCATCGCGCGCTGCGCCGCAGGCGTACGACGATCAAGCGGGCGCTGCTCGACCAGTCGCTGATCAGCGGGGTCGGCAACATCTACGCGGACGAGGCGCTGTGGCGCTCGAAGCTGCACTACGAACGGCCCACCGGCACGTTCACGCGCCCGCGCACGGCCGAACTCCTCGGGCACGTACGGGACGTGATGAACGCGGCCCTCGCCGTCGGCGGCACCAGCTTCGACAGTCTCTACGTCAACGTGAACGGCGAGTCGGGCTACTTCGACCGGTCCCTCGACGCGTACGGCAGGGAGAACGAACCGTGCCGCCGCTGCGGCGCCGCGATCCGCCGACGCCCCTGGATGAACAGGTCCAGCTACTTCTGTCCGCGCTGTCAGCGGCCGCCGCGCGTCGCGTCGTAACACTCCTGGGCGCGCACCACGTCGTCCTGCCGGCTCTCCACGAAACGGATGAGGGCCAGCAGGCGTTCGGCGACCTCCCGCCCCAGCGGGGTGAGCGCGTAGTCCACGCGCGGCGGGTTGGTGGGCTGCGCGTCGCGGTGCACCAGACCGTCGCGCTCCAGCGCGTGCAAGGTCTGGGAGAGCATCTTCTCGCTCACGCCGTCGACCCGGCGGCGCAGTTCGTTGAAGCGGAACGTGCCCTCGTGCAGCGCTCCCAGCGTGAGCCCGCCCCAGCGACCGGTGATGTGCTCCAGGGTGCCCCGCGAGGGGCACTGGCGGGAGAACACGTCGTACGCCAGGTCGTTCGGATCCATGCCGACGGTCGGTTGCATGAGGGCAGCCTACTCGCGCACAGCGCTTTCGAATAGTTAGTGCGCCCCTGGGTGGAGGGACCGGCTCAGAAGCCGAAGTCCTGCGTCCACCACGGGCCGCCCGGCGCGAAGTGCGCTCCGACGCCGAGGGTCTTGTAGTCGCAGTTGAGGATGTTGGCGCGGTGGCCCGTGCTGTTCATCCAGGCGTCCATGACCGACTGCGCGTCGGCCTGGCCGCGGGCGATGTTCTCGCCGCCCAGATCCGATATCCCGGCCTTCTCGGCGCGGTCCCACGGCGTCGCGCCGTCCGGGTCGGTGTGGTCGAAGAAGTCGCGCTCGGCCATGTCCGAGCTGAAGTCGCCCGCCAGCGCGGCGAGCCGGTCGTCGGCCCGCACCGGCCGGCAGCCCACCTTGGCCCGCTCCTGGTTGACCAGGGTGAGGACCGCGGCCTCCGCCGTGCTCTCGTCGGAGGACGACTCGGAGCGCGCCGGGGGAGCCTTCGGCTTCTCCTCGGGCGTACGGGACGGAGCGGGCTTCGGCTTGCCGCCGTTGTCGGCGTCCCGCTTCGGCGCCTGGGACGACGGCTTCTCGGACGGCGTCTTCGACGGCTTCGGGTCGGCCTTGGAGGGAGCGGGCTTCGGCGCTTCGGAGCGGCCGGTGCCGCGGCTCGGCGACGGCTCGCCGCGACCCGCGTCGGCGCTCTTGCCGCCCTGGGTGTCCACCTCGGTGGGGACGGCCGCGGAGCGTACCTCGCCCGGGTCGCCCCCGCCGCCCAGCCGGTAGCCGTCACTGCCCGGGAGCACGCCCGCGGCGACCGCGACGGCACCCATCGCGACGGCGGCGGAGACGCCGAGCAGACCCGTGCGGACCGGGGTGGTGGCGCGGCCCTTGCGGCGGTGCGTCACCGCTCCCGGGTGGTTCTCAGGGGTGGCGGCGGCGCGGCCGGCGCCGGAGCGTCGGTGGCGTCCCATCTCCTGACCTTTCGTCCTAAGATCAACGTGACTCACCCATATGAGTGAGGCTCATCGATTCGCGACTGTACGCGATGGCGCATGGGGACGAAGTGCTCCCAGAGCAATTGGCCGGTTAGCGTGCACTCATGAACGAAGACGTACGACTCACCGCCTGGGTGCGCGGACGCGTGCAGGCCGTGGGATTCCGCTGGTTCACGCGGGCCAAGGCTCTGGAGATCGGCGGGCTGAGTGGTTTTGCTCTCAATCTGGAGGACGGCCGCGTCCAGGTCGTCGCCGAAGGCCCCCGGGTCGGCTGCCAGAAGTTGCTCGACTGGCTCCGGGACGGCGACACACCCGGCCGGGTCGACGGAGTCACCGAGATCTGGGACACACCGCGTGGCATATACGAGACCTTCGCCATTCGCTGAGCCTGACCCGGGCGAACGCGGTGGGGCGGGGGCGCCGGGGTGCCCGACGAGTGTCCCGGGCAACTGCCTGAGGCAGAAAAAGCCTGGTGGTTGCCAAGAACGGCTTGTCGTGGCAGGCTCCGCAGGTAAGGATGATCTCCACGCCCCCAGGGCCCCGCAGGAGTAGCAGCGCCGCCGGTTTCCAGGCCGCGCGCCCCCGGGTCGCCCGCCAATACGGGGTGTGATCGTGTTGACCGTCAAACTTTTTGGTGAGACTCTGGAAGCCCCGCGCACCTTAGCTGTTTGGCATGTGAGAACGGCCAGCAAGACCCAGCGAAACAACGAGTGCCAAGCACCGCGGGTGCGATTCCCTCACGACCCACACCGCTTCGGTCGGTCACTCAGTGTGGAGGACCATCCATCATGGCAAAGGCGCTTCTCGGTTACGTCGGCGGCAGCGACCCGCGACTCCTCGCCGAGATGCGACGGCTCCAGCAGCGCGTCCAGGACCTCGAATCCGAGCTCGGCCGGATCCAGGCCGAGAACGACGCGCTCGCGGCTGCCGCTTCTCACGAATCGCTCCTGGAGAGCATCGACGTACCCCAGGCGGAGCCTGCGCTCACCTGACCCCTATCCGATCACTAGAACCAGGGCCTTGAGCAGATGAACAAGCGCCCTTAGCACCCGACAAGTGGTCAGCCCGTCAATGTCGGCCGGCCGCTCGTGTTCAGGTATGCAAGACATGCAAGGGACGCTTCGGCGTCCCTTCTTTCTTGTCCCCGCGTACGCTGCTCCCTTTACCGTCTGATGTGCCCTGCACCTTCATCGGTGAAACGGTCAGTGAAAGGTAGAGTCCGACGGCGTGCATCTCAAGGCCCTGACCCTGCGCGGCTTCAAGTCCTTCGCGTCGGCGACGACACTGAAGTTCGAGCCGGGCATCACCTGCGTCGTCGGACCCAACGGCTCCGGCAAGTCCAACGTCGTGGACGCGCTGAGCTGGGTCATGGGGGAGCAGGGCGCCAAATCCCTGCGCGGCGGCAAGATGGAGGACGTCATCTTCGCCGGCACCACCGGGCGGCCCCCGCTCGGCCGCGCCGAGGTCTCCCTCACCATCGACAACTCCGACGGCGCGCTGCCCATCGAGTACGCCGAAGTCACCATCACGCGGATCATGTTCCGCAACGGCGGCAGCGAGTACCAGATCAACGGCGACACCTGCCGCCTCCTCGACATCCAGGAGCTGCTCTCCGACTCCGGCATCGGCCGCGAGATGCACGTCATCGTCGGGCAGGGACAGCTCGACGGTGTGCTGCACGCCGACCCGATGGGGCGCCGCGCGTTCATCGAGGAGGCCGCGGGCGTCCTCAAGCACCGCAAGCGCAAAGAGAAGGCGCTGCGCAAGCTCGACGCCATGCAGGCCAACCTCGCCCGCGTCCAGGACCTCACCGACGAGCTGCGACGCCAGCTCAAGCCGCTGGGCCGGCAGGCCGCCGTCGCCCGCAGGGCCGCCGTCATCCAGGCCGATCTGCGCGACGCCCGCCTGCGCCTGCTCGCCGACGACCTCGTCCGCATGCGCGAGGCACTGAACGCCGAGGTCGCCGACGAAGCCGCGCTCAAGGAGCGCAAGGAGAGCGCCGAGGCCGAGCTGAAGGCCGCCCTCCAGCGCGAGGCCCAGCTCGAAGAGGAGGTGCGGCGCCTCACCCCGAGGCTGCAACGCGCCCAGCAGACCTGGTACGAACTGTCGCAGCTGGCCGAGCGGGTGCGCGGCACCGTCTCGCTGGCCGACGCCCGGGTCAAGAGCGCCACCGCCGCACCGCCCGAGGAGCGGCGCGGCCGCGACCCCGAGGACATGGAGCGCGAGGCCGCCCGCATCCGCGAACAGGAGGCCGAGCTCGAAGCCGCGCTGGAGGCCGCCGAACACGCCCTGGACGACACCGTCGCTCACCGCTCCGACCTCGAACAGCAGCTGGCCGTCGAGGAGCGCAGACTCAAGGACGTGGCGCGGGCCATCGCCGACCGCCGCGAGGGGCTGGCCCGGCTGCACGGGCAGGTCAACGCGGCCCGGTCGCGGGCGGCGTCCGCGCAGGCCGAGATCGACCGGCTCGCCGTCGCACGCGACGAGGCCGCGGAGCGCGCTGTCGTGGCGCAGGAGGCGTACGAGACGCTGAAGGCCGAGGTCGACGGGCTCGACGCGGACGACGCCGAGCTCGGCGAGCGGCACGACGCGGTGAAGCGGGAGCTCGCCGACGCCGAGGCCGCGCTCACCGCCGCCCGCGAGGCCGCCACGGCCGCCGAACGCAAGCGGGCCGCGGTCGCCGCCCGGCACGAGGCGCTCGCGCTCGGCCTGCGCCGCAAGGACGGCACCGGAGCGCTGCTCGCCGCCAAGGAACAGCTCACCGGGCTGCTCGGCCCGGTCGCCGCCCTGCTCACCGTCGCTCCCGGCCACGAGGTGGCCGTCGCCGCCGCGCTCGGCGCCGCGGCCGACGCCGTGGCCGTCAGCGGCCCGAGCACCGCAGCCGAAGCCATCCGGCTGCTGCGCAAGCAGGACGCGGGGCGTGCCGCGCTGCTGCTCGGCGGCGCTCCCGACGACACCGCCGCTTCCGACGAGGCGCAGGAACGTCCCGGCGGGCCGCCGTGCGCCGCCGACCTCGTGCGGGGGCCCGACGAACTGATGCCCGGGGTGCGGCGGCTGCTGCGCGGGATCGTCGCCGTCGGCACGCTGGAGGACGCCGAGGACCTGGTCTACGCGCACCCCGGGCTGACCGCTGTCACCGCCGAGGGAGACCTGCTCGGCGCGCACTTCGCGCAGGGCGGCTCCGCGGGGGCGCCGAGCCTGCTCGAAGTACAGGCGTCCGTCGACGAGGCCGCCGAGGAGCTGGAGCGACTCGCCGCGCAGTGCGAGGAGTTGGCGTCGGCGCAGCAGCGTGCGGGGGAGCGGCGCAAGGAATGCGCCGCCCTCGTCGAGGAGTTGGGGGAGCGGCGCCGGGCCGCCGACCGGGAGAAGTCATCCGTGGCGCAGCAGTTGGGCGCGCTCGCCGGACAGGCGCGGGGCGCCGCGGGCGAGGCCGAGCGCAGCACCGCCGCGGCGGCCAAGGCGCAGGACGCCCTGGACAAGGCGGTCGAGGAGGCCGAGGAGCTGGCCGAGCGGCTCGCCGTCGCCGAGGAGGCGTCCCGGGGCGGCGAGGACGAGGAGCCCGACACCTCCGTACGCGACCGGCTCGCCGCCGACGGGGCCAACGCCCGGCAGACCGAGATGGAGGCCAGGCTCCAGGCGCGTACGCACGAGGAGCGGGTGAAGGCCCTCGCGGGCCGCGCCGACTCCCTCGACCGGGCCGCCCGCGCCGAACGCGAGGCACGCGCGCGTGCCGAGCAGCGCAAGGCGCGGCTGCGCCACGAGGCGGCGGTCGCCGAGGCCGTCGCGTCCGGCGGGCGTCAGCTGCTCGCCCACGTCGAGGTCTCGCTCGTACGGGCGGACGACGAGCGCACCGCGGCCGAGCGCGCCAAGGAGGTGCGGGAGCGGGATCTGCTCGCCGCGCGGGGCCGGGGCCGCGATCTCAAGGCCGAGCTCGACAAATTGACTGATTCAGTTCATCGGGGCGAGGTACTAGGAGCCGAGAAGAGGCTGCGGATCGAGCAGCTGGAGACCAAGGCACTGGAGGAGCTCGGTGTGGAGCCGGCGGGACTCGTGGCCGACTACGGCCCCGATCAGCCCGTGCCGCCCTCGCCCGCCGCCGAGGGCGAGGAGCTGCCCGACGATCCGGGGCATCCGCGCAATCTGCCGGTGCCGTTCGTCAGGGGAGAGCAGGAGAAGCGGCTCAGGTCCGCCGAACGGGCGTATCAGCAGCTCGGGAAGGTGAACCCGCTGGCCCTTGAGGAGTTCGCGGCGCTGGAGGAGCGCCACAAGTTCCTCAGCGAGCAGCTCGAAGACCTGAAGAAGACGCGGAGCGACCTCCTGCAGGTGGTGAAGGAGGTCGACGAACGCGTCGAGCAGGTCTTCACCGAGGCCTACTACGACACGGCCCGGGAGTTCGAGGGCGTCTTCTCGCGGCTGTTCCCCGGCGGTGAGGGCCGGCTGATCCTGACCGATCCCGACAACATGCTCGCCACCGGCGTGGACGTCGAGGCCCGGCCGCCCGGCAAGAAGGTCAAGAGGCTCTCGCTGCTGTCCGGCGGCGAACGGTCGCTGACCGCCGTCGCGCTGCTCGTCTCGATCTTCAAGGCGCGGCCCAGCCCGTTCTACGTGATGGACGAGGTCGAGGCGGCGCTCGACGACACCAACCTGCAGCGGCTCATCCGCATCATGCAGGAGCTGCAGGAGGCCTCGCAGCTCATCGTGATCACGCACCAGAAGCGCACGATGGAGGTCGCGGACGCGCTGTACGGCGTCTCGATGCAGGGCGACGGTGTCTCGAAGGTCATCAGCCAGCGGCTCCGTTAAGTCCCACGCGATCCCCCTTCAGAAGTTCAAGGCTTGAACGCAAGCGGCCTCAGAGTGCCCTCAAATTCACACCAGTCGACCTATTGACTTCGAAACTTGAAGGCATAGTCTCTGCAACGTTGCTTTTACCTTCAGGTGGTGGGCGGCGTGAAGTTGTGCGCCACTTGAAGAGCTCGCCCCCACCCCCGGCAGCGCTGCCGGTGGCCCGAGGAGTACACGTGACCAGCACATCGCAGGCGCCCCAGTCCGGAGCCAGAGAGGCCCACCCGGACCATCTCGGCCATGTCATCTTCATTACGGCAGCCGCCGCGATGGGTGGCTTCCTCTTCGGCTACGACAGTTCGGTGATCAATGGCGCGACCGTCGCCATCCAGCACCGTTTCGACGTCGACGCCAACATGCTCGGCTGGATCATCGCCACCGCGCTCCTCGGCTGCGCGGTCGGCGCCGCCGTGGCCGGACGCATCGCCGACCGCATCGGCCGCATCCGCTGCATGCAGATCGCCGCCGTCCTCTTCGCGGCCAGCGCCGTCGGTTCGGCCCTGCCCTTCGCGGCCTGGGACCTCACGGTGTGGCGCCTCATCGGCGGCATCGGCATCGGCATGGCCTCGGTGATCGGCCCGGCCTACATCGCCGAGGTCGCGCCGCCCGCCTACCGCGGCCGCCTCGCCTCGTTCCAGCAGGCCGCGATCGTCATCGGCATCGCCGTCTCCCAGCTGGTCAACTGGGGCATCCTGAACATGGCCGACGGCGACCAGCGCGGCAAGCTCGGCGGGCTCGAGGCCTGGCAGTGGATGCTCGGCGTCATGGTCATCCCGGCCCTGCTCTACGGACTGCTGTCCTTCATCATCCCCGAGTCCCCGCGCTTCCTGATCTCGGCGGGCCGGCACTCCGAGGCCAAGAAGGTGCTCGGCGAGGTCGAGGGCACCTCCATCGACCTGGACGCGCGCGTCGACGAGATCGAGCGGGGCCTGCACCGCGAGCACAAGCCGTCCTTCAAGGACCTGCTCGGCAAGGTCGGCTTCCTGCCGATCGTGTGGATCGGCATCGGGCTCTCGGTCTTCCAGCAGCTCGTCGGCATCAACGTGATCTTCTACTACTCGAACCAGCTGTGGCAGTCGATCGGCAAGGACCCGTCCAGCTCGTTCCTGTACTCGTTCGAGACGTCGATCGTGAACATCATCGGTACGGTCATCGCGATGATCTTCGTCGACCGCATCGGCCGCAAGCCGCTGGCCATCATCGGCTCCGCGGGCATGGCGGCGGCCCTGTTCACCATGGCGTGGGCGTTCTCGTACAAGACCGGCTCCGGTGACACCGTCTCGCTGCCGAACGCGCAGGGCCTGACCGCGATCATCGCCGCCAACGCGTTCGTGCTCTTCTTCGCCCTGTCCTGGGGTGTGGTCGTCTGGGTGCTGCTCGGCGAAATCTTCCCGAACCGGATCCGCGCCGCCGCGCTCGGTGTGGCCGCCTCCGCCCAGTGGCTCGCCAACTTCGCGATCACCAAGACCTTCCCGAGCATGTCCGAGTGGTCCCTGACCGGCTCGTACATCATCTACGGCGCGTTCGCCGCCGTCTCGATCCCCTTCGTCATGAAGTTCGTCAAGGAGACGAAGGGCAAAGCCCTGGAGGAGATGGGCTAACCCCCGCTGCCCCCTCCTCTTCAGGAAGCTGCCCCGGCCGAAGGACTCGTGCTCACTTGTCCTTCAGCCGGGGCAGTACGTTTTCGCAGAAGTGGTGCAGGCTGCGCCAGCCCTCGTCGATCGGCATGCCGCCGGAGAGCGGGTGCAGGATGAGGCTGTCCGCGCCGCTCTTCGCGTACTCCACGCACTGATCGGGTGTCAGGACGCGGTACACGCCCTCGGCGCGCAGCTCCTCCACCGTCGTGGCCGTCGACTTCACCGCCGAGCGGATGTCCTTGTTCTGCCAGGAGGCGTACGTGCGCGCCTCGTGCAGGAAGTGTTCGCCGTGCTTGGCCCAGGTCAGGTCCGGGTCGTCGGCGACGTGCAGCAGCGGGGTCTCGGCGGCGGGCATCATCGTCCAGCCCTCCGTGCCGTGCTCCGTGAGCTGCTCCTGGTAGTACGCCTCGAGGTCGGGCAGGTGGGCGCTGGGGAAGAACGGCAGGCCGAGCCGGGCCGCGCGCCGGGCCGCCGCCTTCGAGGAGCCGCCGACGAGCAGCAGCGGGTGCGGGCGGGTGAAGGGGCGCGGTGTGATGCGCACGGTGCGGCCGCGGAAGGTGAAGGGCTCGCCCGTCCAGGCCGCGAGCAGCGTCTCCAGGAGCTCGTCCTGGAGTTTGCCGCGGCTCTTCCAGTCGACGCCCGACTGCTCGTACTCCTCGGGCCGATAGCCGATGCCCGCCACCGTGACCAGGCGTCCCGCGCTCAGCAGGTCGAGCACGGCGATGTCCTCGGCGAGCCGCAGCGGGTCGTGCAGCGGGCCGATGATCGCGGACACCGTCACCGCGATGCGCCGGGTCGCGCCGAACACCGCGCCCGCGAACGTGAAGGGCGAGGAGATCCAGTTGTTCTCCGCGCCGTGGTGCTCCTCGGTCTGGATGGTGGAGATGCCGCGGTCGTCCGCGTACGTGGCCATCTCCAGGGCGGCGCGGTAGCGCTCGCTCAACGAGGCGGGTGTGGCGGCGGGATCGACGAGGTTGAACCGTACGACTGTGGTGGGCATGGACAACGTCCCCCTTCACCGTGCGTGGGCGGCGAAGGGGGACGGTAGTTGACCGGGGGTCAGATGGGTAGCCTCGTACGGAAGTTGAGGTTCTCCGGGGGGAAGTTGGCGGGGATCAGGCGGAGACCAGCTCGGTCTCGCCGTTGCCCTTGCCGGAGGCCGTGGTCTCGGGCAGCGGGGTCTTCGGCAGGACCGCGTACAGCACGGCGGCGATGACGATCGTGGTCAGCCAGCCGAGGCCGTGGCGGCCGATCCAGGACGTGGCGAGCGGTCCGCTGAACCAGTCCACCTTGGTGAAGAGCAGGCCCACGACCAGGGCGATCGCCCACGCCGTCATGGCCTGCCAGGCGAAGCCCGCCTTGTACCAGTAGGCGCTGGTGCGCTTGGTGTCCATCAGCGCCTCGCCGTCGTACGTCCTGCGGCGCAGCATGTCGACGCCGAAGACGCCGATCCAGGCGGAGAAGGCGACCGCGAGGAGGGTGAGGAAGGAGATGAACGACCCCATGAAGCTCGTCGCCACGTTCATCAGGATGTAGCCGAAGATCAGGCTGATGATCGCGTTCACGCTGACCGCCCACGCGCGCGGGACCTTGATGCCGAGCGTCATGGCGGTGAAGCCCGCGGAGTACATCGACATCGAGTTGATCAGCAGCATGCCGATCAGGGCCATCAGCAGGTACGGCACCGCGATCCACATCGGGAGCAGCTCACCGAGGAAGGAGACCGGGTCCTGCGCCGAGGACAGCTTCGGGTCGGAGACCGCCATGACCGCGCCCATCAGGACCATCGGGACGACGACGATGCCTGCGCCGCCGATGGCGTGGCCGATCAGCGGCTTGTTGGAGGCCGTGCGCGGCAGGTAGCGGGTGAAGTCGGGGCCGGTGGGGACCCAGCTGATGCCGCCGGCGGCGATGGTGCCGACGCCCGCGACCATCATCGCGGTGGAGCCCGCGGGCTTGTCGAAGACGGCCGACCAGTCGGTCTCGGCGATGAGGTAGATCAGCACGAGCACGCTGAACGCGCCGAAGGCGTACGTCGACCAGGTGCTGCAGATGTGCAGGATCTTGCGGCCGAGGCCGCTGATCAGGAACGTGCAGGCGACGAAGGCGACCAGCGTGACGACGGTGAGCCAGGTGCTCGACTCGACGCCGAAGCAGATGTTCAGGACGGTGATGATCGCGTACGCGCCCGTGACCGCGTTGATCGTCTCCCAGCCCCAGCGGGCGACCCAGATCAGGGCGCCCGGGAAGAGGTTGCCGCGCTGGCCGAAGACCGCGCGGGAGAGCGTCATGCCCGGGGAGCCGCCGCGCTTGCCGGCGATGGAGATCAACCCCACCATTCCGTAGCTCAGCAGGGGCGAGACGAGGGCGACGACCAGGACCTGCCAGATGTTCAGGCCGTTGGAGACGATCAGGCCCGCGCCCATGGTGAGCAGCAGGACGCTGATGTTGGCCGCTACCCAGGTGGGGAAGAGCTCACGGGTACGGCCCGTGCGCTCGCTGTCCGGGACGGGCTCGAGGCCCCGTGTCTCGAGGGCGCTCTCGAGGGCGCCTTCGGTTTCGGCGGTGGTGCTCATGGGGGTGGGTCCGTGCCTCTCGCTCGGCTCGCAACGCTGCGACCCGTCGGTGGGGGTGATCGCGATGGACTCTACGCGCGTTGATGCGGAGACCTCCATCGTACTTTAGTCCGAGTAGTGCCCTCGCAGGGCATATGTTCTTTGGAGGAAACCACAATCTGGGCCCCTCCCGGGGCCATGGCCGATACTGGACGGGTTATGGAAATCGTCATCCTTGCTGTAGTCATCGCCGTGGTCGTGATCGGCGCGCTCGGCGGGCTCGTGATCGGCAGCCGCAAGAAGAAGCAGCTGCCCCCGCAGGCCCCGTCCAGCACGCCCACCATCACCGCCCCTCCCGCCGAACCCAAGGTCGGCGACGAGGCCGAGACGCCGCGCGACGAACCGCGCCGCACGATCGAGGAGGTGGAACTCCCGCTCGCCGAGCCGACCGCGTCGGCACCGGTCGTCGAGGAGCCGGTCGTCACCGAACCGGCCGCGCCGGAGATCGAGACCCCCGAGCCCACCGCCGGCCGCATGGTCCGGCTGCGCGCCCGGCTCTCCCGCTCGCAGAACGCGCTCGGCAAGGGACTGCTCACGCTGCTGTCCCGCGAGCACCTCGACGAGGACACCTGGGAGGAGATCGAGGACACGCTGCTCACGGCGGACGTGGGCGTCGCCCCCACCCAGGAGCTCGTGGAGCGCCTGCGCGAGCGCGTGCGCGTGCTGGGCACCCGCACCCCGGACGAGCTGCGGACCCTCCTGCGCGAGGAGCTCGTCAAGCTCCTCGGGACGCCCGAGGGCACCGACTTCGACCGCACCGTGAAGACCGAGTCCGGGCTCGAGACGCCGGGCATCGTGATGGTCGTCGGCGTCAACGGCACCGGCAAGACCACCACCACCGGCAAGCTCGCGCGCGTCCTGGTCGCCGACGGCCGCTCCGTCGTCCTCGGCGCCGCGGACACGTTCCGTGCGGCCGCCGCCGACCAGCTGCAGACCTGGGGCGAGCGCGTGGGCGCCCGCACGGTCCGCGGCCCCGAGGGCGGCGACCCCGCGTCGATCGCCTTCGACTCCGTCAAGGAGGGCATCGCGGACGGCGCGGACGTCGTCCTCATCGACACCGCGGGCCGACTGCACACCAAGACCGGCCTCATGGACGAGCTCGGCAAGGTCAAGCGCGTCGTCGAGAAGCACGCCCCGCTCGACGAGGTGCTGCTCGTCCTCGACGCCACGACCGGGCAGAACGGCCTCATCCAGGCCCGCGTCTTCGCCGAGGTCGTCGACATCACGGGCATCGTCCTCACGAAGCTGGACGGCACCGCCAAGGGCGGCATCGTCGTCGCCGTGCAGCGCGAGCTGGGCGTGCCGGTCAAGCTGGTGGGCCTCGGCGAGGGCGCGGACGACCTGGCGCCGTTCGAGCCCGAGGCGTTCGTCGACGCGCTCATCGGCGACTGAGGGCGACCCTCGTACGCGGTGCTTTCGTAAGTGACGCTTCCGTGCGCGGTGCTTCCGTACGCGGCGAAGGGCCCCCTCGCACGGTGCAGGTGCGAGGGGGCCCTTCTGTCCGTGGCCGCGGTGGCTACGCCGGGGAGCGGTGCGCCACGTACGCCAGGGTGCCGAGGAGCAGACGGGCCTGCGGCGGGTTCGTCGCCGAGTCGAGGGCGGGGGAGCGGAGCCAGCGGACCGGGCCGAGGCCGCCGCGGTCGGACGGCGGTGCGGTGATGTGCGCGCCCCGGCCGAGGCCGTGCAGGTCCAGGGCGGCGTCGTCCCAGCCCATCCGGTAGAGCAGCTGGGGGAGTTCGGTCGCGGCGCCGGGGGCGACGAAGAACTGTGCCCGGCCGTCCGGCGTGACCGCCACGGGACCCAGGGGAAGGCCCATCCGCTCCAGCCGGACCAGGGCGCGCCGCCCCGCGGCCTCCGCCACTTCGATCACGTCGAACGCGCGGCCCACCGGCAGCATGACCGCCGCCCCGGGGAACTCGGCCCAGGCGTCCGCCACTTCGTCGAGCGTGGCCCCGGCCGGGACCTCGGGGGCGAACCCCAGCGGGTGGGCGCCGGGCGCCGCACAGTCGTCGGCCCCGCACGAGCAGACGCCGTCCAGGGCGCGGGCGCCGGGCACCGCGGCCCAGCCCCAGAGTCCGGTGTACTCCGCCACCGCCGTGCAGTCCGATGTGCGGCCGCGCCGCCGTGATCCGGTCCGGGGCCGGTCGGTTCCCCGGATGCCGCCGATCGTGAAGCCCATGCTCCCTCCAACGGGTCGAGCGTGACTCGGTTACGTGACGGAATCGGATCGTGACCCTCTGTTCTTGACGGCGCCCGGTGGTCCGGCGGGTGGTGCGCCCGGTGTCATACGCCCCCGCGCACTTCCCTCCGCCCACTTTCATCCGTCCTATGTCAAGTGAATCGCTTGTGGGGGCAAGGGAGTTCATTCGAAGGGGTGGCGAATGGTGGCGTTTCCGCGATCGCCCTCGCCGGACGGGTGATCGTAGGATTACTTTCGGTACACGGCCCCAGAAGTTCGAGCACTCGCGGGTATGCCGGAGGCAAGTCGGTTTCCTGTTCGATGGGTGACATTCTCCGGACGGACGGCGGCGAGTGGCGGCATTCTGTTAGGGCTAGCCGTGTACAGCGCGCAGATGTCTTGAGGGATGGGGGCGTTCCAGTGAGCGGCAATGGCGGAGGCGGCGCGAACGCGGAGAAGCGCCCCAACGAGATGCTCACGTCGTGGTTCGTGCGCAGCGGTTGGTCCAAGGGCGAGCTGGCCCGGCAAGTCAACCGGCGGGCACGGCAGTTGGGTGCACATCACATTTCCACGGACACCTCACGGGTGCGCCGCTGGCTGGACGGCGAGAATCCGCGCGAGCCGATCCCCCGCATCCTCTCCGAGCTGTTCTCCGAACGGTTCGGCTGTGTCGTCGCCGTCGAGGACCTGGGCCTGCGCGCCGCACACCGCACGCCCGCCTCCTCCGGGGTCGACCTGCCCTGGACCGGGCCGCAGACGGTCGCGCTCATCAGCGAGTTCTCGCGCAGCGACCTGATGCTCGCCCGCCGCGGATTCCTCGGCACCTCGCTGGCGCTCTCCGCCGGCCCCGCCCTCATCGAGCCCATGCAGCGCTGGCTGGTGCCCTCGCCGGCGTCGCCGCGCGAGGCCCCCGAGCCCGCCGCGTCGCGCCGCCCCGCGCGGCTCTCCAAGCCGGAGCTTGACCTCCTGGAGTCCACGACGGTGATGTTCCGCCAGTGGGACGCCCAGTGCGGGGGAGGGCTCCGGCGCAAGGCCGTCGTCGGGCAGCTGCACGAAGTGACGGACCTGCTGCAGGAGCCCCAGCCCGAGGCGACCTCGAAGCGCCTCTTCAAGGTCGCGGGCGAACTGGCCGAGCTGGCGGGCTGGATGAGTTACGACGTGGGACTCCAGCCCACCGCGCAGAAGTACTTCGTGCTCGCCCTGCACGCCGCCAAGGAGGCGGGCGAGAAGCCCCTGGGGTCGTACATCTTGTCGAGCATGAGCCGTCAGATGATCCACCTCAACCGGCCGGACGACGCGCTCGAACTCATCCACCTCGCGCAGTACGGGAGCCGGGACTGCGCGGGGCCGCGCACCCAGGCGATGCTGTATGCGATGGAGGCCAGGGCTTACGCGTCCATGGGCCAGCCCGGCAAGTGCAAGCGGGCCGTGCGGATGGCCGAGGACACCTTCGCCGACGCCGAGGACTTCGGCGAGCCCGAGCCGGACTGGATCCGCTTCTTCTCCGAGGCCGAGCTGAACGGCGAGAACGCCCACTCGTTCCGCGACCTGGCGTACGTGGCGGGCCGCAGCCCCACGTACGCCTCGCTGGCCGAACCCGTCATGGACCGCGCCGTGGAGCTCTTCGAGAAGGACCTCGAACACCAGCGTTCGTACGCGCTGAACCTCATCGGCAAAGCAACCGTCCACCTGCTGCAACGCGAGCCCGAGCAGAGCACGGTCCTCGCCGGACAGGCGCTCGGCATCGCCAAGAAAGTGCGCTCCGAGCGGGTCAACACCCGCCTGCGCAAGACCGTCGACACCGCCGTGCGGGACTTCGGGGACGTCGCCGAAGTCGTCGAGCTCACCGAACGGCTCGCCATCGAGATGCCGGAGACCGTGGAGGCGGTCTGACGTCCGGCACCACCTGCCCCGGCCGCGGCCGGGCCATCCCTTACAGCCCGACTCGGCTCCCCCATGCCAGGTCAGCCGGATGGCCGCCGCGGCCGGTTCCATCAGCGCGCACAGGGGTGCATCGCACACCCCGCGCGACCCGCGAGTTCATGGGCGCGTAACACGCACGACCTCTTCGTCACTGCGGCGAAACACCGAGGGGCCCCCGCCGAAACGGCGCTCGGCCAGTCTCTGGCGCACAACCGGCCCCACAGCGAGGAGACGCCGATGCCCCCAGGCATCACGATCGCCGCAGACGCCCCCGAGCTGTCTGCCGCCAACACAGGCTTCATGCTCATCTGCTCCGCCCTGGTGATGCTCATGACGCCGGGCCTGGCCTTCTTCTACGGAGGCATGGTCCGCGTCAAGAGCACCCTCAACATGCTGATGATGAGCTTCATCAGCCTGGGCATCGTCACCGTCCTCTGGGTGCTGTACGGCTTCTCCGTCGCGTTCGGCACCGACCACGGCAGCCTCTTCGGCTGGGAGGGCGACTACGTGGGCCTCAGCGGGCTCGGCATCAACCAGCTCTGGGACGGCTACACCATCCCGGTCTACGTCTTCGCCGTGTTCCAGCTGATGTTCGCCGTCATCACGCCCGCGCTGATCAGCGGCGCCCTCGCGGACCGCGTGAAGTTCACGGCCTGGGCACTGTTCATCGCCCTGTGGGCCACCGTCGTGTACTTCCCCGTCGCGCACTGGGTGTGGGGCACCGGCGGCTGGGCCTTCGAGCTCGGCGTCATCGACTTCGCGGGCGGCACCGCCGTCCACATCAACGCGGGCGCCGCCGCCCTCGGCGTCATCCTCGTCATCGGCAAGCGCGTCGGCTTCAAGAAGGACCCGATGCGGCCGCACTCCCTGCCGCTCGTGATGCTCGGCGCGGCCCTGCTGTGGTTCGGCTGGTTCGGCTTCAACGCCGGCTCGTGGCTGGGCAACGACGACGGCGTGGGCGCCCTCATGTTCGTCAACACGCAGGTCGCGACCGCCGCCGCCATGCTCGCCTGGCTCCTCTACGAGAAGCTCCGCCACGGCGCGTGCACCACCCTCGGCGCCGCGTCCGGCGCCGTCGCGGGCCTCGTCGCGATCACCCCGTCCGGCGGCTCCTGCTCGCCGCTGGGCGCCATCGCCATCGGCGCCATCGCGGGTGTGCTGTGCGCCATGGCCGTCGGGCTCAAGTTCAGGTTCGGGTACGACGACTCCCTCGACGTCGTCGGCGTCCACCTGGTCGGCGGCATCGCAGGATCGATTCTCGTCGGCTTCTTCGCCACCGGCGGCGGGCAGTCCAAGGCGCAGGGCCTCTTCTACGGAGGCGGCCTGGAGCAGCTGTGGAAGCAGCTCGCGGGCGTCGGAGCGGTCCTCGCGTACTCCCTGATCGCCTCCGCGGTCCTCGCCCTGCTCATCGACAAGACCATCGGCATGCGGGTCAGTGAGGACGACGAGATCGCGGGCATCGACCAGGTCGAGCACGCGGAGACCGCGTACGACTTCAGCGGGGCGGGCGGCGGCAGGGCTCCCCGTACGGCGGCGGTACCGGCGCCGGGCGCGGACGGCGCGCAGGACACGGCTCAGGTTCAGCGGAACAAGAAGGTGGACGCATGAAGCTCATCACCGCGGTCGTCAAGCCGCACCGGCTCGACGAGATCAAGGAGGCGCTGCAGGCCTTCGGCGTGCACGGCCTGACCGTCACCGAGGCCAGCGGCTACGGACGGCAGCGCGGCCACACCGAGGTCTACCGGGGCGCCGAGTACACCGTCGACCTCGTACCGAAGATCCGCATCGAGGTCCTCGTCGACGACGCGGACGCCGAACAGCTCATCGAGGTCGTGGTGAAGGCCGCCCGCACCGGCAAGATCGGCGACGGCAAGGTCTGGAGCGTCCCGGTCGACACGGCGGTGCGGGTGCGGACCGGGGAGCGCGGACCCGACGCGCTGTGAGCCGTGCAAGGGGGCGGAACGGGACGACTGAACAGGGCTGAACGGGACCGAACGGGAGCTGCCGGGTGACGAGTATGGACGTACGGACCGAAACGGAAGCGGAAGACTCCGGCCCCGGCGGCTACGCGGCGGCCCGGCTGCGGCTCCTCCACGAGGAGTCGCGGTCCGGGCCGCCGCGCCGCTCGGCCCTCGCCGAGCTGACGGACGACTGGCTGGCCGGCCTCTTCCGGGCAGGGCCCTCGGACACCCCGCGAGGCGCCGCGCTCATCGCGGTGGGCGGCTACGGACGCGGCGAACTGTCGCCGCGCAGCGACCTGGACCTCCTGCTCCTGCACGACGGGAGCGCGGGCCCCAAGGAGCTCGCCGAGCTCGCCGACCGCCTCTGGTACCCCGTGTGGGACCTCGGGATCGCCCTCGACCACTCCGTGCGCACGCCCGCGGAAGCGCGGAAGACCGCGGGCGAGGACCTCAAGGCGCACCTCGGGCTGCTCGACGCCCGGCACGTCGCAGGGGACCTCGGCATGACCACGGCCCTGCGCACCGCCGTCCTCGCCGACTGGCGCAACCAGGCGCCCAAACGGCTGCCCGAACTGCGCGAGCTCTGCGACGAACGAGCCGAACGCCACGGCGAGTTGAGCCACCTGCTCGAACCCGACCTCAAGGAGGCGCGGGGCGGCCTTCGCGACGCCACCGCGCTGCGCGCCGTCGCCGCGTCCTGGCTCGCCGACGCGCCCCGAGAGGGACTCGACGAGGCACGCCGCCGCCTCCTCGACGTACGGGACGCACTGCACCTGGCGACGGGCCGTGCCACCGACCGGCTCGCCCTTCAGGAACAGGACCAGGTCGCCGCCGAACTCGGCCTCCTGGACGCGGACGCGCTGCTGCGCCAGGTGTACGAGGCCGCCCGCGTCGTCGCCTACGCGGGCGACGTCACCTGGCGCGAGGTCGGGCGCGTGCTGCGGGCGCGGGCCGGACGGCCGCGGCTGCGGGCGATGCTCGGCGGCAGGAGCGGCGTGCGGAGTGGTGGACGAACGCCGGTGGCCGAGCGGTCGCCGCTGGCGGAGGGGGTCGTGGAGCAGGACGGGGAGGCCGTGCTCGCCCGCGCGGCCAGGCCCGAACGGGACGCGGTGCTGCCGCTGCGGGCCGCGGCGGCCGCCGCGCAGGCGGGCCTCCCGCTCTCCCTGCACGCCGTGCGCCGTCTGGCCGCCATGGCGCGACCCCTCGCCACACCGTGGCCGGCCGAGGCGCGTGAGCAGCTCGTGACGCTGCTCGGGGCGGGCCGGCCGACCGTGCAGGTGTGGGAGGCGCTGGAGGCCGAAGGGCTCATCACCCGGCTCCTTCCCGACTGGGAGCGGGTGCGGTGCCGTCCGCAGCGCAACGCCGTCCACACCTGGACGGTCGACCGGCACCTGGTCGAGACGGCGGTGCGGGCCTCCGCGCTCACGCGCCGGGTGGGGCGGCCCGACCTGCTGCTCGTGGCCGCGCTGCTGCACGACATCGGCAAGGGGTGGCCCGGCGACCACTCCACGGCCGGGGAGACCATCGCCCGCGACGTCGCGGCACGGATCGGCTTCGACGCGGGCGACGTGGCCGTCGTCGCGCGCCTGGTCCGGCACCACCTGCTGCTCGTGGAGACCGCCACGCGCCGGGACCTCGACGACCCCGCGACGGTACGGGGCGTCGCCGAGGCGGTCGGCTCCGTGGGCACGCTGGAGCTGCTGCACGCCCTCACCGAGGCGGACGCGCTGGCCACCGGGCCCGCGGCCTGGTCGGCGTGGCGCGGGGCCCTCGTCGCCGACCTGGTGAAGCGGGTGACGGCCGTGCTGTCCGGGGAGGCGCCCGAGGAGCGGACCACGGAGGACGCGGCGCCGACGGCGGAACAGGAGAGGCTCGCGGTCGAGGCGTTCCGGACGGGCGGTCCGGTGCTCTCGATGCGGGCGGACTCGGGGGTTCCTGCCGAGGACGGCCCCGAGCCGCTCGGGGTGGAGCTCGTGGTCGCGGTCCCGGAACGACCGGGGGTGCTGTCCTCGGTGGCCGGGGTGCTGGCACTGCACCGGCTCGCCGTGCGGACGGCGGAGTTGGGGGTGGTGACGCTGCCGGCCGACATCGGGACCGGTTCGGGAGGCTCGGTGTTGTTGCTGAGCTGGCGGGTGGCGGCGGAGTACGGCTCCATGCCGCAGGCGGCGCGGTTGCGGGCGGACCTGGTGCGGGTGCTGGACGGCTCGCTGGACATCGAGGCCCGCCTCGCCGAGCGGGAGGCGGCGTACCCGCGCCGCAGGGGCACGGTGGCGCCGCCGGCCCGCGTGACGGTGGCCCCGGCGGCGTCCCGCCTTGCCACGGTGATCGAGGTGCGGGCCCAGGACGCACCGGGCCTGCTGCACCGGATCGGGCGGGCGCTGGAGGGGGCGGGGGTGGCGGTGCGCAGCGCCCATGTGTCGACCCTGGGGGCGAACGTGGTGGACGCGTTCTATGTGACGGGGGTGGATGGGGGGCCGCTGGAGGGGGACGTGGCGGTGAGCGTCGCTCGGGATGTCGAGGGGGCGTTGCGGGGGTAGGGGGCGGGGCGGTACGGGAGCGGCGGGGCGGGCGTCCCTGCCGGGACCGTGGAGCGTACGGCACCCGGGAAGTCCCGCCCAGCGCCCCGGGCACCCGCCATGGACAGATACTCTGGAAGGCGACCTGTCCCCTTTCCCCGACCCGAGGATTCGCGACCGCCGTGTTCGATACTCTCTCCGACCGCCTCGCAGCGACATTCAAGAACCTCCGGGGCAAGGGCCGCCTGTCCGAGGCGGACATCGACGCCACGGCGCGCGAGATCCGCATCGCCCTGCTCGAGGCGGACGTGGCCCTGCCCGTCGTCCGCGCCTTCATCAAGCAGGTCAAGGAGCGCGCGGCCGGTGCCGAGGTCTCCCAGGCCCTCAACCCCGCCCAGCAGGTCATCAAGATCGTCAACGAGGAGCTCATCGGCATCCTCGGTGGCGAGACGCGCCGCCTCCGGTTCGCCAAGACCGCGCCGACCGTCATCATGCTGGCGGGTCTGCAGGGTGCCGGTAAGACGACCCTCGCCGGAAAGCTCGGCCTCTGGCTGAAGGGGCAGGGCCACTCGCCGCTCCTCGTGGCGTGTGACCTCCAGCGCCCCAACGCCGTCAACCAGCTGAGCGTGGTCGCCGAGCGCGCGGGCGTCGGTGTGTACGCGCCGCAGCCGGGCAACGGCGTCGGCGACCCGGTGCAGGTCGCCAAGGACTCCATCGAGTTCGCGCGCACGAAGCAGTACGACGTCGTGATCGTCGACACCGCGGGCCGCCTCGGCATCGACCAGGAGCTGATGCAGCAGGCCGCGGACATCCGCGACGCCGTCAGCCCGGACGAGGTCCTCTTCGTCGTCGACGCGATGATCGGTCAGGACGCGGTCAACACGGCCGAGGCGTTCCGTGACGGCGTCGGCTTCGACGGCGTCGTGCTCTCCAAGCTCGACGGTGACGCCCGCGGTGGTGCCGCGCTCTCGATCGCGCAGGTCACGGGCCGCCAGATCATGTTCGCCTCGAACGGCGAGAAGCTGGACGACTTCGACGCGTTCCACCCGGACCGCATGGCGTCCCGCATCCTCGGCATGGGCGACATGCTCACGCTGATCGAGAAGGCCGAGCAGACCTTCTCGCAGCAGGAGGCCGAGAAGATGGCCTCGAAGCTGGCGTCCAAGAAGGGCCAGGACTTCACCCTGGACGACTTCCTGGCCCAGATGGAGCAGGTCAGGAAGATGGGCAGCATCAGCAAGCTGCTCGGGATGATGCCCGGCATGGGGCAGATCAAGGACCAGATCAACAACCTCGACGAGCGCGACGTCGACCGCACCGCGGCCATCATCAAGTCGATGACGCCCGCCGAGCGCCAGGAGCCGACGCTCATCAACGGCTCGCGCCGCGCCCGTATCGCCAAGGGCTCCGGTGTCGACGTCAGCGCGGTGAAGAACCTCGTCGAGCGGTTCTTCGAGGCGCGGAAGATGATGTCCCGCATGGCCCAGGGCGGCGGTATGCCGGGTATGCCCGGGATGCCGGGCATGGGTGGTGGCGCCGGCAAGCAGAAGAAGAAGCAGAAGCAGGCCAAGGGCAAGCGGAAGTCGGGCAACCCGATGAAGCGCAAGCAGGAGGAGCAGGAGGCCGCGGCGCGCCGCGAGGCCGCGAACCAGGCCGGCTCCGCCTTCGGGATGCCGGGCGCGCAGCCGGGCAAGGACTTCGAGCTGCCGGACGAGTTCAAGAAGTTCATGGGCTGAGCCCGCAGCCAGTCGTACGTCGCTCGGGGCGCCCTTCCGGTGAGGGGCGCCCCGAGCGTTTGCCGGGGCGGATTCTGTGGTGCCCATGGCGGTTTTCTGTCGTAACGTCCGGATATGAGCAACCCCGTGCCGCCGGACCGGGCGCCCGACAAGCCATGGCGCTCCGAGGGAGCGCCCGCGCCCGACCCCGCACCACCGCCGAAGAAGAAGATGCCCGGCGGCTGGGGCGGGCTCGTTTTGACGGCCCTGATCGTCTACCTCATCGCCAACCTCGTGCTCTCCTTCTTCAACGAGGGGGACGAGCCGACGATCTCGTACACGGAGTTCAGCAAGCAGGTCGACTCCGGCAACGTCACGAAGATCTACTCCAAGGGCGACGCGATCCAGGGGCAGCTCAAGAAGGAGCAGGACAAGCCGGGCGACGACAAGGGGAAGTACACCAAGTTCACCACCCAGCGGCCCGCCTTCGCCGACGACAAGCTCTGGGACGACCTGACCAAGCACAAGGTCACCGTCACCGCCGAGCCCGTCGTGCAGGAACGCAGCTTCCTGTCGAACCTCCTCATCTCGCTCGCGCCGATGCTGCTGCTCGTCGTGCTGTGGATCTTCATCGCGCGGCGCATGAGCGCGGGCATGGGCGGCGGTGGCGGCATGCTCGGCCGCAAGACGCCGCCCAAACCCGTCGAGCTGGAGCCCGGGGCGAAGCGGACCACCTTCGAGGACGTGGCGGGCATCGACGAGGTCGAGGGCGAGCTCAACGACGTCGTCGACTTCCTGAAGAACCCCGGCGTCTACCGCGACATGGGCGCCAAGATGCCGCGCGGCGTGCTCCTCGCGGGGCCGCCCGGCACCGGCAAGACCCTGCTCGCCCGCGCCGTCGCCGGAGAGGCCGGCGTGCCCTTCTTCTCGGCGTCCGCCTCCGAGTTCATCGAGATGATCGTGGGCGTCGGCGCCTCGCGCGTACGGGAACTCTTCACCGAGGCCCGCAAGGTCGCGCCGTCCATCATCTTCATCGACGAGATCGACACCATCGGACGCGCCAGGGGCGGCGGCAGCGGCATGGGCGGCCACGACGAGCGCGAGCAGACGCTCAACCAGATCCTCACCGAGATGGACGGCTTCTCGGGCGCGGAAGGGGTGATCGTGCTCGCCGCCACCAACCGGGCCGACATCCTCGACCCCGCCCTCACCAGGCCGGGCCGGTTCGACCGGGTCGTCAACGTCTCGCCGCCCGACCGCGCCGGACGCGAGGCCATCCTCAAGATCCACACACGGCCCATCCCGCTGGCCGCCGACGTCGACCTCGCCCAGGTCGCCCGTACGACACCGGGCATGACCGGCGCCGAACTCGCCAACCTCGCCAACGAGGCCGCCCTCATCGCCGTCAAGCGCAAGCAGCGCGCGGTCACGCAGGCCGACCTCTCCGAAGCCATGGAGAAGGTGCAGCTCGGCGCCGAACGGCCGCTGGTGATGCCCGAGGACGAGCGCAGGCGCACGGCCTACCACGAGAGCGGACACGCCCTGCTCGGCATGCTCCAGCCCGGCGCCGACCCCGTCCGCAAGATCACCATCGTGCCGCGCGGTCGCGCGCTGGGCGTGACACTCTCGACGCCGGACTCCGACAAGTACGCCTACACGGAGGAGTACCTCCGGGGACGCATCATCGGCGCTCTGGGAGGCATGGCAGCCGAACACGTCGTCTACGGAGTGGTCACCACCGGCGCGGAGAACGACCTGGAGCAGGTCACCAACATCGCCCGCGGCATGGTCGCCCGCTGGGGCATGAGCGAGCGGGTCGGCCGCCTCTCCGCCCTGCCGAACGACGCCCAGCAGGCGTACGGTCTCGCGGCCGCCCCGGCGACCCTCGACACGATCGACGGCGAGATGCGCCGCATCGTGGACGAGTGCTACGAGAGCGCCTGCCGCCAGCTGCGCGACCACCGCGCCCGGCTCGACGCCCTGTCCGCCGCGCTCCTGGAGAACGAGACGCTGGAGGAGGCGGAGGCGTACCGGATCGCGGGCGTCACGCGGCTGACCAAGGGCGGCTGACGCAGGGCTCCTCTACGGAGAGGGCTCGTCTACGGAGAGGGCTTTTCAAGGCGTACGCGCGATCAGGTACCGGAAGACGTTCGGCATCCACACCGTCCCGTCCGCACGCCGATGCGGATGCAGCGCCTCCGTCAACTCCTTGTCGACCTGCGCCTGATCCGTCGCCCGCGCCGCCGCGTCGAACAGCCCCGTCGAGAGCAGCCCGCGTGCCGCGCTCTCCACGTCCGCGTACCCGAAGGGGCACGCGACCCGGCCCGAACCGTCCGGCTTCAGCCCCGCCCGCTCCGCGACCACTTCCAGGTCGTCACGGAGCGCGGGGCGCCAGCTGCCCCTGCGCCGGAACGGATCCGCGAGCTTCGTCGCCACCTTCAGGACGGACGAGGTCGCGCACCGCTCCGGAGGCCCCCAGCCGGCGAGCACCACCGCAGTGCCGTGCCCGGCCAGCGGAGTCGCCGCCTCCAGGAGGTCGGAGAGACCTTCGGAGTCGCCCGCCATGCAGCCGATCGGCTGGAAAGCCGTGACGAGGTTGTACGTGGGCAGGCCCGGGTCCGCCGCGTCCGCGGGGCCGCCTTCCACCAGCCGGGTGGCGGCACGCGCGCGTGCGTCATCCGTGGAGTCCGGCAGCAGACGTTCGCGCGCGAGAGCGAGACGTTCGGGCTGCGAGGGGTCGACGCCGGTGACGGCGGCACCCCGAGAGGCCGCCATCAGCAGAGCCAGTCCGGAACCGCAGCCGAGGCCGAGGAGCCGGGTGCCGTTCCCCACGTCGAGCCGTTCGTACACCGCTTCATAGAGCGGGACCAGCATCCGTTCCTGGATCTCCGCCCAGTCACGCGCGCGTGCACCCAGGTCCACACGGGGCGCCGCGCCCGCGTGGGGGAGGTGCGACTGCACGAGTGTTGGTGTCATCGAATGCGCCCCAATCAGCCGAGAGTTAGTGCCGTGACGTAATCCAACGGTTCGTCCGCCCCCGTGCAGTGCGCTCGCACTCCCCCCGTATGCCAGAGAACTCCGCATCCGTCGTGGCGTCCAGAGGTTGTGGGCCAATGCTTGCGTTCCACCGTCGTGCGCCCCTCGGCGATAAACCCGAGCATTCTCCGCAGGCCCGCCTCTACCATGCGCGCCATGGCCAAAACACCCGTGCTCACGCCCCAGGCGGACGACTTTCCGCGCTGGTACCAGGACCTGATCAACAAGGCCGAGCTGGCCGACAACGGCCCGGTGCGCGGCACCATGGTGATCCGACCGTACGGCTACGGACTGTGGGAACGGATGCAGCGGGAGATGGACACCCGCATCAAGGAGACGGGTACGCAGAACGCGTACTTCCCCCTCCTCATCCCGCAGTCGTACCTCACCAGGGAGGCGGAGCACGTCGAAGGGTTCGCCCCGGAGCTCGCCGTCGTCACGCACGGCGGCGGCAAGGAGCTGGAGGAGCCGGTCGTCGTCCGCCCCACCTCGGAGACGATCGTCAACGAGTACTTCTCCAAGTGGGTGCAGAGCTACCGCGACCTGCCGTTGCTGATCAACCAGTGGGCCAACGTGGTCCGATGGGAGATGCGCCCGCGCCTGTTCCTGCGGACCTCGGAGTTCCTCTGGCAGGAGGGCCACACCGCCCACGCGACGTACGAGGAGGCCCGCGACTTCGCCGCCCGCATCCACCGGCACGTGTACGGAGACTTCATGCGCGACGTCCTCGCCATGGACTTCGTCCTGGGCCGCAAGACCGCCAAGGAGCGCTTCGCGGGCGCCATCAACACCCTCACCCTCGAAGGCATGATGGCCGACGGCAAGGCCCTCCAACTCGGCACCAGCCACGAGCTGGGCCAGAACTTCGCCAAGGCCTTCGACACCCGGTACCTGTCCAAGGAGGGCACCCAGGAGCTCGTCTGGCAGACCTCCTGGGGCAGCACGACCCGCATGATCGGCGCCCTGGCGATGATGCACGGCGACGACGACGGGCTGCGCGTGCCGCCCCGCCTGGCCCCCGTCCAGGTCGTCGTCCTCGCCATCAAGGGTGACGACGCCGTACTCGCCAAGGTCCACGAGATCGGCGACACCCTGCGCGCCGTCGGCATCCGCGTCCAGGTCGACGACCGCACGGACACCCCCTTCGGGAGGCGCGCCGTGGACTGGGAGCTCAAGGGAGTCCCCGTACGCGTCGAAGTCGGCCCGCGCGACCTGGCGAACGGCACCGCCGTGCTGGTCCGCCGCATCCCGGGCAAGCACAGCCCCGGCGGCAAGGAGGCGGTCGCCGTAGACGCCCTTCCGGGCCTGCTGCCCACGGTCCTCGAAGAGGACCAGGCGCTGCTCCTGACGCAGGCCCGCGCCCGCCGCGAGTCCCGCACCTCGGACGTCCGCACGGTCGACGAGGCCGTGGAGGCGACGGCCGCCGGCGGGTGGGCGCGCGTCCCGTGGGCCGCGCTCGGCGAAGAAGGCGAGGCCGCACTGGCCGAGCACTCCGTGACCGTACGGTGTCTGGTCACGGAGGACGGGGCGGTGCCGGACGCCGAGGAGACCCCGGGTAACGTCGCTCTCGTGGCCCGCTCCTACTGAGGAAGGCGCCTCCGGTACGCCCGCGCTCGATCTCGGCTCGCACGCCTGCCCAGGCAACATGAGCCCCGGCGCGAGGAAGCGATCTACGCGCCGGGGCGTACGCGCCGCTACGTACCGGCTTGTTGCGAGCTGTGAGGCTTCTCCGCAGATCAGCGCACCCGCCCTCGTCCGGACGCATCAACGGCAACTGACGGGTACGTGCAAATTATTTGGGATGCCCCGGAATGGAACCCCCGGGGCTCCCGGCTCGTTGTTCACGACGTGAGCACGACACCACCTGTTCTCGCCGCAGAGCTGGCACAGGCGTGGGCCGACATTCAGCGGCACCACCCCGAGCTGCCCGACCTTGCCGCGCCCGAATCCCTGATCGGAGAGTCGTCGTCCGCCTGTGGCGCCGAGCTCTCTTTCGAGCGACTGCTTCACGAGGCAGTCCATGGCATCGCCGCCTCACGCGGCGTACGCGACACCTCACGTGCCGGCCGATATCACAACCGCAGATTCCTCGCGATCGCCGAGGAGCTGGGCCTGGACCACCCCGAGGAGCCACATCCCAGCAGTGGCTTCTCGCTGGTCACGCTCAACCCAGACGCCAAGAAGCGCTACCGCCCGACGATCGAGCGGCTCCAGAGGGCCCTGAAGGCACACACCGCGGCGACGACGGCGGACACCGCACGCAGCTTCCGGGGGCCGGCCGCCCGGCATGGCTCCTCCGGCGGAGGCGTGCGCGTCAAGGCCGTCTGCGACTGCGGGCGCAACGTCCGCGTCGTGCCCTCGGTGCTCGCCCAGGCGCCGATCATGTGCGGCGGCTGCGGCAAGCCCTTCCGGATCCCGGAAGGGGTCGCGGTGGGCGTGGGCTGAGCTGGCCCGGGGCGCCCGGACCGGGTGCGGGCGCCCCGCCGACGTATGGCACAATGGCTAGCTGTACTCGACAGTCGCACAGGACCCCTCTCTCCTCCGGCTGACGCGTCCATCGGGCACTCGAGTACCGCAACCCCACGCGGCATCAACGTTGTGCCCACCCACGTCAAGACCAGGAGACACCACTCCCGTGGCAGTCAAGATCAAGCTGAAGCGTCTGGGCAAGATCCGTTCGCCTCACTACCGCATCGTCGTCGCCGACTCCCGTACCCGCCGTGACGGCCGGGCCATCGAGGAGATCGGTCTGTACCACCCGGTGCAGAACCCGTCGCGCATCGAGGTCAACTCGGAGCGTGCCCAGTACTGGCTGTCCGTCGGCGCCCAGCCGACCGAGCCGGTCATGGCCATCCTGAAGCTCACCGGCGACTGGCAGAAGCACAAGGGCCTGCCGGCCCCGGCGCCGCTGAAGGTTGCCGAGCCCAAGGACAAGCGCGCCGCGTTCGAGGCCTTCACCAAGGGTCTCGAGGGCGACGACGCCAAGGGCGAGGCCATCACCCAGAAGGCCAAGAAGTCGGACAAGAAGGCGGACGAGGCCGAGGCCGCGTCCACCGAGTCCACCGAGGCCTGAGCATGCTCGAGGAGGCTCTCGAGCACCTCGTGAAGGGCATCGTCGACAACCCCGACGACGTGCAGGTCGCCTCGCGCAACCTGCGCCGCGGGCGCGTCCTCGAGGTCCGGGTCCACCCCGACGACCTCGGCAAGGTGATCGGCCGCAACGGCCGCACCGCGCGCGCTCTGCGCACCGTCGTGGGCGCGATCGGCGGCCGTGGTGTCCGCGTCGACCTCGTCGACGTGGACCAGGTTCGCTGAACCGGGTTCCCAGGACCGATGGGTTCGTAGAACCACAGCAGCACCGGCTCCGGGCCGGGGAGGGCTCCAGGGCCTTCCCCGGCCCGTAGTCGTTGGATGAGGAGAAACGCAGTGCAGTTGGTAGTCGCCCGTATCGGCCGTGCCCACGGCATCAAGGGTGAGGTCACCGTCGAGGTACGCACCGACGAGCCGGAGCTGCGGCTCGGCCCCGGCGCCGTGCTCGCCACCGACCCCGCCGCCACGGGGCCGCTGACCATCGAGTCCGGCCGCGTGCACAGCGGCCGCCTCCTCCTGCGCTTCGAGGGCGTGCGCGACCGCACGGGCGCCGAGGCCCTGCGCAATACCCTCCTCATCGCCGAGGTGGACCCCGAAGAGCTCCCCGAGGAAGAGGACGAGTTCTACGACCACCAGCTCATGGACCTCGACGTCGTCACCCAGGACGGCGAGGAGATCGGCCGGATCACCGAGATCTCGCACCTGCCCTCGCAGGACCTCTTCATCGTGGAGCGGCCCGACGGCAGCGAGGTGATGATCCCCTTCGTCCAGGAGATCGTCGTCGAGATCGACCTGGAGGAGCAGAAGGCCGTCATCGACCCGCCCCCCGGGCTGATCGACGACCGCGCGGAGATCGCGTCCACCCGGGACGAGGCGTAATGCGGCTCGACGTCGTCACGATCTTCCCCGAGTACCTGGACCCCCTGAACGTCTCCCTCGTGGGCAAGGCACGCGCGCGTGGACAGCTCGACGTCCAGGTGCACGACCTCAGGGAGTGGACGTACGACCGGCACAACACGGTCGACGACACCCCCTACGGCGGCGGCCCCGGCATGGTCATGAAGACCGACCCGTGGGGCGCGGCCCTCGACGACGTGCTCGCCGACGGGTACGAGAACGGGGCCCACGGCCCCGTCCTGGTCGTCCCGACGCCCAGCGGCCGCCCCTTCACCCAGGAACTGGCCGTGGAGCTCTCCGAGCGCCCCTGGCTGGTCTTCACGCCCGCGCGCTACGAAGGCATCGACCGCCGCGTCACGGACGAGTACGCGACCCGCATGCCCGTCTACGAGGTCTCCATCGGCGACTACGTCCTCGCGGGCGGGGAAGCCGCCGTCCTGGTCGTCACCGAGGCCGTGGCCCGCCTCCTGCCCGGCGTCCTCGGCAACGCCGAATCCCACCAGGACGACTCCTTCGCCCCCGGAGCCATGGCCAACCTCCTGGAAGGCCCGGTGTACACCAAGCCTCCCCAGTGGCGCGGGCATGGCATCCCGGACGTCCTCCTGAGCGGACACCACGGGAAGATCGCCCGCTGGCGGCGGGACGAGGCGCTCCGGCGCACGACCCGCAACAGGCCCGATCTCATTGAGCGTTGCGACCCCAAGGCCTTCGACAAGAAGGACCGCGAGATGCTCTCGATCCTGGGGTGGCAGCCGGGGCCGGACGGCCGATTTGGGCGTAACCCCGAGGCCGTGGAAGAATAGACCGCTGCTGTACGTCCAGCGTGCGCCCCTGCCACAGGGGGAACGACGCCCGCCCGACGCGATCAGCTACCGAAACCTCATCACCACGTTCCGCTGATGACCTGTGGCATCAGTGAAGAAAGCAGACGATCATGGCTAACCTGCTCGACTCCGTCGACAGCGCGTCGCTGCGCAGCGACATCCCGGCCTTCCGCCCGGGTGACACCGTCAACGTCCACGTCCGCGTCATCGAGGGCAACCGCTCCCGTGTGCAGCAGTTCAAGGGCGTAGTCATCCGCCGCCAGGGTGCCGGCGTGCGCGAGACCTTCACGGTCCGCAAGGTCTCCTTCTCCGTCGGCGTCGAGCGCACCTTCCCGGTGCACACCCCGATCGTCGAGAAGATCGAGCTCGTCACCCGCGGTGACGTGCGTCGCGCGAAGCTGTACTACCTCCGTGACCTGCGCGGCAAGGCCGCGAAGATCAAGGAGAAGCGCGAGAGCTGAGCTCCCGCGCGGGTCCACAGCGGGGCCGGATAGCATCTGGCCCCGATGGACACCGAAGCACAGCACACGGAGCGCGACCGCTCCTCCCCATCCTCCGATTCCGGAGACGTCCCTGACGTCGCCGAAGCATCCGAGGAGACGGAGGAACGGTCGCGCTCCGTTTTCGCGTCGCTCCTCGACCGCGTACCCGGCGGCGGGTTCACTCTGTCGTTCCTGCTGTGCATGGGCGCCCTGATCCTGGTCAGTGCCTTCGTGGTGCAGCCCTTCCAGATCCCGAGCGGCTCCATGGAGCCCGCGTTCCGCTCCGGGGACCGGGTGCTCGTGAACAAGTTGGCGTACCGTTTCGGTTCCGAGCCGCAGCGGGGCGACGCGGTCGTCTTCGACGGAAGCGGCTACTTCGGAGAAGCCGACTACATCAAGCGGGTCGTGGGCACAGGGGGAGACCGGGTGGTCTGCTGCGACAAGCGGGGGAGGGTCGAGGTGAACGGCGAGCCGATCGACGAGCCGTACCTGTACCCGGGGGACGCCGCCTCCAAGGTGCCCTTCGACGTCGTCGTCCCCGAGGACAGCCTTTTCCTGCTCGGCGACCACCGCAGTGACTCCCGTGACTCCCGCGACCATCTCGGAGAGCCCGGCGGCGGCATGATCCCCGTGGACGCGGTCATCGGCAGGGCCGACTGGATCGCCTGGCCCGTCGGCCGCTGGACGTCTCTGGAGCGCCCCGACGGCTACGCGCGCGTGCCCGCACCGGGCGGCGCGCATGGGTAGCCGAGGACGCACACGCGGGGCCGGCCACCGCGTCGACACCCGGCTGCCCACGGGGTCCCGGCCGACCGACGGCCCCGCCCTGCCCGGCCGGGCCGAGCGACGCAAGCTCGCGAGGAAGGTCAAGCGGCGCCGGCGTCGTTCGGCGATCAAGGAGATACCCCTCCTCATAGGTGTGGCGCTGCTCATAGCCCTCGTCCTGAAGACCTTCCTGGTGCAGGCCTTCGTGATCCCGTCGGGCTCCATGGAGCAGACGATCCGGGTCGGCGACCGTGTCCTCGTCGACAAGCTCACCCCCTGGTTCGGCTCGAAGCCGGAGCGCGGCGACGTCGTCGTCTTCAAGGACCCCGGCAGCTGGCTCGAAGAGGAACAGGGCAAGAAGAAGGACGACCCCGTGGTCGTCAAGCAGGTCAAGGAAGGCCTGACCCAGATCGGTCTGCTGCCGTCCGACAGCGAACGCGACCTCATCAAGCGGGTCATCGGCGTCGGCGGCGACACCGTGAAGTGCTGCGACAAGAACGACAAGGTCACCGTCAACGGCGTGCCGCTCGACGAGCCCTACATCAACCCGGGGGACAAGCCCTCCGCCTTCGAGTTCGAGGTGAAGGTCCCCGAAGGCCGCCTCTTCATGATGGGCGACCACAGGAGCGACTCGGCCGACTCCCGCTTCCACCGCACCGAGAAGTTCAGCGGCACGATCGCCGAGGACGAGGTCGTCGGACGCGCCGTCGTCATCGCATGGCCCTTCGGGCACTGGCGCAAGCTGGAGGCACCGGACACATATGCGTCAGTTCCCGACGCGCGTGCGGGATCGGACATCGCCACAGGAGCGTCGCATAGGCTGGCCCCTGACGATCGATACGGATTGATCCGGCTCCCGACCCCTGCGGAACTCCCGCTCGTTATGGGAGTGGTGGGCCTGCATCGCATCTGGGGCAGGCGGCGGCACGGACTGAGGAGTGGATGTGGGGGATTTGGCGGTCGGCGCACGATCCGGACACGAGGGGCCCGAAGATCGGCCGGGACGATCCGACGAGCCGGGCGTCGACGCCGTCGCGGACGGCACGACCCCCGGGAATGACGCCGTGGGCGACGGCGGTGACGGCGCCGGTGGCGCGACGCGGGAGCAGGACCCCGAGCAGCCGAAGAAGAAGCCCCGCTCCTTCTGGAAGGAGCTGCCGCTCCTCATCGGTATCGCCCTGGTCCTGGCGCTCCTCATCAAGACGTTCCTGGTCCAGGCGTTCTCGATCCCGTCGGACTCGATGCAGAACACGCTGCAGCAGGGCGACCGCGTCCTCGTCGACAAGCTGACGCCGTGGTTCGGTTCCGAGCCCGAGCGGGGCGAAGTCGTCGTCTTCAGGGACCCCGGTCACTGGCTGGACGGCGAGCCCACGCCCGACCCGAACGCGATCCAGCGGGTCCTCGGCTGGGTCGGCCTGATGCCGTCCGCCGACGAGAAGGACCTCATCAAGCGCGTCATCGGCGTCGAGGGCGACACGGTGGAGTGCAAGGGCACCGGCCCGGTGAAGGTCAACGGCAAGGCGCTGAACGAGCCGTACGTCTTCGCGGGCAACACCCCGTGCAGCGTCGACGACCAGGGCGGCCAGTTCAAGATCAAGGTACCCAAGGGCAAAATCTGGGTCATGGGTGACCACCGGCAGAACTCGCTGGACTCCCGCTACCACCAGAAGCAGCCCGGCGGCGGCGCCGTCCCCGTGGACAACGTCGTGGGCCGCGCCATCGTGATCGCCTGGCCGCCCACCCGCTGGGCGACGCTGCCCAAGCCGGACACCTTCGACCAGCCGGGCATCAACGCGCTCTCCAGCGCGGCGCCGGGCGTCCTCGGACTCGCGGGTGCCGTGCCGCTCGTGCTGTGGCGCAGGCGCCGTCTCACGGTGGCTGCCGCGCGCGGCGCGAGGGTTTCTGGCGGCAGTACCGCCGGGTAGGGTGCCGTCCCAGATCGCCGATCTTCCGCCGCCCGTACGCACGGGCGGCGAGGTCGTCTCCGAGATGGGGGAGCACTGGGATGAGCAGGACACAACGTACGAACGAGGGCCGCGGGCGGCTCGGCAGCGTGCTGTCGGGCATCGCCGTGGCCCTCGGCTGTGTGCTCTTCCTCGGAGGGTTCGTCTGGGGCGCGGTCCTGTACCAGCCGTACACCGTCCCGACCGGATCGATGGCGCCGACGATCGGCTCGGGCGACCGTGTGCTCGCGCAGCGCATCGACGGCGACGAGGTGCGCCGTGGCGACGTCGTCGTCTTCGAGCAGTCCACGTGGGGCGACCTGCCCATGGTGAAGCGTGTCGTCGGCATAGGCGGCGACAGGATCGCCTGCTGTCACGACGGCAAGCTGACCGTCAACGGCAAGGACATCGCAGAACCGTATCTCCTCGATCAGGGCGAGGCCGCCGTGGCCACCCGCATCCCCGCCACGACGGTCCCCAAGGGGCGCCTGTTCCTGCTCGGTGACGAGCGCAGCGGGTCGCTGGACTCCACCGCGCACCTGACCGACGGGGAGAACGGCACGGTGTCGCGGAAGGCCGTGAAGGCGCGGGTCGACGCGGTGGCCTGGCCGATGGAGCGCTTCGGCATGCTGGAGCGGCCCGACGGCTTCGCGGCCGTACCGGGCGGCGTCTCCGAGCCGGGCCCCCTGCGCGTGATGGTGATCGCCGTCGTGGCGGGCATGGTCCTCGTCCTGGGCGGCGCGGCCTACGGACCGGTGGCCAGGCGCGCGGACCGTCGCCGCGCCGGCAGTGGCGCGCAGGAGACCGCCGGTGTCGGCTGATCTGCGCAGGGTCGCCCGGGTGATCCTGCTCGACCCGAACGACCGCATCCTGCTGATGCACGGCTTCGAGCCGGAGAACGCGGCGGACGACTGGTGGTTCACGCCGGGCGGCGGGGTTGAGGGCGACGAAACGCGCGAACAGGCGGCCCTGCGCGAGCTGCGGGAGGAGACCGGCATCACCGAGGTGGAATTCGGCCCGGTCCTGTGGCGGCGCGTCTGTTCCTTCCCCTTCGCGGGGCGGCGCTGGGATCAGGACGAGTGGTACTACCTGGCCCGTACGTCGCAGACCACCATCGCCGCGGAGGGCCTCACGGAGCTGGAAAGACGCAGCGTCGACGGAGCACGTTGGTGGACGTGCCGAGAACTGACCGAGGCTCATGAGACGGTGTATCCGACCAGGCTCGCCGAGCTGCTTCGCAGACTGCTCGACGAGGGGCCCCCGGAAAGGCCCGAGATCCTCGACACGGAAATCGTGTAGGGGCTCGCGGGGCTGACGCACAATAGGGGGACGCACGGCTGAAGGGGAACATGCCATGAGCGCCGAGGACCTCGAGAAGTACGAGACCGAGATGGAGCTGAAGCTCTACCGGGAGTACCGCGATGTCGTCGGGCTGTTCAAATACGTGATCGAGACCGAACGCCGTTTCTACCTCACCAATGACTACGAGATGCAGGTGCACTCGGTTCAGGGCGAGGTGTTCTTCGAGGTCTCCATGGCGGACGCCTGGGTGTGGGACATGTACAGGCCCGCCAGGTTCGTCAAGCAGGTGCGGGTGCTCACGTTCAAGGACGTGAACATCGAGGAGCTCAACAAGAGCGATCTGGAGCTTCCGGGCAGCTGACCTCCTGGCCGCGCCGACTTCGTCTTCACTCGGCGGGGTGGCGTGGTTTTCCACAATCGGCGAGTAGTGCACCAAGATCCAATAGGTGCGGGCTGAACCGTGACCGTGGATGTCGGAGGTGATGCCGACATGAACGCACGGGGAGCACTCGGCAGGTACGGCGAGGATCTGGCCGCACGACGGCTGGTCGACGCGGGGATGACGGTCCTGGAGCGCAATTGGCGCGCGGGCAGGACCGGTGAGATCGACATCGTGGCCATGGACGGCGAGGCACTCGTCGTCTGCGAGGTCAAGACGCGCAGAGGGGGCCCGGGCGGCTCCCCTCCCTTCGAACATCCGATGGCGGGCGTCGGCCGGACCAAGGCGGAGCGCCTGCGAAGGCTCGCCGAGCGCTGGATCGAGGAGCGCGGCGGTCCGCCGCCGGGCGGCGTCCGCATCGACCTGGTCGGCGTCCTGATCCCGCGACGCGGCGTTCCCGTGGTCGAGCACGCGCGGGGGGTGGCCTGATGGGATTCGCGCGTACGTGTTCGGTGGCGCTGGTCGGAGTCGAGGGCGTGGTCGTCGAGGTGCAGGCCGACCTGGAGCCCGGGGTCGCGGCCTTCACGCTGGTGGGGCTGCCGGACAAGAGCCTGACCGAGAGCCGCGACCGGGTCAGGGCGGCCGTGGTCAACTCGGGCGGGGAGTGGCCGCAGAAGAAACTCACGGTCGGGCTGAGCCCGGCGTCGGTGCCGAAGGGCGGCAGCGGGTTCGATCTTGCCGTCGCCTGTGCGGTCCTCGGGGCGGCGGAGCGGATCGATCCCCGGGTCCTCGCCGACATCGTCATGATCGGGGAGCTCGGACTCGACGGCCGGGTGCGCCCGGTCCTCGGGGTGCTGCCCGCGGTGCTCGCGGCGGCCGACGCGGGGTACGAACAGGTGGTTGTCCCGGAGTGCACCGCCGCCGAGGCCTCGCTGGTGCCGGGCATCTCGGTCCTCGGGGTGCGCAGCCTGCGGCAGCTCATCGCCGTCCTCACCGACGAGCCGGTGCCGGAGGAGGAGCCCGACGAACCCGGGCGGCCCGATCCGCTGCTCGCCGGGCTCTGCGTACCGGGAACCGGTGTCGGTACGGGGCTCAGCGGCGGCCCGGACGACGCCCACGCGCTCGACCTGGCCGATGTCGTCGGGCAGGCGGCGGCCAGGACGGCCGTCGAAGTGGCCGCGGCGGGCGGCCACCACCTCTTCCTGCAAGGGCCACCGGGCGCGGGAAAGACCATGCTCGCCGAGCGGCTCCCGGCAGTCCTGCCCCGGCTGACACGGGAGGAGTCCCTGGAGGTCACGGCGGTCCACTCGGTGGCGGGCATGCTGCCCCCGGGCAGGCCGCTGGTGGACATCGCGCCGTACTGCGCGCCGCACCACTCCGCGACCATGCAGTCGCTGGTGGGCGGCGGCAAGGGAATCGCCCGGCCGGGAGCGGTCTCGCTGGCTCATCGCGGGGTGCTCTTCCTGGATGAGGCGCCCGAGTTCAGCGGCAAGACGCTGGACTCGCTGCGGCAGCCCCTGGAGTCGGGGCACGTGGTCATCGCGCGCAGCGCCGGAGTGGTGCGGCTGCCCGCCAAGTTCCTGATGGTGCTCGCGGCGAACCCCTGCCCGTGCGGTCGGCACACGTTGCTGGGCGAGGGCTGTGAATGCCCCGCTTCCGTCATCCGCCGCTATCAGGCCCGTTTGTCGGGCCCGCTGCTCGACCGCGTCGACCTGAAGGTCGAGGTGGAGGCCGTCACCCGCTCCGAGCTGGCCGGATACGGCACGCCGGGAGAGTCCACCCGGACCGTCGCCGACCGGGTGCGCGCCGCGCGTGAGAGAGCGGCCGCCCGTCTGGCCGGCACCGGATGGCGGACGAACAGCGAGGTCGCGGGGCACGCCCTGCGCACGCGCTGGCCCGCGGCGCCCGGCGCGCTGGAGGCGGCCGAGCTGGACCTGGAGCGAGGCTTCCTGACGGCCCGCGGACTGGACCGCGTCCTGCGGGTCGCCTGGACCGTGGCCGACCTGGCGGGGCACGACCGGCCCCTCGCGCAGGACGTCGCTCTCGCGCTGCAACTGCGCACGGGGATCGCCCGGGGCGTGCCGATGGTGATCGGGGCGCCCTCGTGAGCCCCGAAATGCCGGAGGAAGTGCCGGAGGGTCCGTCGGCTCCGCCCTCGGACGGGGAGCGGCTGGCTCGTGTCGCGTTGACGCGGGTCCTCGAACCGGGGGACGCGGTCGGCGGGCGGTGGCTGCGAGAGGTCGGGCCGGATGAGGTGCTGCGGCGTCTCACCGGAACGGAGGAAAAGGAGCGGCTGCCCGGGGTGACGGCGCGGCGGTGGGGAGGGCTGCGGGCGCGGGCCGCCGCGGTGTGCCCGGAGCGGGATCTGGCGGCGGTGCGGGACGTCGGGGGGAGGTTCGTGTGTCCCGGGGACGGGGAGTGGCCGGTCACCCTGGACGGCCTGGGGGACGCGCGGCCGGTCGGGCTCTGGGTGCGGGGGCGGCCCTCCCTGCGGATATGGGGGCTGCGGTCGGTGGCTGTCGTCGGCTCACGGGCCTGTTCGGAGTACGGCGCACACATGGCGGCCGAGCTCGCCGTGGGGCTCGCGGAGCGCGGCTGGGTCGTGATCTCCGGTGGGGCGTACGGGGTGGACGGCGCCGCACACCGAGGGGCGCTCGGTGCCGGCGGTGCAACCGTCGCCGTGCTGGCCTGCGGGGTCGACCGGCCCTATCCGCGGGGACACGCCGGGCTGATCGGGCGCATCGCGGAACAGGGCCTCGTGGTGGGTGAGTTGCCGCCGGGGGACCATCCGACGCCGAGCCGGTTCATTCTGCGCAACAGGGTGATCGCGGCGCTGACCAGGGGAACGGTGGTGGTCGAGGCCGCATATCGCAGTGGGGCGCTCGCCACGGCGCGCAGTGCTCGGGAGTTGGGGCGCTTCGTCATGGGGGTGCCGGGGCCCGCGACCAGCGGTCTGTCGGCCGGGGTGCACGAACTGCTGAGGGGTGACGGAGTCCTCGTCACGGACGCCTCCGAAGTCGTCGAGCTGGTCGGTGACATGGGGGAGCTCGCCCCGGCCCGGCGGGGACCCGTGGTGCCGCGTGACCTGCTGGCTTCCGGAGTGCGGCGGGTCCTCGCCGCCCTGCCCGCGCGGGGGCTCGTGGCGGTGCGGGACATCGCGATCGGTGCGGGGACCACCGAGGACGACGCGGTCGGGCGGCTGTACGAACTTCAATCGTTGGGGTTCGTCGAACGACACGGCGACGGCTGGCAGTTGACACGCCAGGCGATTCTGTCCGAGCCCACTGACGCGAAGAAACGGTGACCAAGAGTAATGCGCTGAACGGCTACCCCCCGACGACCTTGGGAAATCGCGCAGTTGGCACGCCGAAGTCATCACACAGAGCGACGGCGTCGACTCCGTGCGGGGGTAAGCGGAACGTATCTGCGCACGCGCGATCCCATACTCTTCGCTCACTGCGACACTTCAGTCACGCTACGCTCACACAGATTCCGACGCGGACAGGCAACAGACGGACGACCTCATTCACTCCACGCACGCTCCCCACCGCTCCGGCGCGAGCGACACCGGTGACTCCACCGGCTCGCGCGACCTCACCGACCCACGCGATCTCCCCAGTTCAGGCGAGGTCCCCGGCTCCGGCGACCAGCCGGGTTCAGGTGGCCTCCCCGACCTCCCCGGTTCACGGCAGAACGGCTCAAGGCGACGAATGCCCCAGCACACCTCAGGGTCCGATCGGGCAGCGGTTCCCCCCGCCGCCCGTAGCGGCGAGCAGGAGCGGCCCCCCGCGCCCTCGTCGCTGGACGAGTTGTGGCGTTCGTACAAGGAGACGGGGGACGGCCGCCTGCGGGAGCAGCTGATCCTGCACTACTCGCCGCTGGTGAAGTACGTCGCGGGCCGGGTCAGCGTGGGGCTGCCGCCCAATGTCGAGCAGGCCGACTTCGTGTCGTCCGGCGTGTTCGGGCTCATCGACGCGATCGAGAAGTTCGACATCGAGCGGTCCATCAAGTTCGAGACCTACGCGATCACCCGCATCCGCGGGGCGATGATCGACGAGCTGCGGGCGCTCGACTGGATCCCGCGTTCGGTGCGGCAGAAGGCACGCAACGTCGAGCGGGCCTACGCCACACTCGAGGCGCAGTTGAGGCGCACCCCGTCGGAGGGCGAGGTCGCGGCCGAGATGGGGATCGCGCTGGAGGAACTGCATGCGGTTTTCAGCCAGTTGTCGCTGGCGAACGTCGTGGCCCTCGAAGAGCTGCTGCACGCGGGCAGCGAGGGCGGCGACCGGCTCAGCCTCATGGACACGCTCGAGGACCACGCGGCCGACAACCCCGTGGAGGTCGCCGAGGACCGTGAGCTGCGCAGACTGCTGGCGCGGGCCATCAACACGCTGCCGGAGCGTGAGAAGACCGTCGTCACGCTCTACTACTACGAAGGGCTCACGCTCGCCGAGATCGGCAACGTCCTCGGTGTGACCGAGAGCCGAGTGAGTCAGATCCACACCAAATCCGTGCTGCAGCTGCGCGCGAAGCTGGCGAGTTTTGGGCGCTGAGCGTCGCTGAATCGTCCCTGCCCGAGGGCGTGCGCGCCGGGAGCGGCTCCCGCGCGCGCCGTCCCGTCCGTAAAGTGGAGCTGTGCCAAGGATTCGAGCGGCCTCCGTGGCCGAGCACCGGTCGATGCAGCGCGGCGCCCTGCTGGACGCCGCGCGTTCCCTGCTGTCCGAAGGCGGTACGGAGGCGCTGACCTTCCCCGCACTCGCCGAGCGCACCGGTCTTGCCCGGTCGTCCGTGTACGAGTACTTCCGGTCGCGGGCCGCCGTGGTCGAAGAGCTGTGCGAGGTCGACTTCCCCGTCTGGGCGGCGGAGGTCTCGGCCGCGATGGAGTGCGCGGAGTCGGCCGAGGGCAAGGTCGAGGCCTACGTACGACGCCAGCTGGCGCTGGTCGGGGACCGGCGGCACCGCGCCGTGGTCGCCATCTCCGCGAGCGAGCTCGACGCCGGGGCGCGGGAGAAGATCCGTGCCGCGCACGGCGGCCTCATCGCGATGATCGTCGAGGCGCTCGAAGAGCTGGGGCACGAGCAGCCCCGGATGGCGGCCATGCTGCTCCAGGGCATCGTGGACGCCGCGGTGCGGCGCATCGAGCTCGGAGTGGCGGAGCAGCCGGAGGCCATCACGGAGGCAGCCGTGGCCATGGCGCTGCGGGGAGTCCGGGGCTGAGCCCCGGCGCGTAGAAGCGAGCCGGCGGTCGCGCCAGAGGTCCTCCGTACAGGAGCGGTCGTGCGGGGCCCGGCAGTGGACCGTACAGGGGCAGCAGGCGGGACGGGCCGTGGCGCAGCAGCCACGGTGGCAGGAGCGTCAGCGGGTTCAGGTACGTCCGCGCCCTGCGCAGGCCCCAGTGGAGACAGCTCGTCGGGCAGTGCCCCGTCGGCCGCTCCAGGAAGCCCACCGCGTCGCCCGCGCTGACCTCATCGCCCTTCTTCACCGTCGCCCGCACCGGTTCGTACGTCGTGCGCAGCGGTGGGTCCCCGGTGCCGTCCAGCTCCACCGCGACCACGCCCCGGTCCGCCACCCGGCCCGCGAACGAGACACGGCCCGGCGCCACGGCGCGCACCGCGGAGCCCGCGGCGGCGGCCAGGTCCACGCCCCGGTGGCCCGCGCCGTACGCGGTCGCCGGCGGGCTCCACCCGCGTACGACCGGGGGCCGGGCGCCGACCGGCCAGGTCGAGGCCCGGGCCGGAGCGGGGGCCGGAGTCGGGGCCGGACTCACCGTCGGGGCCGGCGTCAGAAAGGTCACGAGCAGGGCCGCCAGCGTGGGCAGCAGCAGTTCCGGATACATGCGAGAACCGTCCCGCGCCGGGCCCGTCCGCGGGGATCATGGACCATTTCTGTGGACGACCCGCTGCTTGTGGATAACCGCGTCACCCGGTCAAGGGAAGCGGCGTCACCTGCCACCCCGCGGGTCCCGTACACTTCTTTTGGCGATCCGGGTCACCGGGTCGACTTCGCACGCCCCGACACCAGGCCATGAAAAAGCCGGTGTCAGCGCCCCTCGGTCCCTAGTGGCAACTAGTGGCAAGGCGCACAGCGGGCGTCAGGCGCGAGTGCCGTCCGGCACACGCGGCACAACCGAGATTCTCAAGGAGAACGGCCATGGCCGTCGTCACGATGCGGGAGCTGCTGGAGAGCGGCGTCCACTTCGGTCACCAGACCCGTCGTTGGAACCCGAAGATGAAGCGCTTCATCTTCACGGAGCGCAACGGCATCTACATCATCGACCTGCTCCAGTCGCTGTCGTACATCGACCGCGCCTACGAGTTCGTCAAGGAGACCGTCGCCCACGGCGGCACGGTCATGTTCGTCGGCACGAAGAAGCAGGCGCAGGAGGCCATCGCGGAGCAGGCCACCCGCGTCGGCATGCCCTACGTCAACCAGCGCTGGCTGGGCGGCATGCTCACCAACTTCTCGACCGTCTACAAGCGTCTGCAGCGCCTCAAGGAGCTCGAGCAGATCGACTTCGAGGACGTCGCCGCTTCCGGTCTGACCAAGAAGGAGCTTCTCGTGCTCTCGCGCGAGAAGGCCAAGCTGGAGAAGACCCTCGGTGGTATCCGCGAGATGCAGAAGGTGCCCAGCGCCGTCTGGATCGTGGACACCAAGAAGGAGCACATCGCGGTCGGCGAGGCCCGGAAGCTCAACATCCCGGTCGTCGCCATCCTCGACACCAACTGCGACCCCGACGAGGTCGACTACAAGATCCCGGGCAACGACGACGCGATCCGCTCCGTCACCCTGCTCACCCGCGTGATCGCCGACGCCGTCGCCGAGGGCCTCATCGCCCGTTCCGGCGTTGCCGCCGGTGACTCGAAGCCGGGCGAGAAGGCCCAGGGCGAGCCGCTCGCCGAGTGGGAGCGCGACCTGCTCGAGGGCGAGAAGAAGGCCGAGGAGCCGAAGGCCGCCGAGGCCGAGGCCGAGGTTCAGAAGTCCGCCGAGACGGAGAAGGCTGCCGACGCCGAGCAGGCCGACGCCCCCGCCGCGGCCGCGGACGCCGAGCAGGCCTGACCTCACAGGTTCGGTTGTTGACGGCGGGGGCCCGATCGGCCCCCGCCGTTCACCCGTAGACCTCCGTAGATCTTTCAGACTTCGAGAGAGAATTTTCGATCATGGCGAACTACACCGCCGCTGACGTCAAGAAGCTCCGTGAGCTCACGGGCGCCGGCATGATGGACTGCAAGAAGGCGCTCGACGAGGCCGAGGGCAACGTCGACAAGGCCGTCGAGGCGCTCCGCATCAAGGGCCAGAAGGGCGTCGCCAAGCGCGAGGGCCGTTCCGCCGAGAACGGTGCCGTGGTCTCCCTCATCGCCGACGACAACACCTCCGGTGTCATCGTCGAGCTGAAGTGCGAGACGGACTTCGTCGCCAAGGGCGAGAAGTTCCAGGCCGTCGCGAACAACCTCGCCGCCCACATCGCCAAGACGTCCCCGGCCGACCTCGACGCGCTGCTCGCGTCCGAGATCGAGGCCGGCAAGACCGTCCAGGCGTACGTCGACGAGGCCAACGCCAACCTCGGCGAGAAGATCGTCCTGGACCGCTTCGCGCAGTTCTCGGGCGCCTACGTCTCCGCGTACATGCACCGCACGATGCCCGACCTGCCCCCGCAGATCGGTGTCCTCGTCGAGCTGGACAAGGCCGACGCCGACGTCGCCAAGGGCATCGCCCAGCACATCGCCGCCTTCGCGCCGAAGTACCTCTCCCGTGAGGACGTCCCCGCGGACGTCGTCGAGTCGGAGCGTCGCGTCGCCGAGGAGACCACCCGCGCCGAGGGCAAGCCCGAGGCCGCCCTCCCGAAGATCGTCGAGGGTCGCGTCAACGGCTTCTTCAAGGAGGCCACCCTCCTCGGCCAGCCCTACGCGCTGGACAACAAGAAGTCGGTCGAGAAGGTTCTCGCCGAGGCCGGTGTCACCCTGAAGCGCTTCTCGCGCATCAAGGTCGGCATCTGAGTCCGTACCGCGATCGACGGTAGACCCGTATAGGGTCGACAGCGGTCGCCCGCGTACGGTCCTCGTACGCGACGTACGACCGCAGGATCTGACGAGGAGGCCACTGCCGAGCATGGGTTGCGAACGACACCCCACCGGCAGTGGCCTTCTTCGTATGTTGTGCCGAGTAAGAGAAGCGAGAAGCACATGACCACCCAGGCCGACTCGAAGAGTGATGACGGCAAAGTTGCCGGACGCTTCCTGCTGAAGCTCTCCGGCGAGGCGTTCGCCGGTGGGGGAGGCCTCGGGGTCGACCCCGACGTGGTGCACGCCATCGCCCGGGAGATCGCCGCCGTCGTCCGTGACGGCGCCCAGATCGCCATCGTCATCGGCGGAGGCAACTTCTTCCGCGGTGCCGAGCTCCAGCAGCGCGGCATGGACCGGGCCCGCTCCGACTACATGGGCATGCTCGGCACCGTCATGAACTGCCTCGCGCTGCAGGACTTCCTGGAGAAGGAAGGCATCGACTGCCGCGTCCAGACCGCCATCACGATGGGGCAGGTCGCGGAGCCGTACATCCCGCTGCGCGCCGTGCGCCACCTGGAGAAGGGCCGTGTGGTCATCTTCGGCGCCGGCATGGGCATGCCGTACTTCTCCACCGACACCACCGCCGCGCAGCGCGCCCTGGAGATCGACGCCGAGGCGCTGCTCATGGGCAAGAACGGCGTGGACGGCGTCTACGACTCCGACCCGAAGACCAACCCCGACGCGGTGAAGTTCGACTCCCTCGGCTACGGCGAGGTCATCACCCGCGACCTCAAGGTCGCCGACATGACCGCGATCACGCTGTGCCGGGACAACAAGCTGCCCATCCTGGTCTTCGAGCTGCTCTCCGAGGGCAATATCGCGCGGGCCGTCAAGGGTGAGAAGATCGGCACACTCGTGGGCGACCAGGGAAGCCGGGCCTGATCCCGAGGGACCTGGGCCAGCCTCAAGGAACGTCCGCCGGGCGGGCCTTGAGGGGATGGACAAAGCCCTGCCGGTCGGACACCGTGCAGGAAAGAGACGCGACGCAGCCGGCCGCCCCGTGCTAGCCGGGCCACTCAAGACACGCAGGAGCAAGTGGTGATCGAAGAGACCCTCCTCGAGGCCGAGGAGAAGATGGAGAAGGCCGTCGTGGTCGCCAAGGAGGACTTCGCCGCGATCCGCACCGGCCGTGCGCACCCGGCGATGTTCAACAAGATCGTGGCTGACTACTACGGCGCGCTGACGCCGATCAACCAGCTGGCCTCGTTCTCGGTGCCCGAGCCGCGGATGGCCGTGGTGACCCCGTTCGACAAGAGCGCGCTGCGCAACATCGAGCAGGCCATCCGGGACTCCGACCTCGGCGTCAACCCGAGCAACGACGGCAACATCATCCGGGTGACCTTCCCCGAGCTCACCCAGGACCGCCGCAAGGAGTTCATCAAGGTCGCCAAGACCAAGGCCGAGGACTCCAAGATCTCGATCCGGTCGATCCGCCGCAAGGCCAAGGAGGCCTTCGACAAGGCGATCAAGGACGGCGACGTCGGCGAGGACGAGGGGCGCCGCGCCGAGAAGGAGCTCGACGACACCACCGCGAAGTACGTCGCCCAGGTGGACGAGCTGCTCAAGCACAAGGAAGCCGAGCTGCTCGAAGTCTGAGCCGAGGCTCGAGTCCGAGGAATCAGGGAACCGATCCGTGAACGACTCTTCCTGGGGGGCGCCCAGAGCCGGGTATTGGGGGCCGTCCGACCAGGGCCCCGGCCGGGGGGCGACCCCGCCGGGTCCCGCGTACGATGCGCAGGACGCGCTGTTTCCGTCCGAGACGCAGCCCATGCCCATCGTGCCCGACGTACCCGTGACCGGCGGAGACCAGGACGACGACCAGGGGGCCACTCGGATGGGCGGCCCCCTGTTCCGTGACGAGCCTCCGCAGGAGCCCATGCCCAGCGCACCACAGCCGCCGCCCGCCCCGGCCGCCCCGCAGAAGAAGAGCGCGGGCCGCGATCTCGGGGCAGCCATAGGAGTCGGTGTGGGACTCGGCGCGGTGATCATCGCGTCGCTGTTCATCGTGAAGGCCGTCTTCATCGGCGTGATAGCGGTCGCCGTCGTCGTCGGCCTCTGGGAGCTCACCTCCCGCCTGGAGGAGCGCAAGGGCATCAAGGCGCCCCTCGTGCCGCTCGCGGTGGGCGGCGCGGCGATGGTCGTCGCCGGGTACGTGCGCGGGACCGAGGGCGCGTGGGTCGCGATGGCGCTCACCGCGCTCGCCGTCCTCGTCTGGCGCATGACGGAACCGCCCGAGGGCTATCTGAAGGACGTCACGGCGGGGGTCTTCGCGGCCTTCTACGTCCCGTTCCTCGCGACCTTCGTGGCGCTGATGCTCACCGCGGACGACGGTCCGCAGCGGGTCCTCACGTTCCTGCTCCTGACCGTGGTCAGCGACACGGGGGCGTACGCGATCGGCTGGCGCTTCGGCAAACACAAGCTGGCGCCGCGCATCAGCCCCGGCAAGACCCGCGAGGGCCTGGTCGGCGCGGTCACCTTCGCGATGGCCGCGGGCGCGCTCTGCCTGCAGTTCCTCATCGACGACGGTGTGTGGTGGCAGGGCCTGGTGATCGGCTTCGCCGTCGCGGCGAGCGCCACGCTCGGCGACCTCGGCGAGTCCATGATCAAGCGGGACCTCGGCATCAAGGACATGGGCACGCTGCTGCCCGGCCACGGCGGCATCATGGACCGCCTGGACTCCCTCCTGCCGACGGCACCGGTGGTGTGGCTGCTGCTCGTGGCGTTCGTGGGGTCCGGCTGATCGGTTGGCACGGGGTCTGACCTGCGTAGATGTGCGTGAGGGGTTCGTTGTCCACAGGGCGGCGAGCCCCTTGTCGTATGTCTGCGACACTGGAAGGACCATGCCTGTACCCGGAGAACTCGTGTAATTCCGGTTGAAAACGGCCTCCTACCTGCGCTTTTAGCGTCGGTAGGAGGCCGTTTTCGTTGCTGTGGGCCGTCCCTGGGCCGTGAGAGCAGGATCAGCCCTCCAAACCGGACCACCCCGTAGCGCTCTTGGGGACGCGGGCAACGAGGTAGCGGGCGAGCGCTTGATACGGCCGCTGGTCGACCGGGAACCTCTCCTTGAGATTCTCCGCCTTCAGCAACTCCAGGCCGTGGCTGTCGCAGTACGCGCGGACCCAGGCGTCGGCCGTGTCGACCGCGTGATCGGGATTGGTGCTCGCCGCCGTCAGGATCTTGCCGAACGCGGGACCCTTCGCTGTGGTCATCGCTCCGAGGAGCCACTGACCGCCGTAGCGGGAGCCATGAACATGGAAGACGACCACACCGTCGCGGAACGCACCGGACGGGATGTCCAGCGGACTCCGCACGTCGTAGGCGAGCGGCATGGGTGCAGTCCTCTCGATGGCCGCGCGGGTCCGGTCGTCGCTGCTCGGCATCAGGTGTGCGTACACCCGGAGCGTCAGGCCAGGATCGGAGTGCCCCAGGTGATGGCTGACAGCCTTGACGCTCACGCCGGCGTCCAGCAGGACGGACGCGTAGAAGTGCCTCAGGGCGTGCATGCCGTGCTCGCGGGCCGACTGGTACTTGCCGTCGGCGTCGGCTTCCGGGATGAGGCCGGCCGCGGCGAGCGCGGGCTTCCACTCCTGGATGTTGAAGTTGCTGCGCCAGACGATCCCGCTGGCGGCGTTCGTGAAGAGCAGGCGGGCGGACACGAGGGGACCGTCCGGGGTGCGCCAGGGGAGTGCGATCTCCACCGGTTTGAACGAGCCCATGTGGACGCGTACGGATTCGGCGACCGACCGCGGCAGCGGTACGTCGCGTTCCTTGTTGCCTTTCGGGGGCGCAAATACGGCCGTGCCCCGGACCAGCTTCACCTGCCGGACTACCCGCAGGGTTGCGGACCTGAAGTCGAATGCGTCCTCGGCGAGCCCCACGATTTCCCCTTGCCGAAGGCCGCACCCGCTGCCCGCATCCACCATCGCTCGGTACCTCTCGGAGAGTGCAGCGCGGACAGCGGACACTTGCGAAGGAAGCCACGGCACGACGCGCCGCCTCTCTCCCGATGGGGGGCGGACAGATCTTGCTGAGCATGGATTGCGGGGGAGTAGGCCATCGTCGACGGCTGCGCTGAGGATGGCTCGGACGTCGCCGTAGATGTTGCGTGCGTATCCGCCGCTTACGGCGGGGTTGCTGGCCAGGATGCTGACGAGCTTTCGGATGTGCTCCGGGCGGAACGAGTCGAGCGGGCGCGAGCCGAGGATGGGAAATGCGTGCAGGCGTAGCCGCTGCTCGGTCGCGATCCGACTGGACACGTCAGCGGTGTGAGCCTGCAGCCACTTCTCGGCGTAGCTCTTGAAGGTGATCCGCGCCGCGCGCGGATCGACGTAGTTGCCGCGCGACATGTCGGACGCGAGGTCGGTGAGCCACTTCTCGGCGAGCCGCTTCTGTCCGTCGGGAAAGCTCTTGGACTTCTCGGAGCCGTCGGGCGCGACGTAGCGGGCGCGGTAGCGCTGCCCGACTCCGTGACGGTCGGTCTTGACCCGTACGTTCTTGCCGTCGGCGCCGGGTTCGGTCTTGTACCAGCGGTCTTGGACGTGGCCGGCCATGTGGTGACTGGGTCTCCTCATGCAGAAGGGAAGGCCACTGAGGTGGCCTTCCCTGGGGAACGGAGAGGTGCGGGACTACGCCGCGTCGGCCTCGGCGTGCCGTTGCTGGGCGACGTAAGCGCGGACGTCGGCGGGGTCGTAGCGAACGTGCTTGCCGACGCGGAAGCCGGGCGGGCCGGTGCGCTTCTTTCGCCACTGGTAGACCGTTTCGAGTGGTACCTCGAACATCGTGGCGATGTCGCTGGGAGTCAGGTAGCGGTCGGGGAGACCGCCGCGAAGAGTGGCGCGGGGGTCGACTTGTGCGGGGCGGGGTCGGCTCATGAGGTCCTCGGGGATGTGTCGTATGACGGTCGGTGGCCCTCGGTCTGCGTGTTGTCCTAGGTGCGGATTTCTGCGTCATCGCGTCACCTGCGTCAATCAGGCCTCTGACCTGTGGGCTTGTGTGACGCGGCAGGGCGGGCCCTGCGTCACCTGTGACACGGGCTCGCGTCACGCGGTGACGCGGGTGACGCGGGGTGACGCAGGATTCGCCGTCTGCGTCACCGGTGTCTGTGCTGGTCAGAGGCCGTCTGTCGGGCCGTGGTGACGCCGTGACGCAGATCTTCCCTACTTAGGAAAAAGAAGGGGTGGTTTCTGTGGTTGTACGTCGCCGCTTAGGACTTGAAGAACGGGCCGCTTCGCGGCGCGACTTGTGCAGGGCGGCTGTCGCCGCCGAACAGCAAGAGGAGCACCCCCGGCGCGGCGTGCTCCTCTTGCTTGTCTGCCTGTGCGGTGGTCAGAACGCGGGCTGCTGTGCGTGCGGCGGGGCAGAGGCCGGGCGGCTGATCTCGATGTAGCGGGCGGCGCGGGTGCGGCCCCACTCGACCAGGACGCCGCGGGCGGCCAGGGTGGGCTGGATGCGCCGCAGCCGGTCGGAAAGGACCTTGCCGGTGGTAGGCCAGCCCTTGGGCAGGGGGCGGCAGTCCTCGCCGCTGTAGAGGGCGGTGAGGCAGTGCAGCCACTCAGCCGACGTCATCCGTGCCTCTTCGCCCGGGGCGAGTGAGGCGGCGTGCTGAAGGACGGTCTGCGCGAGCAGATCACCTTCGATGACGTCGTCGTTCAGGTCGTCCAGGCTGGCCCGGTAGGCGGCCAGCGTCCCGAAGCTCATGGCCGCGTCGAGTTGCGCGCACAGGTGGGCGAAGTCGGCCATGCGCAGGTCGGTGGGGGTTTCTGCTTCGGCCGCGCGGACCTTGACGGTGAGGTCGAGCAGGGAGCCGAGGACGGTGGGCAGGATCTCGGCGTACTCCGCCCACAGTTCCGCTTCGGTGCGCCGTACCTGGGGGCGTTCCAGGCGCAGCGTGAGGAGGCGTTCGGCGAGGTCGGGGCGGATGATGCCGACGTCGATGCCGGTGAGCAACACGGGGCGGCGGTAGCGGGAGCGGACGACGTCGCCGTCGGTGAACAGGGCGCGCTTGATGCTCTCGGCGCCGGTGATGACGCAGCACATGAGGTCGGACAGGTCCGGGGCCAGGTGCGAGAGGTTGTCCAGGGCGGTGATCCATCCGGCGGCTACGGCCGTGATCATGTTCTCTTCGTCCTTGGGAGGCCGCCGCAGGTCGGCGCTCATGCCCTCGATGATGCGGATGAGCATCCGTCCGGCGGTCGACTTGCCCGCGCCCTGCGGGCCGGTGAGGAACGGCGCCGGGACGGGAACGGACGGTTCGAGGCAGCCGATGAGCCAGGCGAGGGCCAGGCATTCGGTCTGGGCGTCGGCGAAGTTGCACAGCCGCAGCAGCAGATCCAGGCCCTTACCGCCTGTCTGCTTCTCGGGGAGGGGGAGTTCGCCGGTGAGCTGGGTGCGCCGCCAGCAGACCTCTTCGGGGTCGGGGATGCGGATGTCCCAGCCGGTGGGGTGGATGCGTACGGACTGTCCGTCGTCGCGGCCCAGGTCGAGCCAGGTGGCGCCGTCGAAGCCGGGGGCGACGCGGATGTGGGTGGGCTGTACCTGCTCGGCGAGCGCGAGTGCTTCGATCAAGTCCAACGCCTCCTTGAGGGCGGTTCCGTTGAAGACGCCGACCTCGTCGCGGAAGAGGCCGACCATGAGTTCTTGGCGGTGGCTCCCGGTGGTGCCCTGGGAGCGGATGGGGCGGGCCACGGGGTGGCCGGTGCGCTGGGCGTACACGGTGCCGTCGACCGTGCGGAAGTACCGGAAGTGGGACTGCGCGTAGTCGGTGATGACCTTGCGCGCCGGGTCCTTCTCCTCGTCGGACACGGTCAGAGTCCCAACTTGGACCGGGCGTTGGTCCATGCGTCGGTGCAGTGCCGCAGGGTCTCGCCCTTGGTCTGTGCGGCGGTGAACAGGCGGGTGATGTGGGCGTCGGTGAGGCAGCCGCACCGGCCGTGGGTGGAGAGCACTGCCAGGAACGTGCGGTAGACGGTGGCGTGCACGCCGCTGGTGGCCTCGGTGATGCGCTGTTCGGCCATCGTGAGGCCGCGGTCCAGGTAGGCCGGCGTGCGGTGCGGGCAGGCGCCGCCCCCGCCCGGTGCGGGCACGGTGGAGGCGGGCACCGACCGGGCCGGGGCGGGCTTCACGCCCAGTGCCCGGACCGTGTCGGGCAGGGCGGTGGGGCGGCCGGTGCCGGGCCCCAGCCAGCGGGCGTAGGCCATACGGGACTTGATGTCGATGCCGGGGCGGACGCCGTTGGCGGAGGGCATGGTGCCCAGGTAGATCCAGTGCTGGCCGCGTGTGGTGGGCACGGTGCGGGTGCGCGGGAGGTGGGCGTGGGCCCAGGCGATGGCGTCGGCGTCATCGAGGTCGACGACGGTCAGTCGCGCCCCGCCGGGGTGGTAGGCGACCGCGGCGGCCCGCTGCCAGGCGGTCGCCCAGGCGGTGGAGGTGAGGGTGTCGGGGTTGGTGGTTGCGGCGGCCCAGGCGTGGCAGGGGTGCGGGCAGGTGCAGGGCCCGGCCTGCTTCATGTTCGGCCGGCCGCCGCATGCGTTCTTGGCGCAGGCCGGGCAGTTGTTGAAGGGGGCCTTGCCCACGCGCAGCGGCAGGACGGGGACGCCCTTGGACGCGAGCGTGAGCGCGGTGGCCAGCAGCCCGGTCGGCTGTGGCCTGAGAGGGGCTCGCCGGGGTGGGGCGCAAGGGTTCATGCTGGGGGTCTCCTGCTTCTGTGATGAGGACGGGAGAACCGGGGCGGGCCGCAGTCTTTGGCGAGAGGGCGGCCCGCCTCGGGCGTGCTCTAGGTCATGCACCAGCCGGAGTCACAGCCGGTGTCCCACTCGTCGAAGGGCAGCGTGTCGACGCCGTCCGGGATCGCGGCCCGCAGGCTCCGGTTGAACCGGGTCAGCCAGACGTGGTCTTTGCCGAGTTCGTCACGTCGCCGGTTGAGGAGTTCTTCGAGCTGGCAGGCCTTCTCGAACAGCTCCGGCTCAGTGCGGCGCATGTCATGCCACGTCTCCGGCCGGTGGAACGGGCAGAACCAGCATGATGACTTGGGCGGCACCGGCAGGCCCGCGGCGCGGATGATGCGGGCGCAGTCGATACGCCGGATACCGCGCTCCAACAGCGGGTACTCGATGCGCTCGTGCGGCTCGCAGCGCCGGTTGTTCGCCCGCTGGATCTCGTCCAGGCTGATCCCGATCCCGACCGTGGCGGGCGCGTCCTTGGTGGCGCCGCGCCGCTTGAGTTCATCGGCGATGACCTCGATTTTGAACTGGGCCGTGCACGAGCGGGTGCCAGGGGCCCCGTTCGACATTCGCACCGGGATTTTCAGCGACCGCGAGCCCTCCCGAGTCAGGTCCTGTAAGAGGGTGCGGACCTCACCGGATCGCTTCATCACGCGGTCGAGAACGACCAGCTCAAGGCCGTGCGCTTTGGCGTAGGGGATGGCGTACTGGCGCAGGTAGGCGATGGTGCCGGGGTGTTCGGAGTCGTCCCCCACGTTCGCCATCAGAAAAGTGTGGTAGTCCAGCTCCCCCTGGGCCGCGAGAACCAGAGCGGCCGTGGACTGGACCCCGCCGCCGTAGCTGAACGACCGCAACACCTCAGTGCTCGTGATCGACTGTGTGGTGGGCATGTGATTCTCCTGTTTCTGTGATGAGGACGGGAGAACCGGGGCGGGCCGCAGTCTTTGGCGAGAGGACAGCCCGCCCCGGGCTCAGCTAGAACGGGGGCTTCTCGCTGAACGTCGAGTCGCCCGACGGCTGGCCGGTGTTCCACGGGTCAGCGCCGGCCGCGGCGGCGCCGTTGCTGCGCTTTCCCTGGATGGTGACGTTGGTGAAGCGCAGGCTGGCGCCGATCTCGTCGACCTCCAAGGCGAGCATGGAGCGGTTCTCGCCCTCGGGGGTCTGCCAGTCGTGTTGCCGGATGCGGCCGAAGGCGACCACGCGGGAGCCCTTGGTCAGCGAGTCGCCGATGTGTTCGGCGAGGTGGCGCCAGGCGGCGCAGCGGAAGAACGTGGACGTGCCGTCCTTCCACTGGTTGGAGTCGCGGTCGAAGACGCGCGGGGTGGCCGCGATGGTGAACTTGGCGAGCGCGGCCCCGCCCTCGGTGAACTTGATTTCGGGGTCGGCGGTGAGGTTGCCGACGACGGTGATGGGGGTCTCTCCGAACGACATGGAATCTCCCTGGTCAGTGGGTTCGAAGGGGGGTTTCGCTGCTGTAGCCGTGGGCGGCCCACGGGTCGGTGTGACGGTGCGGGGGCCAGCGGCGGCGCGGGAGCCAAAGCACGATCCAGCGGCGCTGTTCGTCCCAGCAGTGGCACGGGTCCCAGTTGGTACCGGCGTACTCGCCGGTCTCGGGGTCGCCGTAGTCGTACTCCGCACCGCCCGCGCCTTCGCAGTCGGGGCAGTCGGGGCGGGGCGTGTCGGTCAGGACGAGGGCGGGCCGGGGCCAGGTGGTGCGCTGGATGCGCAACCGGGCCATCAGCGTGTGTCCTTGGGCGGCAGCTGCAGGCGCCGAGCGGCTTCGTGCAGCTTGGTGTTGAGCACGGAGGGGGCGTGGTCGGTGAGGGAGAGCAGGGCGACCGCGGCGGCGACGATGACGTCGGCCAGTTCCTGGGCGACGTCGTTGCGGCTGTGGGTCAGGCCCTTGCGGGGGTTCTGGCCGGTGGCGCCGATGTACGCGGCGGCGGCTTCCCCGGCCTCCTCGTTGACCTTGAGCAGGCGCATTGCGATCTCGTGTTCGTCGCGGCCGTTGGCCGCGTCCAGGGCGGCGGTGATGCGGGCCGTGACGGGCCACAGGGCGGCACTCATGCGGGGATCTCCTGGGGGTCGGTGCGGATGACGGCGAAGGTGTCGTTGGCCTGGTCGTAGTGGACGTGGACCGGGCCGGGGGCCTCGTTGCGGGCCTGGGTGGCACGGTGCGCGGCCACGAGGGAGGCGCGGGTGTCGCCGGCCGGGTAGGAGTCGAGCAGGACGGGGTGTCCTGCGGTGCACTCGCGGCAGGCCATGGCGCTACTCCTGGCCGTGGGTGCGAACGTCGGCGGTCTGCGTATGTCCGGGCTGGGGCGTGGGGCTGGCGTCCTCGTCGCGCCCGTCGATGACGGCGGCGAGGGCGAGAACGAGCAGGACGATCAGGGCCCAGAACCATATGGGCCGCCGGGCGGGGGCGACCGGGGTGATGCTGATCTCGTAGCGCGTGGCAGTGCTCTTACCCAACAGCATGGTGAAGCCTCCGAGTTGTGACAGGACGTGGGGCGCGGGCCGGTGGGCCTGCCCGACCTTCGCGACCGCAGATGGACAGATGAAGGCCAGGAAGACCGGCCAGAGTTGGCTCTGGGCGGCTGGGTTCGTCCGTAAATGGACGTGGGTCAGACAGGGGCGATCTAACGGGCTGTGGCTGACGAGCTCAGGGGCCTCGCGCCTGAAGCGCTCGTGGCGAATACGAGCGGATAGTCAATTTTTAGCCATTTAGGTCAATTTGAGCCCGTTCTACAGCGCTGTAGATTTCGATCGGGTCTCAAATACGCAAAGCGGAACGAACTGGGCTCCAGCCCTGGCGGGTGCACACGCGTTGGAAATTTCCGCAACTTCCCTACACCGCAGGGGAATTGACGTGCCGTTGTCTCGCCGCATTGAGGCGAGGCTGGCAAAGATTTGATCATGCTACGGTCCTTTGGTCCGAACAGCCCCGAGAAATTCCTAGCGTTATGAAGGCAGAGGTTACGAGTGATCAAGTCCCGTGTTTTTAAGGCAACTTGCTCGGCAGTCATGACTGGTGCGCTGCTTGCTGCGGTTGCCCCTGCGGCGTCTGCCACAACTGCTAGGCAGGGCGAAATAAAGCCCGCCGCAGTAGCGGCAGTTGACGATGGTGGTGCTTACCTGGACCTCGCCTCGCAGGGATACACCTACGAAGAGGCTGTCGAGGCATTCAAGGATTCCCCGGTCGTCACCGTGGTAAAGGGTGAGGTGCCGGAGAGTGACGCGACCGAGGTCGTGGCGCGTGGTGTCAGCCTTGGTTGGTACGTCTACGTGAAGCTGAGTAAGTCTCAGGCCAAGGCCGTCAATGCTGGATCTGCGGCTACTGCAGCCGGTCTCATCGGCGCCATCACCGGAGGGATCGGCGGAGCCGTCGCCGCAGGTGTCTACGCCGCGGTTGTATCCATGGGCAACGAAAAGATCGACAAGTGCAAGAAGGGTGTAGAGTTCAAGTTCACCTACCTTGCCAAGTTCAAGGGCGCCAAGTGCTACTAAACGCCTAGGAGGGGAGCATGCGCACCCCATCAGCTATCGGAACGGCCGCCGCCGCATTCGCCTTCTTCTTCGTCCTGCTAATCGGTAGCGAATTTGTGGCAGATGACGGAAGCATGGCTCAGTCGGCCCTGTTCTATTTGGCTATTGCTGTACCGGGCGCCCTGTTGGTCTTCTGGGTTGCAACTAGAGGCCGAAGGTGACTCGCACCCCGAGGTGAAAGGCATGTTTCACCTCGGGGTAAAGCACTCTCTCGGACGTGCGGGACCCAGGCTCTGCCTAATCTTCAGCTGTATGTGCAGGTGTCGTTCTCACTGCGTATGACTGTGCTCCGATATGGGTTCCGGATCAAAAGCCCGTGGGACGAAGCTCGTGTCCGATGGGCGCCTAGGGAATTTGATCCCGATCTGTTGTTGACTCAGGCGGCGTGGTCGATGACGTTGGGCGGCATCTCCCACGACCACTGCCCGCGCGTGGCAGGCCTGGCGACGGGGCCTTTACCCTGGGCGGCGTCGCGGCGCCGGGAGGTGAAGCACAGCCGCTTCTCGTAGTCGGTCACCAACGTCTGCACGAGGTTGACGTGCCGCCCGGTCTGCCAGATGGCCTGACCCCGGCCCAGCAGCGGGATCTGTCGCACCGCCCAGTCGGGCAGGGAGAACAGCCCCCGGCACTGCTCCGCTTCCCCTTCGTCCATCTGGTGCAGGACCCGGGTGGAGGCCAGCCGCAGGAGGTCCTTGGCCTCCTCGGAGGTGGCGTCTTTGGCGCTGTGCGCAACGGAGGTGACGGACAGGCCCTCGCGGCGGGAGTACTTCATCATCCGCTGCAACAGCGCGGCCGTGGCCGGATGCTTGAGGATCTGCCACGCCTCCTCAACGATCAACGTCGAGTGGATACCGTGATCGGCGCCGCCCTGAGCGAGCCACACCGACTCCAGGAACACCCCCACGACCGACATCAGCGCGGGCAGGGCGATGGAGGTGCGGTCGATGCGGGAAAAGTCGAACACGGTCAGCTTCGCATCCAACGACACCGACGTTTCCCCATCGAGCATCCCGCGGGTCGCGGAGCGGATGAACGGAGACAGCGCCTGCACCACTTCCTGCCCGAAGGCGAGCAGCTGCGCGGCATCGAAGCGCCCGGGGATGGCGTCTGCTTCCAGGGAGGTGACCGCGCCCATCAACCCGGACAGCGTCCGGGCCGCGGGGGATTCCATGGCCGCGTCCAGCGCCATGCGCGCCCCCGGAGAGAGCGGCCGGTGCCCGCCGAGCTCGGCGAGCACCGCGACCAGCTGCACCCGGTGCAGCGGCGGGATCCGAGGATCCAGGGGGTTCATGCACACCCCGTCACCGAAGCGGACCGGGGTGAGGTGAAGGGCCGCGGCGACCGCGTCCCACTCGCCCACCCCGTCTTCGCCCTTGGCGTCCAGGACGGCGTAGCGGCGCCGAGGGCGGGCCATGTCCCGCAGCGACATGACCTTGGTGTTGGTGGACTTGCCGTTGCCCAGCGTGCCCAGAAGCGCCATGCCGGTGGACGGCAGAACCTCCTGGTCGCAGTCCACCGGGGTCATCCGGAACGGGGAGCCATCCAGCAGCGAGGCACCGATCAGCGCCCCGTCGGTGACCGGCTTGCAGGCATATCCGGGGAACAGGCCCGCTGCCTGGCGGGTGGTGGTGGTCAGCATGTGATCTCCCCTCCCGGGAGAGGCTGGGTGGCGTGCCAGCCCTTCTCGTGTTCGCGGTCCATCCACATCAGGTGCGCGCCGGCCGACACCGCGCCCTGCTCCACGTCGCGGCGGAACTCCTTCAGCTCCGTCTCGTCGCGGGCTTGGATCATCACGTGGGCGGCGACCTTCACGTAGGCGGCGCCATCGGAGATGTCCTCCTCATGCAGTTCAGCCGCGCGGCGTCCGGTGCGGGTGGAGGTCTTCTCCCGGCGCACGTCCTGCTCATCGCGGGCGGTCGCGGTGCGCAGCATCTCCCCGGTCTCCAGCCGCTTTTCCGCCTTGCGCCGGTCCAAGGGCAGGTACTCCACGACCGTGGTGCGGGTGACCCGGGGCAGCGTGGTGATCATCGGGCGCCAGAAGTCCGCGGCCCGCTCCCCCCGCCGGAAGTCGGTGACATCCGCGGTCGCGGTGACGAAGTCCCCGGACCGGAACAGGGTTTCGTGGATCTCGTAGGGGTCGCTGCCCTTGATCGGGGCGAGGGCGATGTCCCAGGTGGCGCGGTCCCACATGCGGCCGGTGTCGATCCCGCACACCTGCGCCTGCTCGTAGGCGGCTTGGGCCCAGGCGGTCTCTTCCTCGACGTCGGGGCCGTGGGCGGGCACGGACAGCAGGATGACGGTGGAGTGCACATCGCACGCCCCGTTCACCAGGCCCATGAGCTGGCGGTAGGAGTCGGCCAGGTCGCCGTCTCCCTCGGCGCGCACGTCGTGCCCGCCCGTGTGGGGGCTGACGGCGTGCACGATGCGCACGCAACTGCCGTGGCCGGTGGCCGCGACCCACTCCAGGAACGCGGCCAGCGCGTTGTGTGCGCGGTCGCGGTGGACGTCGTCCTTGAGGGCGGCGCCGTCGGTGACCCACTCGAACGCGGCCAGCAGCCTGCCCCCACCCTGTGGGAAGGCGTATCCGTCGCGTTCGTGCCAGACCACATCGTTGATGTGGGTGAAGGTGGTGTGGTGGGGCAGGGCCCCCTCCGCATCATCGGCGAAGGAGGCCAGCTCACTCTCGTACCGGCGCACGGCCCGTTTCAGGGCGCGCTTCCTGAGCGCGTGACCGCCGCGACGGCCCACCCGTTCGACGACCGTCGATCCGCCCGTCTTGACCAGCGACAGGGCCCCGGCAAGCGCCGTCGGGATGATGCAGGTCAGGGTCCCCAGAATGCCGGGCACGGCCATCCCGTGCACGGCGCTGAGCGCGACGCCGGCGCCCATGACGGTCAGGTCAGTGCGTGACGGGGGGAGCTTGAGTGTCTCGGTCTCGTAGAGGGGGTCGAGCAGGTACGTCCGTGACCCGGACATGGCGGATCCTCTCCTGTCGAGCGGGCGTAGAACGGGACGGTGCCGACGGGGCGGCTTGACTGGGGTGCGCCGACCGGCCCGGGGCCTTCAACGCGGCACGGACGCCCTTGCCGCCGCCCGCGTAGGGGCGGCGCCCCGGCGCGTGCACGGACGCCGCAGGCTGGGGCATCTTGCCCCTGGCGGGCCTGGACTGCGCGGCGGCCAGCCGCTTGGCGTGGGCCCGGCGTTCGGCATCGGCGGGCATCTTGGTCACCGCAGTGCGGCCCTCGCTCTGCGTCCGCAGCTTGGGGGCGCGGGTGACGGCCGCGGCGACACTCTTGGCCATCGCCGGGAGGCTCAGCAGGATGTACAGGCACACCACCGCCGTGGCGGCGGTCAGCAGCAGATCGTTCAGCGCGCTTTTCGGCAGCACCTTGCGGAACATCAGCACGATGGCGACCGGCACCCTAGCCAGGAACACCGCCGCGAGCAGATGCAGCAGCATCTTCCCGCTGCGGGATTGCAGCCAGCCCTTGCCTACCCCGAGCGCGGCGGACAGCGGCAGGAACACCACCGCCGCCAGCACGGCCAGGGGCGAGATGACGCACAGCAGCCACAGCGGGCCGACCGCGAACAGCACCACCGCGGCTTGTGCCAGGCGTCCGTAGGGGTTGCCGGTGGAGCCCAGCAGGGACTTTTCCATGCCCTTGAACGGGTGGTCGGCCAGGTCGGCGTAGATGAGCGCGGAGAACTGGCCCAGCGCGAACGCGATCAGGACCACCGCCGTCGGGATGACGGTCACCAGGAACAGCAGCCCGAAGAACCGGCCGCCGGCCGAGCCCGCCTTCTTGAAGGCGGGCCCCGAAGGGCGGGCGATCCAGAAGATCAGCCCGCCCACCAGAACAACCGCACCGATCAGCACGGCGATGCCCGCCACCGGGTTGTACACCTTCGCCAGCGTGCCGCCCTTCAGGCCGCCGAGGGGATCGGCGGCGGCCATCATCGACTTGTCCATCAGCCGGTACAGCGCCGATGCCTGGTCGGAGAGCCAGTTGGCGGCGGCGCCCAGCGGATCGAGCGCATCGGGCCGGTGCGGCGTCAGGTCGTCCGGCGCGACCCCCTTGCCGCCGCTGCCCTCGCCGCGCTCGCAGTACTTACGGGCGTCACCCCTGATGTACTGGCAGGGATTGTCGGCCATGCTCAGCCGCCCAGCGCGGTGGCGATGGACGGGCCGATGGCCAGCACGCCCAGCAGCAGCACGATCAGACCGCCGACCGTGACCGCGGTCTTCTTCAGTGCCGAGCCGTCCTTCTTGAACCCGGCCTGGATCCCGCCACGCCCCGCCGAAATCACGGCTCCGGCGGCGATGGCCAGGATGACCGCGCCGACCAGGACGCCCATGATCACGCCGTACAGCGGCAGGAACCCGGCCACCGGCGCGAGGTCCGGGCCGGTGTCGTTGACCGTCTTGACTACCTGCTTGGCGCCCTTGGAGCAGTCCTTCTTGCCGTCCGACTTGGTGATGCACCCATCACCAGGACCGGCGACGACGATGGTTCCGGTGTACTTGCCCATGCTCAGTACTCCTTCTCAGACGTGCGGTTGAGGGGTGCGGGCTGCTGTGCGGTGAGGCGCTTGAGGGTGGAGCCCAGCCGGAACGCGAAGAACACGGCGCCGACGCATACGAGGGCCAGGAAGATGACCAGGACCGTCAGGACGGTCACGGTCGTTTCCAGGCTCTGCGCGGAAGAGGCCACGGAATACATGGCCTGCGTGGTCGCAATGCACTGTCCGTTTCCCATCACACCTCCTTGGTGTTCGTGGATTTCGGGTAGACGCGGCCGGCGCCCATGTAGGTGTCCCACCAGACCTTTTCGATACGGACCTTCGCCCCGGTGCGAGGGGCGTTCAGGAAGTGGCCTTTGCCGAGATAGATGCCGACGTGGTCGATGTCGGCAGCACTCGCCGAACCGGTGCGCTTCTTCTGGCTGAAGAAGACGAGGTCGCCGATGCTCAGGTCGTCCTTCTCGACGAGGGCCCCGTCGTTTTCCAGGTACGTGTACTGGGCGCTGGCGACGCGGGGAAGGGTTACCCCGGCCTGAGCGAAGGCGGCTTTGGTGAGACCCGAGCAGTCAAAGCCGCCGTCCCCATCCCCGTTTCCGCCCCAGACGTAGTTCTTGCCGATCTGCGCGGACGCGTAATTGACCGCCTCGACCGCGATGTTGCCCTGACCGCCAACCGTCTGACCCATCTTCGCGGCAGACGCCATGATGGTGGAGACGTAGTTTTCCGTCTCCTTGTACGGCGGTATGCCTCGGTACTTCTGCACCGCCCCCGGCCCGGCGTTGTATCCGGCCAGGGCAAGGCGGGTCTTGTCGCCGGGCACACCCTTCAGATTTCGGGAGACCGAGCACATGTATTTGGCGGCGGAGGGGATCGCGTCTTCCGGATCCCACACGTCCTTCTTGCCGTCGCCGTTGCCGTCGTATCCGGAGTTCTGCCAGGTTCCGGGCATGAACTGCGCGATACCCATCGCCCCGACTGGCGATTTGGCCCGGGGGTTGAAGCCGGATTCCTGTTTGAGCTGTGCGGCCAGAATGCTGGGGGTGATGGCGTCGCACTCGTTGCCCCAGGCGTTGAAGAGCCGCTCGTAGCGGGCGGGCACCGATCCCGGTGCCGTGCGGTTGGCCACCGACGTGGCCTTACCGCTGACCGCCGGGTTGCCGGACAGGCTCGTGGCGGTGACCGCCAACAGGCTCGATCCGACCACCACGAGGCCGATCACGGATCCTTTCATCTCCTGCCCTCCGCAGGTGTATTGATGCAGTTCACAGACCGTGCGGGGCACCGTGCAGGCACCGTGTGGCCACCGTGCGCCGCACGGCGGGCCAGCGGTCCTGCACAGTGGTCGCACGGTCGTTGCACGGTGTCGGCACGGTGGTCAGCGGCGGAGAATCGCGGTCAGGAAGCGGCCCCGGACACGGCCCTCCTGGGCCGTGGGAACGCTGTAGCCGAACGACGTGGACAGCCACGCCGCGACCGCCTTGCCGGTGGCCGTGTCGTCGCCCTCCCCGACAATCTCGACTCCGAGTTCACGGAGCCGGGAGGCGAACTCGACGGTGGAAAGGAACACGTCGTCGCCGTAGGCCTCACGGACCAGGCGAACGTGTTCGGGCTCCGCGTCGAAGAACTCCTCCGCGCGGGCGTCAATGGCCTCCTGGAGTTCCTCGTCGGTGACGAGGAATCCGCGCATCTCCCGAAGCTGGTTCTTGATTTGGAGGATTGCCGCTCCATCGATTGCTGGGAGCTTGGAGGCATCGTGTCCCGTTGCCGCTGTACCGCTTCCCAAAATCACATCCGACTGCTTGGTCTCACCGCACCCGAAGGCCAGCCGCACACGGTGATTCGCGCGAATCGACGTGTTGATGACTTCAGCTTTCGGACTCTGCGTGGCCAGCAGGACGAGGATTTTCGATGAACGGAACTTCCGGGAAGCCTTCTTCAGCTTCTTCTCGAACTCCGCTGCCTGCTTCTTCGAGTCGGCCTCATCGGTGTAGGTGCTTACCTCGTCGATGATGAAAAGCAGCGGCCGGTGTTTCACCTTTCCGTTTCCGGCCTTGACCGATGCGCTGTTCTCCGCAGCACGCTGTTCGTGCCGCTCTTCCACGAAGGAGATGATGTCCATCATCCGGTCGTGGTCGGGAACCTCTTCATAGATGAGGCACGCTTTTTCCGCGTAGGCGAGGTCGCCGTCTCCCTTGGCGTCGACCAGGACGATGTCCCAGCCGTTGACCAGAGCGAAGTAGACGAGCCATTTGATCTCTTCGGTCTTTCCGGCACCGGCCGATCCGGCGATCAGCATGTGGGTATCGCCGACCGGAGAGCGGATTTCGACGATGGCGCCGTGCATGTCGTACCCGAGAGGGATCACGCCCCGGCGGGTGGCTTCCAGCGGGTCGGGAAGGGCCGGGGTGCGGCTGTAGACGGGATGGTCCAGGACCGTGATGACCACATGCCGCGAGGTGGGCCCCGGGCGCATGGTCACCTTCGTGGCGTCCACGCCGAGCCAGGAGATCACCCGCTCGGACTTGCCAGCCACATCGCCGTACACCCCGCCGGGCGGCAGCTCGATGACCCACTCTTCCCCCAGCTCAACCCGACCGCGGCTGAGCGTGCGGGGCTTGCCCGCCGCGAAGTCCAGCTTCAGCGCAGCGGCCAGCTCGGGTGCCCGGTCGCTCTGCAACGAAGCGGGCACCTCTGGGGGCTGCCCCTGCGGGGCGGGCGGGATTGCGGTGCCCGAGAGGCTGTGCGGGGCGGGACCTTGGAGGCCGTCGGCTGTGAACGCCGCCACAGTGCGGTTCTGTTCGCGCGGACGCGGCCCGCGGTTGCGCCGATAGGCCCGGGTCATCGCGAGCATGCAGGATCCGACCAGCAGCACGGCGATGCCGAGCAGCCAGTAGCGGTTGTCGTAGACCCACGCCTCGACCGCGTCGCGGTAGACCAGGCCGGAGGCGGGCACCGTGACGGCGAGCCCGCCGATCAGCCAGCGGGACTCCTCCGACATCGGCTTCCGTGCTGCGGGCCTGGCCGTCGTCTTCGTGGTGGGGGTTGCTGCTTTCGTCTCTTCGACCGCTTCGGCGGCCATGCATCCTCATTTCTCAGCTGGGGTGGGAAGGACGAATCCCCCGGGGCCGGTCTCGGATCTGCGCGGCGGACCTGCGGGACCTGCGGACCATGTCCGCCAGCCCGCCAGCCGCCGGCCAACCGATGGCCCGGGGCGGTGGTGCACTCGACTGTCTTCCGGCAGTCGTGACGAAGGCCGTCCCCCAACGCGATGGGGGGGACGGCCTTCATCAGTGGTGCCGGAAGGGGGGCTCGGGGTCAGAGCTGGTTGGGCTCCAGGGCGAAGAACGTGACGTTGGCGCGCGCCAGGTCCGGATTGCTCCGCGCGAGTTCTTCCCTGATGGCCGTGTAGACGTCCAGGCGGGTCCAGCCCTGCGGCGGTGTGCAGGTGTTGGCCGCCGTCACGGACAGGCGCCCGGGGAGGTCCAGCGTCATGACCCAGTGGTGGCTGCCCTGCGGCGGCTTCGCGGTTTCGGTGGTCTGCTCGGTCTCGGTCAGTACGGGCATGGCCTCTCCTTATGCCTGGTCACGGGGCGGCGTGCGGACGGTTCGCGCCTTGCCGGGGAACTCGGCTTGCAGCTGCTCGTAGGTCTTGGCCATCCGCTCGTAACTGGCCTTGGCCTCCTGCGCATTCATGGCCTTGATGAAGCCGTTCAGCGACTTCGGCGGCGCCAGCTCAGTGAAGATCCGCCGCCCGGTCAGGTACAGCGACGCATCACTGATGCTGGGCTTGCGCCCCGGACCCTCGGAAAGATCCGAGGGCCCCTCGGAATCCTCGGAACCGAATTCCGAGGACACACGTCCGGCGGGGTGTTCGAGCAGGTCAGGGCATTCCGAGGATTCCGAGGGCACCGCCTCGCCCATGCCGGGCGCCGCAGGGGCCGGTTGCGGGGGCGCCTCGATGGCGGGGACTCCGTCCGAGGGCGCGGTGAGGACGTGCAGTTCGCGGGCGGTGAAGGCCCGGGCCGCTGCCCCGTGCTCACTCTCGGAGGACTGCAGCTTCTCTTCAGCCTTGGCACGTGCCTTGTTGATCTTCTTTTGCATGCCGGTCAGCGCCTTCGCCTGAACCGCCTGCCGATGTGCCCGCGCGAGCGTCTCGGCCGTCTCGACGACGACCTCGTTCTCCGCGCCGGCCTTGAGCTGGCGTGCGTCGGCGTAGGTGAGGGCCAGGGTGTTGCGGGCGGCGGCGGACTGCTCGGCGATGACGCGCGAGGTCGCGTCGTCCGCGAGCATGTGGTCAGCGAAGATCCTCAGCCCCATGAACACGGCGGCGGCCACCGGCACCAGGGCGAAGACGCGGGCATGGCCCATCAGCAGCAGGATCGCGACCGACCCAGCCATTGAGAGGGCGGCCACGGACAGCATCACGGCCATGCCCAGGATGCTGCGCTGGCGGATGGCCTGCTCGCTCATCTTCAGCGCGCCGATCCACAACGCGTCAAAGACCAGGGCGATGAACCAGGCCGCGGCGGTGCCGAAGCGCCCGTGCAGGCCGAGGATCGGGGCGAGCTGGCTGCCGACGGTGACCGCCACGACCGTCAGTGCCGCCAGCGTCAGCAGCTTCTCGACCACAGCGAACGGGTTGATGCCCCGGGCCCTGTCCAGCGCGCGCGAGGTGCGCGTCCCCTGGGCCGGTTCGGGTGATGTCTTACGCCGCATGGCAGCCTCCTACCAGGGTGAGGGTGCGACGCAGCACGTCGCCGTAGGCGTACAAGGTCACGCGGGCACCGGCGTAGTCCGTGTCGGCGCACAGCACCCACGTCTGACCGTCGCCCTGCGTGTGGAAGTCGATGTCTTCGCGGGCGATGCCGAGCGCCGCCCGCCACGGCTCGAACGCCCCCAAGTCGCCGTGCAGGGAAAGATCCAGCTCCTTCGGGACGATCGGCGAGATACGCTCGGTCGGCGCGGGCAGCTGGGCGAAGTCCACGGCCAGCAACCGCAGCGCGGTCAGGGCAGGCGAGAGGTCCTGCACCGTGTCGGCGTAGTTCATGCGGTCACCTCCGTTGTGCAGTGGGTACCAGGGCGTCCCGCGCGGCGGCCGTTCACCGTGCCCAGCGCCGGGCCGTGCTCGCGTGCGGGGGCGATGCTGAAACCGCCGCCTTCCTGCTTGATTCGGTACATGTGCTCATCGGCCAGCCGCAGCAGCGCTGACAGATCAGCCCGCCCGGAGCGGGCCGCCCCGATCGACACGTGCACGTCGATCACGCGCCCCTCGAAGATGACGGGCTGTTCGAGTCGGCCGATCAGGTTCAGCAGCTTCGCGTTGAGGTTGCCGGTCCCGGTGTCGCTCGTGCCGCCCACGTCGACGAGGGCGGCGAACTCGTCTCCGCCCAGTCGGCCAGCCACGCCGTGATGCGCGTCCGCCCACGCGCCCAGGCGCAGGCCGGTCGCGCGAAGGACCGCATCCCCGGTCGCGTGGCCGTAGGTGTCGTTGATCTGCTTGAACCAGTTGAGATCCAGCAGGAGCACCGCCCGCTGCTTCCCTCGGGCCAGGCTCTTGCAGGCGCGCTTCTCGAACTCTGCGCGTGTCCACAGGCCCGTCAGTGGGTCGTGGCGTGTGTCCTTGATCCGGCGTCGCAGCCACAGGCTGTTCAGGGACCATCCGGCCGTGAGCGGCAGGGCGACGGACAGGGCCGTCAAGGTCTGGCTCATGCCGCCACCGCCTGACCCAGCGCGGTGCACACCGGCGCCCGCCGTCCCCGGCGAGCCCGACGCGTGCGGGGCGCCGGCGTCGGCAGGTCGCTCACCTTCAGCAGGGCGCGGGCGTAAGCCGCGGCCGCCGGGTCGACCTGCCGCAGGTCCGCGAGCACGTCGCGGGCCACGGCCAGCCGTGCCGCCCGGTCCTCCTCCAACTCGTTGGCCGTGCCGGTGAACAGCTCGGGGTCGAACCCCGGCGCGTACTCAGTCAGGCCCAGCGCCAGTTCCGCGAACTCCTTCGCGGTAACGGCGGTATGACCAGCAACGATGCAATTCATGGGTCGTACTCCTCTGAGGTCAGATGGGATGCAGACGGCCCAATGGCGCCCCCGGAGTAGCCGCTCCGGGGGCGCCGCCGCATGAATGAACGGCCGCCTCACGACGGCACAGCCGCCGGAAGGGCGACCGGAGCACCCCGGTTGGGAGTCGAACCCAGCCGGGGCAGTGGTGCGGTTAGACCAGCGGCGAGACGGCTTCAACGGACTCGCCGGCCAACAGGCCCCGGGCTACGGCAAGCCCGGAAGGCGTGAGCGCGCCGCGGTCGACCAGATCGGCCGCGTACAGGCTCATCAAGGCGTCGGCGTTCTTCGACGTCACCGCGTGATCGTCACGCTGGGCAGCGCGAACGAGGATGCGCTGTTGCAGATACGGCATCTCAGGCATGAGAACTCCCAACAGAACTCGGCTCCAGCTCCCCTCGACTCCGTCCGTACGGGCCCGCCCCGAAGAGCGGCCCGGACGGACGGAGGAGGCAGCCGGCGCGGCGCTAGCCGCCGCGAAAGCAGCTGGAGATGACCGGTCGCCCGCAGCGTCCTGCGCTGCTGACGGGTTAAAGGTGAGACGGCATCGCCGCGCCGGTCGATGACGGCGATGCCGGGGTATGTCGTCGGTTCACACCGCCCCCTTGCAGACGAAAGAACACGGCTTTCACCAGCACGCCGTTGCCACGGCGTACCGGCCCCGAGCCGGGATAGTCGGGTGCGTCTCGTTACTGCTCGACGCCAGCAGGGCGGCCCACACCGGGCGGCGCCCCAAGATGCGGGGGCGTTCTCCGGAGCCGGTGGGCTTGGCGTTACCGCCGACGACATCACCCGGTCGTCGCGGGGGCGGTCTCACTCTTGCCGCCACGTGCGTTGGGGCCCCGCTATACATCCCCACACCCGAACCCGGGCAGCGCCAGCCAGGCGCGTAGGGGGAGAGCCACGTTCATCACGGCGGTTTGCCCCCGGACCCTCGCCCTAGGCACCTACCGTTACCGCCGCTCTCGCGTCAGCCCCGCACGATCACTCTTCAGTTCTCAAACCGCTATCGCTTCCTTCGAGGCGACCCGCCAGTACGGACCTCTCCGGGCGTTTGCGCAGGTCAAACAGGTCTTACGTGTGCTCTGCCTCTACGGCGAGCAACTGACTCTGTTCTAGCACGACTAATACAACCAGTACAAGAGTCCGTGTTGTTCGTGCTGGCTGTGCTAGATCAGAGGGCGTTAGCATCGACGCATGACGCCGACTGCTGACGACGCGCGACGGGTGAACGAGCAGATCGCTGAGGCCCTGCGGGAGGAGATCAATACCGGCAAGGTGAAGATCGGGGAGAAACTGCCTTCGGTCCGTGCGATCGCTGAACGCTTTGAGGTAGCTCCAGGGACAGCGACAAAGGCTGTCCAGCTACTCACGAAGTGGGGATTGGTTGCGCCGGACTCAACTCGCGGCTACTTCGTGAGCGCTCGCAGCCCCGAAGATCAGGAAGTATCGGCCCCAAGTGCCGAGTTCACCGCGATCATGCGGGAGATCGAATCGATGCGTGAGCATCTGGGCCGCTTGGACGGACGCCTGCAACAGCTGGAGGAGCAGGGCAGGGAGGGGTGACGGGCGATGCCAACCGTTGCGCCCTCTGCGCAAGGGTGCCCACTTCCATGGAGAGCTCCGCAAGGGCCACCATCACCTGGTGCCGTTCCTTAGTCGTCAGAGACATAGCCGCGCCTCCTTGCCACCGTCGTTGGCGTCTCGATCTCGACACCCATGACGCTATGGCGCGACCCTGAACTGACCCCGGAAAATCCTTCCGGGGTCCTCATGCCAACTGAGGTGACGCTGAAGTCATGCGAGGAATGACGCAGCAACTGACGATCGGTGAGCGGGTCGCGTGGTACCGCCATCGCCGAGGCGTGTCCCAAGAAGTGCTGGCCGGACTGGTTGGGCGCACTGCCGATTGGCTCGGCAAAGCGGAGAACAACCGCATCGAGCTCGACAGACTCTCTGTCATCCGGGCACTGGCTCACGCGTTGGACGTGTCCATCGGTGACCTCATTGGCGAACCGACGCTGTTGGAGTGGTCCGCAGACAGCGGGCGACGCACGGTCCCTGCCCTACGCGAAGCGCTCATGGACTACCGGCAGTTGACCCCACTCCTTGGCGCGCCGGCGGATGGCGAACCCCCGAGTCTGACCGCGCTGCGATCCGACGTGAGCGAGGTGTGGGACGCCTACCAGGGGTCCCAATACGGCTTCGCCACCCGCCAGTTGCCCCTGATCCTCTCGGATGCCCTGCTCGCCGTGCGCACCTGCGTCGGGGGGGAGCGGGAGGAAGCGAGCGCGCTGCTCGCTTTGACGTACCAGGGGGCGGCGATGGTCCTCGGCAAGTTGGGGGAAAGCGAGCTTGCTTGGATGGCTGCGGATCGCGGTCTCGCCGCTGCACAGCAGAGCGGGAACAACGTCGTCATCGGATCGCTCTTCCGGTCGGTGACGCACTGCCTGCTGTCCACTGGACGCTTCGAGACCGCAGTGCAGCTCGTGAGCGATGCCGTCGGGTTCCTTGAGCCTGGGCTGGGGGAGGCGACCCCCGCGTACTTGTCCGTCTACGGAACCCTCTTCCTGACGGGCTCAATGGCCGCAGCTCGCGCAGAGGACCGTGCGACAACACAAGCCTTCCTCCGTGAGGCGGAGGCGACGGCAACACGCCTCGGGACGGACGGAAACCACATGTGGACGGCCTTCGGCCCCACCAACGTCGCGATCCACAAGGTGGCTACCGCTGGTGAGCTCGGAGATTTCCAGGTCGCAGCGGATTTAGGGGCTCAGGTCGATACGAGCGGGCTTCCTGTCGAACGCAGAGTGCGGCACGACCTCGAAACGGCGCGGGCACTAACGGCTCGGAACCGCATCGACGACGCGCTCAGCGTGGTCCTGGGCGCGGAAGAGCTGGCGCCGGAGCAAGTCCGACACCACTACATGGCGCGAGAGATCGTGCTCGGCTGGGTCCGCGGTACTCGTGGGCGGCCGAGCCGCTCCGTGGCCGACCTGGCCGAGAGGCTTCGAGTGGTGTGAGCTGGTTAGGCTCGGTCATGTGAGCGAGACCGAGAACGAACACGAAGCGAAGATGGCGCGCCCGCGGATGGCCTCGGGTGCGCTCTTCTTTGATGACCACGGCCGCGTCATGCTCCTGGAGCCCACGTACAAGGACTACCGGGACATCCCAGGAGGGTACGTGGATGCCGGCGAGTCGCCGCTACAGGCGTGCGTCCGTGAGGTTCAGGAGGAACTCGGCATCGCGCCGGAGATCGGGCGCCTACTCGTCGTCGACTGGGCACCTAGCCCTTCCGAGGGGGACAAGGTGCTGTATCTCTTCGATGGCGGCACCCTCGCAAGTCAGCTTCAGGCGCAGATCAAGCTGCAAGCCTCTGAGATCAAGGCGTATGACTTTCATCCCCTTGAGGCTGTGGACGATCTCACGATCCCCCGACTAGCGCGCCGCATCCGTGCCGCTGCGGTCGCTCGCCATGAAGGCGCGGTGGCGTACTTGGAGCATGGCGTGCCGCCCGGGCAGTGAAGCTGAGTACGGGTGCGGGTGCCGCGTTGTCCAGGTCGGACATCAGCGCCCTACGTCTGCCCAACTGAGGTGCCCGATGACATGGGCCCCGGACGAAGTGTCCGGGGCCCATGTCATCGGGCACAGCGGCGAGCCGTCTGCGGCTGTGCTCAGGGCAGGCGGCTCCGGGTATTCGTCGTGCCGACGAACTGCCCGTCCACGGTCAACTGCCTCAGTTAACGCCATCTAGGATTCGCCACACGCGGTAGTACGAGCTACCTACGGACCCAAGGGCGCGACTCCACGTGGCTTCGCCCTGGGCGGCAAGCCGAGACCTAGCCTCGCGCAGTGACGTGGTGCTTCCGCCGAGGATTGCATCAGCGATAAGCGGAGAAGCAGAGCGTGGAACGCCCAGCAGTCGCATGGAGATTTCCCGCTCGTTTGCAACACCGTAGAAGGCGTATGAGGGGAAATTTCGAAGTTCTCGTCTACGTGCGTCGCTCATACGCTCAAAATCCTCACCCAAAGTCATAGACTGAAGTGCTGAAAGCCCCCAGGCGACGGTGGGTGCCATCTTGAAGAGACGCTGACAGCACTTCGTCACGGCGACTAGGTCAGTGTCTCTTTCCTTCTTGAAGTACTGTGCCGCCAGGGTGGGGATGGAAGCGCCATTAACCCAATCTTGGATTACTCGCGAAATGAAATCACCAGTTCGATCTTGGTGATCTTCGATAATGGGAACTAAGTTTTCCCGTAGTTCTGGTACTTCCAGCATTACCCCCACGAGTCCCGCTAGGGGGCGAGGGCTTCCCTCATACAGAGACTGGTCCCAAACTTGAGCACTAATGCGAGCTTCGCTGAGCCTTCGTAGGGCGCTAGACACGCTTTCCCACGAGAAGCCTGTGCTGTCGACCAAGCTAAGAGGCTTTCCAGTGATTCTTTCCGAATATTCGCGAACGCCTTGAGTTAGTTGCGCAGCCCACGAAGGTTGACTACTTCGAAGGCTTTGGAATCCTAGGGTGCCTCGCAGGATCTGCTCTACCTCATTTGCGAACTCGGCGTGATCGCCGATCTGGCGATAGGTGTGAGCCAAGAACTGGACGAAGGAGGACCAAGTTGGTTGGTAGGATAGCTGATGCAGATTTAGCTCACCGTACTGAGCCATGGCGATTCGCACCATGTCGATCAGGGTCGAGTTGAGATCTGCGACCTTCCGCCCAACGAAAGATCGTAGCTTTGTTTCCTTCGCTCGGTCTGACGCCGCCAGCGCTACGACGCCAACCTGACCCTGTTCGATTCGCCCAGCCCTCCCGGCAAGGTTCCAGAAGTCTTGCGCTGGCATATCTTCCCCGTAGGGGAACTGGTGGGATGCCATGACGACATTGGCAACTGGGAAATTTACGCCTTGAGCGATAGTAGTAGTGGACACGAGATGGTCGAGCTCGCCGGACTCCATCAAGTATTCCGTCAAGGCTCGAATCTCATCGGGTAGTCCTGCGTGATGGACACCCACACCTCGCTTGAGCAGTCCAACGAGGGGGAAATCCGCGCCGAACTCCTGGCCCACTACCGCAGCGACAGCTTGTAGGTCGGGGCTCGGCTCTGGTAGTTCCCGGCGGGGCTCACCGATCTGCTGGGCGACGGTCCATGCGTACCCTGGCTGTTGTGCGAGAGTTATGGTCTGCCCGCGGAGCTCAAGTACTGAGGCTGTCGCAGCCGCCAACTTTCCTTGTGCCTTCGCTGCCGAACTGGTGAATCCCAACGGCCGGTTGCCGCCGATCGGCAGACTAGTCCTTGTGCTCAAAGTGTTTTTTGTTGTGACGAGTGGATCGAGCCGGATGCTGTAATTGCCGCGCGTGCCCGGTTGGTGGCAAGCTAGTGCGATAATTCGATCATTTGGCGTCCAGTCCAGCGACATTTTAATGGATTGCTGACTGGTGCTGTCTAGCCACTTAGCTACGGTGTCGCCATTGTCGATGAATGGCGTTAGGAGCAAGAATGCCGCATCCCGGGCTTCGCGGTTGATGCCTGCAAGTAGAAGCTCTAGTTTGATTCCGCGGTTAGGGTCAGAGATATTGTGTGCTTCGTCGACCACGACTAGGCACAACGGCCGACCGATCTCTTCCTGCCAGCCTGAGCGAAGCAGTAGATCAAGTTTTTCGGGTGTTGAAACTAGTACATCAAACTGCGACTCCCCAGAGTCATGAAGCATTTCAGCTTCAAGGCCGTCCACTTCCAGGGCTGGGCTAACTCGCTCTACGTTGATATTAAGCGGCCCCAGGTCCCGTCGCAGTCGACGCGTCACTTGGTTCACCAGGGCTCGGCTGGGGGCAACGTAAGCGACCCAACCTGCTTGCTGTCGGTAGGTATTAAGTGCCTGCAAGATGCGAAACTGTGCGATCAGTGTCTTGCCAGCACTCGTCGGGAGGCTGACGACGACACTTCGGAATGAGGATCGAATAAGGCCCTCTTCCGCGAGTGCTGCACGCTGGGGTGGCAGTGCCTCGAAAATGGGCCGCTCCGCCCCTCGTGAAACCAAAGACTCGACAAAGCTGGTGACTTCTGGGCTGACTGCCCGAGAAACTGTCCACAGGCTATTATCGATAATTTGACTGCCAGTAACGGATAGCAAGCGCACTAGCTCTTCGAGGTCGACATTCCCGGATGAAATGGCTGCTTCCAAGGCTCGATCACAGTGAGTTTCGGCTCGTTCCTTGACGTCGAAGCGTCGCTCTCCGCGCACGTCCGTTAGGACAGAGCCTGTCTCAATGAACTCTGCAATCAATTCGCCACATCGAATTAGATGGTAATAGCAGACCAGTTCCCATGCGGCGGGCCTAGCATCAGCCCCTTCCGCTTCGAGGAAGCTACCCTCGAATTCTTCCTGGTCGCGACGAAGTGCGGAAATACTTGAAGCCAAGGCGTCAAGGTCTGCCCAGCCTCGCTTGCGTAGCAGGAGCAGCCAGACATCAACCGTGCCATTGACAATTCGTTCCTCCCATCCGGCACTGTTCGGTATGGGGGTAGGGATTTCAACCTCTGCAAGAAGGCGTGCCGCAAGGGGTGTCTCATCAGAGAGCCAGCCGATACAGGCAGTCCTGAGTAGGAAGATTCTCGATTCCGCTGAAATTCCGGAATCTACCTGCGTGCGCGCGATGCCAAATGCCTGACCGCACAGCTTTCGTGCTTCCTCGCTTTTCGGGTCCTCCATGATCGCGTCCCATGCGAGGAGGTCGAGCGACTGCATAGCAAACTTTACGTCGTCGGCTGCATCGCCCGAAGTTTCCGAGTTAGGGAGAAAGCCCTCAGCCAGTACCGGCTTGAGAGCGGAGGTGATCAGGCTCTGTTGGGCTTGCGCGCTCACGCGCTCGACAAGGCCGGGGTCGAGTGATCCGTCGAGCCACGAGAGGTCATGCACTGTTCTCAAGCCCCACGTGTGAGGGCCAACTGGCCATGGTGACTGGCAGATACCAGGCAGTCAGTAGCGCCTTCATCGGCTCCACAACCGTGCGGGCAAGGGCCGCTCCGCGCACGCTGACATCCCTTTCGTTCGGACTCGTGTCCCGAATGAGACAGCCTACGAGACGGATGTCGCGTCCTTGAGACTGGACGTACCGGGACGCAGCGGCCTTGTAAAGCTCTCTGTGCTCTTGCGTGGAGCATCGGGCGCGAAGCCACTTGATCAACGTCCAGTGGTCGGCGTGCTTGTCCGTCAGTCGCTCCAGTTGTTGGATCAGCCCCGAACGGCCGTACACGACGTTTGGTGGTGCAGATGCGTCCGCAGATGACTTGACCTCGCCAAACAGCAGTGTGGCCGCACCGTCTATGACGCTAAGACCAACTAGGTCCGCGCCAGGGAGGCTGGCTCTTCTGGTACGCCTATCCCGAGCGTTGTTCCAGACCCACACTACTGAGTGCCAGTGCTCCAGCAGAACCTCTGCAAGGGCTTCGCCCACCTCCCAAGGCAACGGTTCAGCTTCACTCGCAAGGAGGTCACCCACAGTCTCCACAGCCATCTCTGTGGTCGCCAGTGCGCGAAGCTCCTCAATTATTGCAGCGCTGGACTCTAAGTCGCCCACTCTCTCGGCCCACGGACCGTCTCCTAACTCGACCATCACCTCAGGCGTTAACCGAACGCCTGACCAGGCGACGTCGCCCTGAGCTCCTGCGAAAGCAGATTCGCCGGCACGAATGCGCGGCGAGGATTGCTGCGCCATACGTAAGTCCCCTGCCATGCCTGGTGGGGTCGACTGTCAGCGCACATTGCCCCCCACGCCCTCCCTTGCGAACCAAGATTGTCTCGACCGTCTTTGCCGATGTCTACAGTGCGTCAGGGGTCGAAACTCCTCGTATCTCAAGAGTGCGCACTCGGGTGTGTCGCTCAGGAGAGCGCGAGCGGCGATCCCTTTGATGCGGAGGCGGGGTTCTGGCAGGTCAAGTGCAGTGCGGAACCGCGACCATTCGTGCACCCTCTGTCCTCCCCCGCTGAGACGCCTGTCACCACGTACACGCAGCAGGCCACCGGTTTGTGCGTTCTGGCAGCTGTAGGGGCGAGCGTTCAAGCGGGTGAGTCCGGCCCTTTGCCCAGCTCAAGCGGGATAGCGCCGGGCCGTCTGTGGGCCGTCGAAGGGCGACCCACAGCGACCACCGACGACCAATGACGACCCCCATCAATGCGCGGTGACCTGGTCGACGTCTGTGCGTCTGCGACACTGGAAGGACCATGCCTGTACCCGGAGAACTCACTTTCGTCGCGCCGCGCGGTGCCAAGAAGCCGCCGCGGCACCTCGCCGACCTCACGCCCGCCGAGCGCAAGGAAGCCGTCGCCGCCATCGGCGAGAAGCCGTTCCGTGCCAAGCAGCTCTCGCAGCACTACTTCGCGCGGTACGCGCACGATCCGGCGGAGTGGACCGACATCCCGGCCGGGGCGCGGGAGAAGCTGCGTGAGGCGTTGCTGCCCGAGCTGATGTCCGTGGTGCGGCACATCAGCTGTGACGACGACACGACGCGCAAGACGCTGTGGCGGCTCTTCGACGGGACGCTCGTCGAGTCGGTGCTCATGCGGTACCCCGACCGGGTCACCATGTGCATCAGCTCCCAGGCGGGCTGCGGCATGAACTGTCCGTTCTGTGCCACGGGGCAGGCCGGTCTCGACCGGAATCTGTCGACCGGCGAGATCGTGCATCAGATTGTTGATGGCATGCGGGCGCTGAGGGACGGCGAGATTCCGGGGGGTCCGGCTCGGCTTTCCAACATCGTCTTCATGGGGATGGGCGAGCCGCTCGCCAACTACAACCGTGTGACAGGGGCCATTCGCCGCCTCACCGACCCCGAGCCGGACGGCCTCGGGCTCTCGCAGCGGGGGATCACCGTGTCGACGGTGGGGCTCGTGCCCGCCATTCACCGGTTCTCCGACGAGGGCTTCAAGTGCCGGCTCGCGATCTCGCTGCACGCGCCGGACGACGAGCTGCGCGACACCCTCGTGCCGGTGAACACGCGGTGGAAGGTGCGGGAGGTGCTGGACGCGGGGTGGGAGTACGCCGCGAAGTCCGGACGCCGGCTCTCCATCGAGTACGCGCTGATCCGCGACATCAACGACCAAGCCTGGCGTGGTGACCGGCTCGGGCGGCTGCTCAAGGGCAAGCCCGTGCACGTGAACCTGATTCCGCTGAACCCTACGCCGGGCTCGAAGTGGACCGCCTCGCGGCCCGAGGACGAGAAGGCGTTCGTGGAGGCCATCGCCGCCCACGGTGTGCCCGTCACGATCCGGGACACCCGGGGGCAGGAGATCGACGGGGCGTGCGGCCAGCTCGCCGCCGCCGAGCGGTAGGCGAGCAGTAGGCGAGCGCTGGGCGAGAGGTAGTCTGGCGGGCGTACGGCTCGTACGAGTACACACATCTGCATATTCCGACAGGGGAGCGCCACAGCGCTGAGAGTGCGGCCACTTGGACAGGTGGGCCGCAGACCCTCTGAACCTCGCCCAGGTCATTCTGGGTAGGAAGTTCGGGCATCACTCAAGCTGTAGCGCCCTGCCCGCGTGCCGTCGGTGCGCGGGCGGGGCCGCGTCTTCTCCTGGTCACCCAGGAGGAAAGTCAGTGAGCACCACCAAGTCAGGGAGCACCAAGAAGGTCGCGTTCACCGCCGTGGCAGTGGGCATCGGGCTCGTCGCCGTCTCCGCGTGCGGCAGCTCCGACGGCGGGTCCGGGAAGGCCGACTCGAAGAGCGTCACGCTCGTCAGTCATGACTCCTTCAATGTCTCGAAGGACGTGTTGAAGGACTTCGAGAAGCGGTCCGGATACAAGGTCAAGGTCCTCAAGGACGGTGACGCGGGCGCCGCCGTGAACAAGGCGATCCTGTCCAAGGACAACCCTCAGGGCGACGTCTTCTTCGGCGTCGACAACACGCTGCTCTCGCGGGCCGTCGACAACGGGCTCTTCCAGTCGTACCGGGTCAAGGGTGCGGAGAAGATCAAGCCGGAGTTCCTGGCCGACGGGGACAGGAGCCGGGTGACGCCCGTCGACAGCGGTGACATCTGCGTCAACTACGACAAGAAGTACTTCGCCGACAAGAAGCTCGCGCCGCCGAAGTCCTTCGAGGACCTGACCAAGCCCGCTTACAAGGATCTGCTCGTCACCGAGAACGCCTCGACCTCGTCGCCCGGCCTCGGCTTCCTGCTCGGCACCGCCGCCAAGTACGGGGACGACGGGTGGGAAAGCTACTGGAAGAAGCTCAAGGCCAACGGCGTCAAGGTCGTCGACGGCTGGGAGCAGGCCTACAACGAGGAGTTCTCCGGGTCCGCGGGGGGCAAGAAGGCCAAGGGGGACCGGCCGCTCGTCGTCTCCTATGCCTCCTCGCCGCCCGTCGAGGTGCTGTACGGCAAGCCGCAGCCGAAGCAGGCGCCGACCGGCGTCGCGACCGGCACCTGCTTCCGTCAGGTCGAGTACGCGGGCCTGCTCAGCAACGCCGGCAACGAGAAGGGCGGCAAGGCGCTCCTCGACTTCCTCGCGAGTCAGGAGTTCCAGGAGGACATGCCGCTCAACATGTTCGTGAACCCGGTCCGTGAGGGTGCCACGCTGCCGAAGCTGTTCACCGAGCACGGCGTGACGGTCGACAAGCCCGAGACCATGGACCCGAAGAAGATCGCCGACAACCGCGAGCCGTGGATCAAGTCGTGGACCTCGCTCGTACTGAAGTAGCGAAACCCCGGCCACGCGCGGGATCCCGGCGCGGGAGCGCGGCGCGGCTCGGTCTGATGGCCGTGCCCGTCGCGTTCTTCGCGCTCTTCTTCGCCTATCCGGTCACGGCGATCGTCGCGCGCGGGCTGCACATCGACGGCGTGTGGCGGTTCGGGCGGATCACCGACGTGCTCGGGCAGTCCGACATCCGGCACGTGCTGTGGTTCACCACCTGGCAGGCGCTCGCGTCGACGGCGCTCACGCTGCTGATCGCGCTCCCCGGCGCGTACGTCTTCGCGCGCTTCGACTTTCCGGGGAAGCGGGTGCTGCGGGCCGTCGTCACGGTGCCCTTCGTGCTTCCGACGGTCGTCGTCGGCACGGCGTTCCTCGCGCTGATCGGGCGGGGCGGGCTCTTCGACGAGCTGTGGGGCGTGCGCCTGGACACCACGGTGTGGGCGATTCTGCTCGCGCACGTCTTCTTCAACTACGCAGTTGTCGTGCGGACCGTGGGCGGGCTCTGGTCGCAGCTCGATCCGCGGCAGGAGGAGGCCGCGCGGATGCTCGGCGCCTCCCGGTGGAAGGCGTGGCGGACGGTGACGCTGCCCGCGCTCTCGCCCGCCGTCGCCGCCGCCGCGCTCATGGTCTTCCTCTTCACCTTCACCTCCTTCGGTGTGGTGCAGATCCTCGGCGGACCCGCGTACTCGACGCTCGAAGTCGAGATCTACCGGCAGACCGCCCAGCTCCTCGACCTGCCGACGGCCGCCGTCCTGACCCTCGTGCAGTTCGCCGCGGTCGGCCTGATCCTGGCGATCCACGCGTGGACGGTGCGGCGGCGCGAGAGCGCGCTGAAGCTCGTCGACGCCTCGGCCGCGGCGCGCAGGCCGCGCGGCGCCGGGCAGTGGACGCTGCTCGGGTTCGTCATGGCGACGGTCGTGCTGTTGATCCTGCTGCCGCTGGGTGTGCTGGTGCAGCGGTCCTTCGACGGGCCCGAAGGATTCGGGTTCGCGTACTACAAGGAGCTGACCTCGGCGGACGGCGGCGCCTTCCTCGTACCGCCCATCGAGGCGATCGGGAACTCGCTGCAGTACGCGGTGGTGGCCACGGCCATCGCCGTGCTGATCGGAGGGCTCGCCGCCGCCGCACTCACCCGGCGCGCGGGCCGGCTCGTGCGCGGCTTCGACGCGCTGCTCATGCTGCCGCTCGGCGTCTCCGCGGTGACCGTGGGCTTCGGGTTCCTGATCACGCTCGACAAGCCACCCCTCGATCTGCGGTCCTCCTGGATCCTGGTGCCACTCGCCCAGGCCCTGGTCGGCGTGCCGTTCGTCGTACGCACCATGCTGCCCGTCCTGCGCGCGGTGGACGGCAGGCTCCGCGAGGCGGCTGCCGTGCTCGGGGCGTCGCCGCTGCGGGCGTGGCGCGAGGTCGACCTGCCGATGGTGTGGCGGGCGCTGCTGATCGCCGCCGGGTTCGCCTTCGCCGTCTCGCTCGGCGAGTTCGGGGCGACGGTCTTCATCGCGCGGCCCGACAATCCGACGCTGCCGGTCGCCGTGGCCCGCCTGCTCGGACGCGCGGGCGACCTCAACTACGGCCAGGCGATGGCCCTCTCGACGATTCTGATGGTGGTGTGCGCGGTGTCCCTGCTGCTCCTGGAACGCGTCCGGACCGAGCGCACCGCGGGGGAGTTCTGATGACGGACGCGCTGCTGAGTCTGCGGGAGGCGACGGTACGTTTCGGGGCGCGGGCCGCGCTCGACGCCGTGGACCTCGACGTCGCCGAGCACGAGATCGTCTGCGTGCTCGGGCCGAGCGGCAGCGGCAAGTCGACGCTGCTGCGCGCGGTCGCCGGGCTCCAGGGGCTCGACTCGGGGCGGGTCGTCCTCGACGGACGCGACCAGCGCGGGGTGCCCGCGCACAAGCGGGGCGTCGGCCTCATGTTCCAGGACCACCAGCTCTTCCCGCAGCGGGACGTGGCGGGCAACGTCGCCTTCGGGCTGCGCATGCACGGCGCGTCGCGCGGCGAACAGGTCGACCGGGTCGCCGAGTTGCTGGAACTCGTCGGCCTCCCCAAGGCACAGCGGCGTGCGGTGGCCGCGCTGTCCGGCGGCGAGCAGCAGCGCGTGGCGCTGGCGCGGGCGCTCGCGCCGCGGCCCCGCCTGCTGATGCTCGACGAGCCCCTCGGCCAGCTCGACCGCTCGCTGCGGGAGCGTCTGGTCGTCGAACTCAGGGAACTCTTCGACGAGTTGGGTACGACCGTCCTCGCCGTCACGCACGACCAGGGCGAGGCCTTCGCGCTCGCCGACCGCGTCGTCGTCATGCGGGACGGGCGGATCGCCCAGTCCGGCACGCCGCTGGAGGTGTGGCAGCACCCGGCCGACGAGTTCGTGGCGCGGTTCCTCGGCTTCGACAACGTGGTGCCGGCGACGGTGGCGGGCGGGGCCGCCGACACGGTGTGGGGCAAGATCCCGGTCCAGGAGGGCACTTCGGCCGGACCGTGCACGATCCTGGTGCGACCGGCCGGGGTGCGGCTCGTGCCTGCCGAGGAGGGGCTGCCGTGCCTGGTCACGGCGCGCACCTTCCGGGGCACGCATGTCGCCGTACACCTGCAGCCGAAGGACGGGCCGCGCCTGGAGGCGGCGTGTGCGTTGCGCCGGGCGCCGGAGGTGGGGGAGACGGTGGGCGTCGGGTTCGACGCGGAGGACGTGGTGGTGCTGGGCTGAGGGGCGCCTCGGGATGCGTGTGCGCGGCCGCGCGCGGCGCCGAAAACCAGGTGTCGCGGCGCAGGCGTCGCTCTACTGTTCGGCCATGACGACACTCGGCCACGAGCGGTACTGCGACGAAGTCGCCCGGCAACTCGACCTCCTGCGCGCGACGCTGACCGGCGCGGACCTCACGGTCACCGTGCCGACCTGCCCCGACTGGACACTGGCCCGGCTCGTGCGGCACACGGGCGGCGCGGTGCGCTGGAGCGAACGCCTGGTCGCCACGCGCGCCGGACAGGACATTCCGGAGGAGGACATCCCGGAGCTCGAAGGCCCCGAGGACGACGCCCCGCCGCCCTCGACGCCTGGCTGGCCCGCACCGCGGAGCTCGGCGCGACCACGTTCCGCGCCGCGGGCCCCGACGCCACCGTGTGGTCGTGGGCCGACGACCACAGCGCCGCGTTCTGGGCGCGCCGCATGACGCACGAGCTGGTCGTGCACCGCGCGGACGCGGCCATCGCCGCCGGTGTCCCGTACGAGGTCGACCCGGAGGTCGCCGCGGACGCCATCGACGAGTGGCTCGACCTCGTCGCCCTCGCGCAGCGCACCGACCCGGACGACAGCGCGGCGGAGCTCAAGGGCGGCGGACGCAGCATCCACCTGCACGCGACCGACGCGCCGCAGGGCCTGGACGCCGAGTGGCTCGTCGAGTTCGGCGACGACGGGTTCACCTGGCGGCGCGGCCACGCGAAGGCGACGGTCGCGCTGCGCGGGCCGCTCACGGAGGTGCTGCTCGCCTTCTACCGGCGACGGTCCCTTGACAGCGGGCGCGTGGAGGTCGTGGGGGAGCGGGAGGTGCTGGACTTCTGGCTGGAGCGGGCTTCGTTCGGGTGAGCCGACGCGGTTACGGCGTATGCGCTCAGGCCGTGCGGGACGGCGTCGCGCCGAGCCCCCGCAGGGCGTCCGGGGCGTCCTCCACGCGGTCCACCAGGGCGATCCGGGACTCCATCGGGCGGTCGCGGGCCAGCGACCGGAGCAGCGGCCACACCGGCAGGTGGTCGGTCCAGTGGGCGCGGTCGACCAGGACCATGGGGGTGGGTTCGCCGCGGGACTCGTAGTAGTTGGGGGTGGCGTTGTCGAAGACCTCCTGGACGGTGCCCGCCGCGCCGGGGAGGAAGATGACGCCCGCGTTCGAGCGGGCGAGGAGGCCGTCCTCGCGGGTGGCGTTGGCGAAGTACTTGGCCAGGTGCGAGGCGAACGCGTTCGGGGGCTCGTGGCCGTAGAACCATGTGGGGATGCCCACGGAGGCGCCGCCGTCGGGCCACCGCTCCCGGACCGCGAAGGCCGCCCGCGCCCACTCCGTGACGGAGGGCGTGAACGACGGGGCCTTGGCGAGGAGTTCGAGGGACTCGTCCAGCATGACGTCGTCGAACGGCGCCGCGTAGGCACCGAGGTTCGCGGCCTCCATGGCGCCCGGGCCGCCGCCCGTCGCGACGGTGAACCCCGCGCGGGCCAGCGCGCGGCCGAGCCGGGCCGCTCCCGCGTAGGCGTCCGTGCCGCGGGCCATCGCGTGCCCGCCCATGACACCGACGACCCCGGACCCGACGAGGAGCTCGTCGAGGGCGTCCGAGATGGAGTCGTCGTGTATGGCGCGCAGCATCGAGGAGAAGACGTCCCCGTCGGCCTTGGTCCGCTGGAACCAGTCGTACGCGTGCGCGTCCGGCGTCGCGTCGTACCCGCCCTCGGCGAGGCCGACGAACAGGTCGTCGGCGGAGTAGAGCAGCCCGCGGTACGGGTTGAACGGCAGTCCGGGGACGGGCGGGAAGACCAGCGCGCCGCCCGCCCGCACCCTCGCCGCCGCGTCCTCCCGCATCGGGCAGCCGAGGAAGACGGCGCCCGCCACGTCCGCCGCGAGGAGGGCGGAGGTGCGCTCCGTCAGGTCGACGGCCTGGACGCGGCACCCGGCGAGGGCGCCGCGTCCGGAGGCCTCGTCGAACTCGGCGAGGGTCTCGATCTCGCGGTCCTCGCCGGGGGGTTGCGGGTCGGACTGGGGTGTCGGATGCATCCGCCCATGCTAAGCAGGGCGGCCACCGGCGCCTCGGTCAGCCCTGGACCTCGGACGGGTCCATCCACATGACCTCCCAGGTGTGGCCGTCCAGGTCGTCGAAGCCGCGGCCGTACATCGTTCCGTAGTCCTGGACCTTGCCCGCCGTGCCGCCCGCGGCGATCGCTCTGTCGACGAGCTCGTCGACCTTCTCGCGGCTCTCGGCGCTCAGACAGATCAGCGTCTCGCTGACCTTCGTGGCGTCCGCGATCTCCTTCTGCGTGAAGTTCGCGTAGTGCTCCTTGCTCAGCATCATCGCGACGATGGTGTCGCTGATCGTCACGCACGCGCAATCGTCGGTCGAGAACTGTGCGTTGAGCGTGTAACCGAGCTCCGTGAAAAACTTCTTCGACGCGGCGACGTCGGACACGGCCAGGTTCACGAAGATCATCTGCTGGTACATGGTGTGTCTCTCCCGGTGTGTGTGCGCGGTCAGCGCGTCTGCTTACGGAGGGATAGACATGCGTTCGACCCGGAACTCATCGCTCGTCGCGAACTTTTTTCTCACCGGGTCAACGGCAGCGCTGCCAGCTGTGCGACGACCCAGGTCAACGGGCCGAACACGGCGAACAGCGCGCCCGCGCGGAGCGCCGCCGAACCGCGCAGCATCGTCGCGGGCGCCCCGAGCCGCAGCAGCGCGGACGTCGTGTCCGAGCGCGCCTGCCGTGCCTCCACGGAGGCCGTGGCCAGCGTCAATACCGCGCATCCCGCGACGAGCAGCGCGCCGAGCGTGGTCAGCGGACCGGCCTCGGGGCGCGGCCCCGCGTACAGCACGATCGACGCGTACGCGCCCGACGCCACCGCGCACAGCACGCCGAGCGGGCGTCCGATGCGCCGCGCCTCCTCCTGCAGGACGCGCCCCGCGAGCAGGCGCAGCGCACCGGGCCTGACCGCCTGCAGCAGCCGCCCGCAGAGGTAGGTGAGGCCGGGGCCCGCGAGGACGAGGCCGAGCGCGGTCAGCGCCCATCCCGCGAGCACGCCCGCGGGACTGCCGTCGGCGCTGCCGGGCAGGGGGAAGCCGGTGTTCGGAGCGGTGCCCGAGCGGCTCGTGTACGTCTCCACGGCGAGGCCGGCGGCGAGCAGGGCGACGCCCCAGGGGAGGCCGCTCGGAGGTGGTGTGGGGGCGGCGGGTTCGGTCCCGGGCTCCGCGCGGGCCGGGGGCTCGGACTCGGTCTCCGCCTCGGTGCCGGGCCGGGACGCGGTCGCGGTCGCGGGACCGGCCTTGGCCCCGCGCGTGATGCCCCCGGCCCTGGCCGTGGTCTTCGTGGCGCGCGGTCGCAGTACGAAGGCGCTCGCCGCGGACGCGGCGATCGGCACCAGTGCGAGCAGGGTGAGCGCGGCGGCGACCGGCAGCGGCTGGTCGGCGGCGAGCAGATCGGCCGCCGACCCGTCGAAGGGGAGGCCCGAGACATCGCCGCGCAGGTGCAGGAAGAAGAGCAGCGCGAGCATGGAGCCGAGCGTGCAGGCGACGGCCGTGGAGACGGCGGCGAGCATCATCAGCCGGCCGGGGCCGAGGCCCACCGCGGAGAGCCCGCTGCGGGGGCGGGTGCCGGGGTCGGTACGGGCGACGGCGACGGCGAAGTAGACGGTGGCGGCGATCGGCGCGACACACCACGCGAGGCGCAGCCCGGCGCCCGCTCCGGGGCGCTCCATCGCGTACGCCAGGGTGCAGAGCAGCAGGAAGCCGGTGCCGGCGGAGGCGGCGGCGACGAGGAGCCGTCGGAGCTGGACGACGGGGTGGGCGCCCCGGGCTAGACGGAAAGCGAGCACGCGGCCCCTTCCGTCCGGGTGGGGGAGGCGACACCGGCGGAACGGGTGGCTTCGGCGGTGCTTGCCGAGGTCGGGGGCGTGGCCTTGGGTGTGGGCGTGGGGGTGTCCGTTTCCGCGGGCGTGGCCTTGGTCGCGGGCGCGGGCGTGGCCGCGGTTGTCGGCGTGCCGGTGGCCGCGGTGCTGGTGGTGCCTGCGGGGTGCCTGGTGCCTGTGGCGTGTTCGGTGTCTGTGCGCCCTGAGGTGCTTACGGGGTGCCTGGTGTCTGTGGGACCTGAGGCGCCTACGGAGCCCGAGGTGCCTGAGGTGCCCGAGGAGCCTGAGGTGCCCGAGCCCGAGGAGCCCGCGGTGCCCGATGGCCCAGCGGCGACCGCCTTCTCGGTCTTCGCCCCTTCACCTCCCCCGGACCCGCCAGCCCTCTCCCCCCTCTCCACCCCCGGCAGATGCACCGTGCTCACCCGTCGGCCGTCCAAGAGGCTGACCGTGCGGTCCGCCAGCGTGGCGACCGCCTGGTCGTTCGTGGCGAGGACGACCGTGATGCCGTGCGAGCGGGCCGCCGTCGTCAGCGTGCGCAGGGCGAGCGTGTGGTCGGCGCGGTGCAGGGGAGCGGTGGGCTCGTCGGCGAAGAGCACGGACGGCGTGGTGACCAGGGCACGGGCGATGGCCACGCGCTGCCGCTCCGACTGGAGCAGCGCGTGCGGCCGCTTCCGCGCGCAGTCGCCGATGTCGAGACGGTCCAGCCACTCCTGGGCGGCGGGCTTGGAGACCCGGTGCGAGGCGCCGCGCAGCATCAGCGGCAGGGCGACGTTCTCCCAGGCGGTGAGCTCGGGGACGAGGTGCGGTTCGGGGTCGATCCAGCCGAAGCGGTCGCGGCGCAGCCGTTCGCGTACGAGCGGGCCCATCGTGTGGACGGGCGTGCTGTTGAACCACACCTCGCCCTGCTGGGGGAGCAGTTGGCCGGAGAGGCACTGCAGGAGCGTCGTCTTGCCGCTGCCGCGCGGGCCGTTGACGGCGAGGATCTCGCCCTCGCGGACACCGAGCGAGACGCCGGTGAGGGCGGGGGAGCCGTTGTGTGTGACATGTAGGGCGCGTGCCCACAGCACGTCGTTGTCCGGCGGGGCCACCATGGCGTACACCTCGGTTCAGATCAGCTCGACTCCCCCGTACGGGGGAACGAAGGCGGGGCCGATCGGTCACTGGGCACGGTAGGGATACGGGCGGACCCGTCCGGAAACGACGCGGCCCGGGGGCCGCCGTTCTCACTCGAACGGCGGCCCCCGGGCCGGTGTTGATCACAACCTGTTACGAACCGATCAGAGCTTCGTCCACGCCTCGGTGAGGACCTGCCGCAGGATGCCCTCGATCTCGTCGAAGGTCTCCTGGGTGGAGATCAGCGGCGGGGCGAGCTGGACGACCGGGTCGCCGCGGTCGTCGGCACGGCAGTACAGGCCGTTGTCGTACAGCGCCTTGGAGAGGAAGCCGTACAGGACGCGCTCCGTCTCCTCGTCGTTGAACGTCTCCTTGGTGGCCTTGTCCTTCACGAGCTCGATGCCGTAGAAGAAGCCGTTGCCGCGGACGTCGCCGACGATCGGCAGGTCGAGCAGCTTGCGGAGGGTCTGGTGGAACGCGTCCTCGTTGTCGAGGACGTGCTGGTTCAGGCCCTCCTTCTCGAAGATGTCGAGGTTGGCGATGCCGACCGCGGCCGAGACGGGGTGGCCGCCGAAGGTGTAGCCGTGCAGGAAGGTGTTGTCGCCCTTGTAGAACGGCTCGGCGATGCGGTCCGAGATGATGCACGCGCCGATCGGGGAGTAGCCCGAGGTCATGCCCTTGGCGCAGGTGATCATGTCCGGGACGTAGCCGAACTTGTCGCAGGCGAACATCGTGCCGAGGCGACCGAAGGCGCAGATGACCTCGTCGGAGACGAGCAGCACGTCGTACCGGTCGCAGATCTCGCGCACGCGCTGGAAGTAGCCGGGCGGGGGCGGGAAGCAGCCGCCCGCGTTCTGCACCGGCTCCAGGAAGACGGCGGCGACCGTCTCCGGGCCCTCGAAGAGGATCTCCTGCTCGATCTGGTCGGCGGCCCAGCGGCCGAAGGCCTCGGGGTCGTCGCCGTGGATCGGGGCGCGGTAGATGTTGGTGTTCGGCACCTTGTGCGCGCCCGGGACCAGCGGCTCGAAGGGGGCCTTCAGGGCGGGCAGACCGGTGATGGACAGGGCGCCCTGCGGGGTGCCGTGGTAGGCGACCGCGCGCGAGATGACCTTGTACTTCGTGTGGTTGCCGTTGAGCTTGTGGTACTGCTTCGCCAGCTTCCACGCGGTCTCGACGGCCTCGCCGCCGCCGGTGGTGAAGAAGACCTTGTTGAGGTCGCCCGGCGCGTAGTCGGCCAAACGTTCCGCCAGCTCGACGGCCTTCGGGTGGGCGTAGCTCCACACCGGGAAGAAGGCCAGCTCCTGCGCCTGCTTGTAGGCGGTCTCGGCGAGCTCGTGACGGCCGTGGCCCGCGTTGACGACGAAGAGGCCGGACAGGCCGTCCAGGTACTTCTTGCCCTTGTCGTCGTAGATGTAGGTGCCCTCGCCACGCACGATGGTGGGGACGGGCGCGTTCTCGTACGACGACATGCGGGTGAAGTGCATCCACAGGTGGTCGTAGGCGGTTTGGCTGAGGTCCTTGCTCACGGCTATCGGGTTCCCCACATATAGGTCTGCTTCTTGAGCTTGAGGTAGACGAAGCTCTCGGTGGAGCGCACGCCGGGGAGGGCGCGGATGCGCTTGTTGATGACTTCGAGCAGGTGGTCGTCGTCTTCGCAGACGATCTCCACGAGGAGGTCGTGCGAGCCCGCGGTCATCACCACGTACTCGGCCTCCGGCATGGCGGCCACGGCGTCCGCGACCGGGTCCACATCGCCCTCGACGTCGATACCGACCATCGCCTGCCTGCGGAAGCCCACGGTGAGCGGGTCCGTGACGGCGACGATCTGCATCACGCCCTGGTCGAGCAGCTTCTGGACGCGTTGGCGCACGGCTGCCTCGGACAGGCCGACGGCCTTGCCGATGGCGGCGTACGGACGGCGTCCGTCCTCCTGGAGCTGTTCGATGATCGCCAGAGATACGGCGTCCACGGGAGGGGTGCCGTTCCCACCGCCGCTTCCGCCAGGGTTTCCGGTGCGGGAGCTGCGAGGGGTGCTGGGGTCTGCGCTGCGACTGGCCACGACCTCACTCTGCACGACGTCTCGTCACTTCCGCAAGGCTCAACCGTTGAAATTCGTTGTTTCGAACTTCAATACTCACGGATTCCGCAGTTCTGGGCGGCTGGGTATGTTGAAAGCGTCGGTGCAGCGACTAGGGTGGGTGTCTCATCCACTGGACATCTGACTTGGAGGGCCGCGGAAGTGACCACCGAGCTGCGCCGTCTGCGCAACTACATCAACGGAGAATTCCGGGACGCGGCCGACGGACGGACCACCGAGGTCATCAACCCGGCGACCGGCGAGGCCTACGCGACCGCGCCGCTGTCCGCCCAGGCCGACGTGGACGCCGCCATGAAGGCCGCCGCCGACGCGTTCCCCGCCTGGCGCGACCTCACCCCCGCCGAGCGGCAGAAGGCCCTGCTCAAGATCGCCGACGCGTTCGAGGAGCGGGCCGAGGACCTCATCGCCGCCGAGGTCGAGAACACGGGCAAGCCGACCGGACTGACCCGGTCCGAGGAAATCCCGCCCATGGTCGACCAGATCCGCTTCTTCGCGGGCGCGGCCCGGATGCTCGAAGGGCGCGCCGCGGGTGAGTACATGGAGGGTCTGACCTCCATCATCCGCCGCGAGCCGATCGGCGTCTGCGCGCAGGTCGCGCCGTGGAACTACCCGATGATGATGGCCGTCTGGAAGTTCGCCCCGGCGCTCGCGGCGGGCAACACGGTCGTCCTCAAGCCGTCCGACACGACCCCCGCGTCGACCGTCCTGATGGCCGAGATCATCGGCTCCATCGTGCCGCCCGGCGTCTTCAACGTCGTCACGGGCGACCGCGACACCGGCCGTGCCATGGTCGAGCACCCCACCCCGGCGATGGCCTCCATCACCGGGTCGGTGCGTGCGGGCATGCAGGTCGCCGAGTCCGCCTCCAAGGACCTCAAGCGCGTCCACCTGGAGCTCGGCGGCAAGGCGCCCGTCGTCGTCTTCGAGGACACCGACATCGCCAAGGCCGTCGAGGACATCTCCATGGCGGGCTTCTTCAACGCGGGCCAGGACTGTACGGCCGCCACGCGCGTGCTCGTCCACGAGTCCATCCACGACGACTTCGTGACCGCGCTCGCCAAGGCGGCCGCCGACACGAAGACCGGTCAGCCGGACGACGAGGACGTGCTCTACGGCCCGCTGAACAACGCCAACCAGTTGAAGCAGGTCTCCGGCTTCATCGACCGGCTGCCCGCGCACGCCAAGGTCGAGGCCGGCGGCCAGCGGGTCGGCGAGAAGGGCTACTTCTACGCCCCGACCGTCGTCTCCGGCCTCAAGCAGGACGACGAGATCATCCAGAACGAGGTCTTCGGCCCGGTCATCACCGTCCAGTCCTTCACGGACGAGGCGCAGGCCGTCGAGTACGCGAACGGCGTCGAATACGCGCTCGCCTCCTCCGTCTGGACGAAGGACCACGCGCGCGCGATGCGCATGTCCAAGGTCCTCGACTTCGGCTGCGTCTGGATCAACACGCACATCCCGCTGGTCGCGGAGATGCCGCACGGCGGCTTCAAGAAGTCCGGCTACGGCAAGGACCTCTCGGCGTACGGCTTCGACGACTACACGCGCATCAAGCACGTGATGACGTCCATCGAGGGCTAGTACTGCTCTGGCCTGGGCCTTATTGAGGTGCCCGGCCCCGCCGCCCTCGCGTACCGTCGCGTACGCGGGGGCGGCTCCGCGGTGTGCTTCCTTCTTTTTCTTCTCTGCAAAAGATCCGTAGCGCACCCACTCCCCGCCCCCGCTCTTCTCTGCACCATGGGGGTGGAACCTGATGACGACGACGAACGACGACCTCCTGGGGATGCTGCTGCGCCGTCGGCAGAGCGTGTACGTCCCCGAGGGACCCGGACCGTCCGCCGTGACCACCGCCGGCGTCGTCGTCCTCGAAGCCGAACTCGCCGACCGCGGCCACCTGCTGACCGCCCCGCTGCGCCGCGCGCTGACCGCGCTGTCCGCCGACGGCCTCGCGGCGACCGGGCGGAAGCTGCTCGCCGACGTCGACGCCCTGATGGGCTCCGACCGGCACCACGCCCCGCTGTTCGCGCGGTTCCCCGCCGAGACCGCCTACCAGCCCGCGTACGAGCGGTACACCACCGTCGTCGCCGAGCATCTCGCCGCGCAGAAGCACCAGCCCTGCATGAACTGCGCGGGCACCACGTCGAGCGTGCGCGCGCTCGACCCGTGCGCCCACCTCCTGTGCGACGATTGCCTCGGCACGAAGATCGTCCCCTGGAACTGCTGCGACCAGTGCTGCGAGTGGTACGAGTGCCCGATCTGCGACAAGCGCTACGAGACGGACGGCCCCGTCGACCCCTGGCTCGACACCGGCGCCGGTCTCGACGGTGACGGCGGCCCCGTCCTGCGTGCCCTGCGCCTGGGCGCGCCCGGCGACGCCGCCGCCGAACTCGCCGCGCTGCTCGCCCGCCGCACCCCCCTGAACCCGCAGGACCACGACGACCTCGTCCTGCTCCTCGGCAACCTGGACCCGGCGGCGGCCGCGGAGTGGCTTCCGCCCGTCATTCCGCTGCGCGAGAGCAAGGCCCTCGCCCTCGCGCCGCTCCTCGACCTGTCCGCCGTGCGCCCGCTGATCGGACGGTACGCGGACACGGCCACCGACGTGCTGCGCCTCCTCGTCGTACGCTCCGGGGGCGACCCCGACCTGCTCGAAATCCCGCGCCTGCGCGGCCTGCCGCGCCCCGTACGCCGCGAACTCCTCGCCCTGCTCGACGGGTTCGAGTTCCGGCGCCTCGCCGAGGACATGGCACGCCACCCGCGCGCGTGGAAGCACGTCGGTGAAATCCTGCACCCCTTCGAGCACGCCCGCCGCCACGCGCGCGTGGCCCTCGCCTTCGCCGCCCTGCGCGGCACCCGCGTCGACGACGGCGCGCTCGGCGAGATACTGCTCGCCGAGGCGGCCCGGCACGACGACGTCCGCCTCGCCGGCGACCGGCTGCGCGTCGTCACCTGGCAGGCACGCGTCGAGGAGGCGCTCGGCCGCTGGGACGTCGAGGCCGCGGTGCGCCTGCTCCGCGAGCGGCCCGGCGAGCTCCTGCGCCGCCTCGACCTGCTGCTCGCCCGCTCCGGCTCGGCGACGCTCCCGGACGCCGTCGCCGAGGCGCTCGCCGCCGCCCTGCCGCACTCGGGCCCCGGGCCGCTGCTCGGCGCGTACGGCCGCATGAAGGTCCGTGCCGTGCCGGGACACCGCCGCGTCTTCTTCCCGCGCGGCCGCGTCACCCAGGCGTACGCGGTCGAGGACCACCGGCCGCCGCTGCCCGCCCGGGTGGCGGGCCGCGCCGGTGAGCTCATCGAGGCGGAGGCGGTGCGCCGCCTCGCCGAACGCGACGGCGAGCGGTACGACGTGGCCGTCCTGGACGCCGCGCTCGCCGACCTGCCCGTACCGTTCGCCGAGCGGGCGTCGGCCGCCTCGCTGGTCGCCGTGCCGCGCGGCAGCTCCCTGCCCGTGCCCGCGGACAGCGAGACCGTGCGTCTCTTCCTGCACTGGACGCAGCCCAAGGGCGTCCGCGTCGACCTCGACCTGTCCGTCGCGCTCTACGACGACCTGTGGCGCTTCATCGGCCTCTGCGACTACACACAGCTGGAGTACGCGGGCGGCGCCGCCCGGCACTCCGGGGACCTCACCTCCGCGCCCGCCCCGCAGGGCGCCACCGAGTACCTGGACCTCGACCTGCCGCGGCTCGCGCACACCGGGGTGCGGTTCGTGGTGCCCGCGGTGTTCTCGTACAACGACATCCCCTTCGACGAACTCCCGGACGCCTTCACGGGGTTCATGGCGGTCACGGGCAAGGACCGGGCCGTCTACGACCCGCGCACGGTCCGGCAGCGCTTCGACCTCGCGGGCGACGCGAAGCTGACCGTGCCCATGATCGTCGACCTGCGGGCGCGGCGCGCCTGGTGGACGGACGTCACCCTCGCCACGACCGGCACCCACCACGCCGTGTGGCGCTACCGCGAGCAGATCGGCCGCATGGGCAACGACCTGCTCGACACCTTCCAGCCGTGCGGCCGGGCCACGCTGTGGGACCTGGCCTGCTGGACGGCGGCGGCCCGCACCGACGGCGACGTGTACGTGCGCGGACGCGGCCACGTCCTGTGGGGCTACCGCCGTGCGCAGGGCGAGCCGCGCGCCGACTTCGCGCTGCGCATACGGGACGGCTGGGAGCCGGACGCGCTGTGCGCGGAGGCGGAGTTGACGGACCGGACCGCCCTGCTCGCGCTGGTGCACGGCGACCTGCCGGGCGCGCAGGACGCGGCGTCCGGCACGGCGTACCGCCTCTACCCGGGGCCGGTGGACGAGGCGGCGCCGGAGCGGGTCACCGCCGGGGACCTGGCGGGGTGGCTGGAGCCCGCGTGAGTGAGTGCGTACGCCCGGGGTGATCGACAAGGTGTCGGCTCCTCGCGGCGGGGCTCGACGCTGCGTCCATTGCCGCGCCGACGGACGAGGGCGCATGCTGCCGGGGTGCGAGCGAACCCCATGACCTCCATGACCTCCTCCGTGTCCCGCCGTTCCCTGCTCCGCGTCCTGGGCGGCGGTGCGGCCGTCGGCGCGCTCGCCGGATGCGGGGTGCCCGCCGCGTACATCGAGCCGGGGGAGCGGGCGGCGAGCGACGACTCGCGCAGGGACAGGACGCTGGCCTTCGCCAACTGGCCGCTGTACATCGACACCGACGACAACGACAAGACGAAGCGGCCCTCGCTGGACGCCTTCGAGAAGCGGACCGGGATCGACGTCCGCTACACGGAGGAGATCAACGACAACGACGAGTTCTTCGGCAAGATCAGCCCGTCTTTGATGAACCACCAGGAGACCGGCCGCGACCTCATCGTCATCAGCGACTGGATGTGCGCCCGCTTCGTCCGGCTCGGCTGGGTCCAGGAGATGGACCGTGCCCGCCAGCCCAACGTGACCAAGTACCTGGACCCGCTCCTGCGGTCGCCGCACTTCGATCCGGGGCGCAAGTACACCGTCCCGTGGCAGTCGGGCATCACCGGCATCGCTTACAACAAGCGCAAGGTCGGCCGCGAGCTCAAGCAGGTCTCCGACCTGTGGGCCGATGACCTCAAGGGCCGCGTCACCCTCCTCTCCGGCCTCGACGAGGCGTTCGCGCTGCTCCTCCAGGGCGACGGCGTCGACATCAGGAAGTGGACGGCGGACGACTTCCACCGGATGTGCGACAAGGTCGAGAAGATGGTGAACAGCCATCACATCCGCCGCTTCACCGGCAACGACTACATCAAGGACCTCTCCAGCGGCGACGTCCTCGCCTGCCAGGCCTACAGCGGCGACGTCATCCAGCTCCAGGCGGACGACCCGGACATCGAGTTCGTCGTCCCCGAGGAGGGCGCGGAGCTGTGGGCGGAGTCCCTGATGGTGCCCAACCTGGCCCGCCACAAGCAGAACGCCGAGCGGCTCATCGACCACTACTACGACCCCGAGGTCGCCGCGGAGCTCGCCGCCTGGGTCAACTACGTCTGCCCCGTCCCCGCCGCCCGCGACGTCCTCGCCTCCTCCAAGGACAAGGAACGCGCCGCCCTCGCCGAGGACCCGCTGATCTTCCCCGACGACGCGATGCGCAAGCGGCTCGTCATCGCGCGGGACATCACGTCGAAGGAGCGCACGGAGTTCGCGAAGCGGTGGAACGCGTTGGCGGGGTTGTAGCAGGCTGGCCGGAGCGGCGGCGTCCGCGGCGGTGGTTGTGCACCGCCTCCCGGATGTCCTCGGCGGGCCACGTGACGAACGTCAGGGCGCCGTTGAGCCGGGCCGCGTGGCCCGCCGCGGTGAACGCGAACCCGCGCTGCCCGAGGTCCGCGAGCCGCATGCCCTTGGTGCGGCCCTGATGACGCGCTGCGTCAGCGGCCCCCAGGGGTTGTCGTGAGATCAGCGAAGACCGTGCAGGACGTCGATGCGGTTCGTGGTGATCGCGTCGACGCCCGTGTCGATCAGGCGCCGCATCGAGCGGCGCGTGTCCGGGGTCCAGGCGGAGACGAGCAGGCCCTGCCGGTGCACGTGGAGGGTCAGTTCGCGGTCGACCAGCGGGAAGCGGAGGTTGAGCCAGCGCGGCTTCACCGCGTCCAGCAGGACGGGGCGGGGCGGGGCGGTGGTCGTCCAGGTCAGCGCGATCTCCGCGGCCGGGTCCGCCTCGCGCACGGCGAGCATCGTCCGCCCGCCCGCGCAGTAGTACACCCGCTCCGTCGCCCCGCACTCGGCGACGACCCCGATGACCGTGCGCACGGCGTCGTACGTCGCCCCCGGCAGGTCGATCATGAGCCGGTGCCCCTCGGTGGCCGCGAGGGCCGCCGCGAGGGTCGGGATGCCACCCTCGGTGAGGCCCTCGACCTCCGCCGACGACAGGGCGGCGAGCGGTCGCTCGTACCCCCACAGGCGCTTGAGGGTCGGGTCGTGCAGCAGGACGGGTACGCCGTCGCCGCTCAGGCGGACGTCGATCTCCACCGCGTCCGCGCCCCGGTCGAACGCGGAGCGCAGGGACGGGAGGGTGTTCTCGCGGACGCGGTAGGGATCGCCTCGGTGGGCCACAGCAGTCACGGTGCGCATGGGCCCATTGTGGTCACGGGATGCGGACAGGTGCGTGAATTACGGCGCGAGCCACGTGTCCGTGTACGTGTCGATCTCGGCGGCGATCCGCGCCTTGCCCGCCGGATCGAGGAAGGACGCCTCGACGGCGTTCTTCGCGAGGGCCGCGATACCGCGCTCGTCGAGGCCGAGGAGACGGGCCGCGACGGCGTACTCGTTGTTCAGGTCCGTGCCGAACATGGGCGGGTCGTCGGAGTTGATCGTGACCGTCACCCCGGCCTCGACGAACTGCTTGATCGGGTGCTCGTCGAGGGTGCTGACCGCGCGGGTCGCGATGTTCGAGGTCGGGCAGACCTCCAGCGGGATGCCGTGCTCGGCCAGGTGGGCGAGGAGCCCCGGGTCCTGTGCGGAGGTCGTGCCGTGGCCGATGCGCTCGGCGCCCAGGTGGATCAGGGCGTCCCAGACGGTCTCGGGGCCCGTCGTCTCGCCGGCGTGCGGGACCGAGTGCAGGCCCGCCGCGATCGCCCGGTCGAAGTACGGCTTGAACTGCGGGCGCGGCACGCCGATCTCGGGCCCGCCGAGCCCGAAGGAGACCAGGCCCTCGGGGCGCAGGCCGTCGGTGACGGCGAGCCGCAACGTCTCTTCGGCCGACTCGAGCCCGGCCTCGCCGGGGATGTCGAAGCACCAGCGCAGCACGGTGCCGAACTCGGCCTCCGCGGCCTTGCGGGCGTCCTCGATGGCCGCCATGAACGCGCGGTCGTCGATGCCGCGGCGCACGGAGGAGAACGGGGTGATGGTCAGCTCGGCGTAGCGGACGTTCTGCCGCGCCATGTCGCGGGCCACCTCGTAAGTGAGGAGGCGCACGTCCTCGGGGGTGCGGATCAGGTCCACGACGGACAGGTAGACCTTGATGAAGTGCGCGAAGTCCGTGAACGTGAAGTAGTCGGCGAGCGCCTCGGGGTCGGTCGGCACCGAGGAGTCGGGGTGCCGGGCGGCCAGCTCGGAGACGATCCGGGGGGAGGCCGAGCCGACGTGGTGCACGTGCAGTTCCGCCTTGGGCAGTCCTGCGATGAAGGCGTGCGGGTCTCTGGCGGGCGCGGCTGCGTTCTGCTGCTCGGTCACGGTTTCCTCCCCAGGAACGGGTTTGATCGGCTGATCGATGGGTCGGGGATCATCGTAGGCGGCGGTCGGCGCGGGTAAAGCGGGGGCCGTAGCATGACGGAACGTACGAAAGAGGTGACCCGTCATGTCCGCGAAGTCCGAGGACGACTCCGTGCCCGGGGTGGGTGGCGCGGATGGCGCGGGGGCGCCGGAGGAACGCGATCCCTGGGCGCCGCCCGCGGAGGACGGGTCGGCGAAGGACGCGCGGAGTGCGCCCGGAGCTCCGCTCGGGCCGCCGCCTTCGGTGCATGACCAGTGGACGGTGACGTCGATGCCGGGGGCCGTGCCGCAGCCGCCCGCGCCTCCGATGGCCGGTGGGCAGCCCGGTGTTCCGCCGGGTGTGCCGCCCGGCATGGGCAACCCCTTCGCGGCGCCCGGCGAGCCCGTGCCGCCGCCGCCCGTCTCGCCGGACGGGCCCGGGCAGATGCCGTACGGGCCACCGGGGCAGATGCCCTACGGGTACCCGGGCCAGGGCTATCAGGGGCCGGGATACCAGGGCCAGGGGTATCAAGGCCAGGGATATCAGGGCTTCCAGGGCTATCCCGGGTACGGCTGGCCCGCCATGCCCATGACCCCCGCGAACGGCATGGGCGTGAGCGCACTCGTCCTCGGGATCGTCGCCGCCGTCGGTTTCTGCCTGTGGCCGCTGGCGATCGTCCTCGGCATCCTCGCGGTGATCTTCGGCGCGGTGGGACGCGGCAAGGCGCGGCGGGGCGAGGCGACCAACGGCGGGCAGGCCCTCGCCGGGATCATCTGCGGAGCCGCGGGCATCGTCCTGGGCGTGGCGCTGCTGGTGATCCTCATCGTGGTGCCGGACGAGGACTCCGGCGCGGGGTCCACGCGGAACGATCGGGACGACTCGGGCTATTCGGCCGGTTCGGCCACCGGAACCGTCGGAATCACCCCCCGTACGTAGCCTCCGACTCGCCGAGCACCGCGGCGAAGTCCGCGGCGAGACGCCCGGCGTCCGCCGCCCCGAGCGCGGACGTGGTGATGCGCACGGCGGTGGGCGCGGCGATGCGGAACCGCGCCCCCGCGGCCACCCACCACCCGCGCGACCGCAACCCGTTGACCACCGCGGACTCGTCCCGCACGGGCACCCACACGTTCATCCCGCTCGCCCCCCGCGCCGCGATCCCGTGCCCCGCGAGCTCGCGGATCAGCGCCTCGCGCCGCTCGCCGTAGACACGCTCGGCCCGGTGCACCACCTCACGGGCCGCCGGGTCGGCCATCGTCCGCTCGACCGTCTCCTGCAGTACGTGGCTGACCCACCCCGAGGTGAGCAGCATCCGCCCCTCGTGCCTGGCCAGCGTGGTGGGGTCGCACGCGAGGGCCGCCCACCGCAGGTCGACGCTCAGGTGCTTGGAGACGGTCCGCACCTGCGCCCAGCGCGGGAGCCCGCCCGTGGCCAGTGAGTACGGGGCCGCCCCCGCGATCTCCGCGTTGTGGTCGTCCTCCACCACGAGCACGTCCGGATGCCCCGCGAGGGCGTCGAGCAGCGCGTCCCGCCGCTCGGCGGTGAAGTGGCCGCCCACCGGGTTCTGCCCCCGGGGACTGCACACCAGCGCCCGCGCGCCCGCCCGCAGCGCCCCGCGCAGCGCCTCCGGCCTGATGCCCTCGTCGTCGACGGCCACCGGCACCATGCGCAGCCCCAACGCCGGTACGAGGTCCAGGAGATGGTGGAAGCCGGGGTCCTCCACGGCCACCGTGTCGCCGGGTTTCAGCTCCACCGAGAGCAGCCGGGCCATGCAGTCGAGCGCGCCGTGCGCGAAGGTCACGCCGGAGTCGGGGACTCCGTCCCGCGCGAACCACTCCCGGGTCCGTTCCTCAAGGCCGGCGAGGCGCGGCGACCCGCGGTGCGAGCCGTTCACCGGCTCCACCCTGGCGGGCGGCAGCAGGACCGGCAGCAGTTCCGGATCCGGATGCCCGCCCGCCAGGTCGCGCACCCCCGGCGGCGCCTTCGGCGGCCTGCGGGTCCCGACAGCGGGGGCCTGCGCCACGACCGTTCCGCCCCGGCCGCGCGTCACGACGATGCCGCGCTGCCGCAGTTCCTTGTAGGCCGTCGCCACCGTGCCCGCGCTGACTCCCAGTTCGTCGGCGAGCCTGCGCACCGGAGGCAGCGCGGCGCCCGGCGCCAAGCCGCCGTCGGCCACGGCCTGTTCGACCGATGCGGTGATTCCCTTGGCGGTCGAGCCACTGATCACATATTGTGCTGCCACGTAAACAATTATGTACCGGTACAAAATTTCGCGTCAAGTCGACGTCGCCAAGTCGTCTGCCGGACAAGGGGGATGGGTGAGCCTCACTCGTAAGCGGTCCGCGCTGTACGCACGCATACCGGGAGGTGCCGACGGCCGCCGCATGCTCTGGATCGCCCTGATCAACAAGATGGGTACCGGTCTCTGGATGGGGGCGGCCGCCCTCTACTTCACCCTGATCACCGGGCTCTCCGTCGCCGAGGTCGGCGTGCTCCTGGGGGTCTCGGGCGCCGTCGGCATCGCGGGCGCGCCGCTCGCGGGTCACCTCGCCGACCGCTTCCCGGTCACCCGCATCCTCATCGGCGCCCAACTCCAGCAAGCAGTCGCGCTGTTGGCGCTGCTCACGACGGACGACTTCGCGCTGCTCCTGCTGTACTCCGCCGTCAACAGCCTCGCCGACCGCGGCGCCAACGTCCTCACCAAGCTGTACGCCGCCCGCATCGCGGGCCCGGACCGCACCAGGTACCAGGCCGTCCAGCGCACCGTCTCCAACGCGGGCTGGGCCATCGGCGGTCTGGCCGGCGCGCTGGCCCTCGCCGTCGGCACCACCCACGCCTACCAGGCGCTGCTCCTCGGCAACGTGGTCAGCTTCCTCGCCGCCGCGGCCCTCACCCCGCGCTGCGCCGAACCTCCGTCGCCGTCCCGCGTGGTCACCGCCTCCACGACCGCACGCGGACCGAGAGCCGCCCCTGGCACCCCGCCCTCCAACCCGTGGCGCGACCGCTCCTACCTGCTCTTCACCGTGACCGAGGCGGCCCTCTTCCTCGACGACGCGGTCCTCCAGGTCGGCATCCCGCTGTGGATCGTGCACGCCACGGACGCCCCGCACGGCCTCGCGCCGCTCCTCATGGTGCTCAACTGCGTGCTGGTCGTCTGCTGTCAGGTCCCGCTGTCCCGGTTCGGCAGCACTCCGGAGCGGGCCCGCGCGCTCCTGGTCCCCCTCGCGGCGTGCTTCGTCGTCGGCTGCGCCGCCCTGACCGCCTCCACGCTCGGCGGCACGGGGCTCGCCGTCGCCGCCCTCACGGTCGCCGCCATCGCCCTGACCTTCGCGGAGATACTCCACGCCGTCGCGTCCTGGGAGCTCTCGATCGCGCTCGCGCCCGGCGACGCCCAGGGCGCCTACCTCGGGGTCCACGGCCTGTCCTCGTCGGCCCAGCGCAGCGGCGGGCCGCTCCTGGTCACCGCGGTGATCGCGGCGGGCCCGCTCGCCTGGCCGGTCCTCGGCGCCGGGGTGATCGTGACGGTGGCGGCGCAGAGCCGTCTCGTACGGAGGCGGCTTGACCGGCAGGGCGACGGGGCCGGGGCGGGCGAGTCCGTGGCGGAGGACGCCGTGGTGGCCCCGCGCACCAGATGAGCAGCCCCGTCCCTCAGATCCGGCCCCGCGCCTCCATCAGCGCGAATCCCAGCAAGTTCGGCCCCCGCCACTTCTCGGGGTCCTCCGCGCGGGGGTCGTCGGCCGCCAGGCCGATGCCCCAGACGCGGTCCATGGGGCTCGCCTCGACCAGGACGCGCTCACCCGTGCCCACGAGGAAGTCCCGCAGCGCGGGGTCCGACGCGAACTTGTGCGTGCTGCCCTCGACCACGATGCCGAAGCGCTCGCGTGCCCATATCGCGTCGTCGAAGCCCCGGACGAGCCGTCCCGCCTTCTTCGCCTCGGCAGCCGTGCGGGCCGCGAGGGCCGCCCGCTCCGCGTCCGCGTCGTCGAAGAGGCGGGCCTTGGCCGCCATCATCCAGTGCTCCGCCGTCGCGTACTCCACGCCGTCCACCGTGAACGGCGACGGCCACCACTGACTCAGGCAGCTCGGGCCGAGCGTGCCGTCCCGCCGCGGGGTGTGGCCCCAGAAGCGCAGGTACGTCACCTTCTCGCCCGCGCGCACCGCGCCGACCAGCGCCTCCACCGAGTCGATCTTCGTCATGCACGCGAGTCTGGCACGCACCACTGACATTCCGTCCTGGGTTTTCGGGGTCGACTCGACACCTGGTCGACAGATTCCGTCGCGTAACCAAAAGGCAACAACGGAATCACTTGTTGGACTATCACTGCTCTGTCAGGATCGGCACTCAAATCGATCCGGAGCTACGCCGACCCCCGCGGGACGGGGCGGGCGGCGGAGGAGAGCGTCATGCACAACTTCCAGGCGCGGGACCACTTCGCGGACGGTGCGCAGTACATCGCCGGGCGGCTGACCAAGGGGACGTCCGGCGCCTCCCACGCGGTCGTCGACCCCGCCACGGGCGACGAGGTCTACACGTACGAGCTGGCCGGGGCCGACGACGTCGACGCCGCCGTCGCCGCGGCCGCCGAGGCGTTCCCCGGCTGGGCGGGCGCCACCCCGGGCGAGCGTTCCGACGCCCTGCACCGGTTCGCCGGCGTCCTCGCGGAGCGTGCCGAGGAGATCGCGCAGGCCGAGTCGCTGCAGTGCGGCAAGCCGATCAAGCTGAGCCGCGAGTTCGACGTCCCCGGGACCGTCGACAACGCAGCCTTCTTCGCGGGCGCGGCCCGGCACCTCCAGGGCCAGTCGGCCGGGGAGTACACCGGCGACCACACCTCGTACGTACGCCGTGAGCCCATCGGCGTCGTCGGGTCCATCGCCCCCTGGAACTACCCCCTCCAGATGGCCGCCTGGAAGGTCCTCCCGGCGATCGCCGCGGGCAACACCATCGTCCTCAAGCCCGCCGAGCTCACCCCCTTCACCTCCCTCCTCTTCGCGCAGGCCGCCACCGAGGCCGGCATCCCCGACGGCGTCGTCAACATCGTCACGGGCGCCGGGAAGGACGCCGGTGAGCACCTCGTCGGGCACCCCGACGTCGCCATGACGTCCTTCACCGGGTCCACCGGCGTCGGCAAGCGCGTCGCCGAGATCGCCACCGCCACCGTCAAGCGGCTGCACCTGGAGCTCGGCGGCAAGGCGCCCTTCGTCGTCTTCGACGACGCCGACCTCGACGCCGCCGTGCACGGCGCGGTCGCCGGCGCGCTCATCAACTCCGGGCAGGACTGCACGGCCGCCACGCGCGCGTACGTGCAGCGCCCCCTCTACGAGGCCTTCGTGCAGGGCGTCGCCGACCTCATGGAGAGCGTGCGGCTCGGTGACCCGTTCGACCCGAGCACCGACATGGGGCCGCTCATCTCGCACGCGCACCGCGACCGCGTCGCCGGGTTCGTGGACCGGGCCCGCTCCTACGCGCGCGTGGTGACCGGCGGCGAGGCGCTCCAGCACCCCGGCGCGTACTACAAGCCGACCCTGATCGCCGACGCCGCCCAGGACAGCGAGATCGTGCAGTCGGAGATCTTCGGCCCCGTCCTCGTGGTGCTGCCCTTCGACAGCGACGACGAGGGCATCCGGCTCGCCAACGACACCCCCTACGGTCTCGCCGCCTCCGCCTGGAGCCGCGACGTGTTCCGCGCCAACCGCGCGACCCGCGACATCAAGGCGGGCTGCGTGTGGGTCAACGACCACATCCCGATCCTCAGCGAGATGCCGCACGGCGGTTACAAGGCGTCCGGCTACGGAAAGGACATGTCCGCGTACTCCTTCGAGGAGTACACGCAGGTCAAGCACGTCATGTTCGACAACACCGCGGTCGTCCGCAAGGACTGGCACCGCACGATCTTCGGGGACCGGTAGTCACGCAGCCACGTCGTCGCGGGCCGCGTGACCGGCGGCCGCCTTCCTCCCGAAAGGGCAACCACGCGCATGGAGCAGTACGAGCCACACCGCCTCAGTCCGGCCCAACTGGCCGCCATGCACCGCAGCTACCGGAACGGCAGGGCCGCCCTGACCCGCCGTACCCTGCTGCGCGCCTCCACGGGCGGCGCGCTCGCGATCGGCGGCCTCGGGGCACTCAGCGCCTGCGGCATCCCCGCGGCGGGCAAGAGCCAGGGCGAGGTCTCGTCCGACGACCACTCGGCGAAGGAGAAGCGCGTCAGCTTCTCCAACTGGACCGAGTACATGGACGTCGACGAGAAGGACGAGAACCGGCGGCCCACCCTGGACGCGTTCACGAAACGCACCGGGATCACGGTCAAGTACACCGAGGACATCAACGACAACGTCGAGTTCTTCGGCAAGATCAAACCGCAGCTCGCCGCGGGCCAGGAGACCGGACGCGACCTCATCTGCGTCACCGACTGGCTGGCCGCCCGGCTCATCCGCTTCGGGTGGGTCCAGAAACTGGACCCGGCCAACCTGCCGCACGCGTACACGAATCTCTCCGCCCAGTTCCGTGACCCGGACTGGGACCCCGGCAGGTCGTACTCGTATCCCTGGACCGGCATCTCCACCGTCATCGCGTACAACAAGAAGGCGACCGGCGGCAGAGAGATCACGTCGGTGTCGCAGCTGCTCGATGACCCGAAGCTGAAGGGGCGCGTCGGGTTCCTCTCCGAGATGCGCGACACCGTCGGCATGACGCTCATCGACATGGGCAAGGACCCCGCGGACTTCACCGACGACGACTTCGACGCGGCCATCGCCCGCCTCCAGAAGGCCGTCGACAAGAAGCAGATCCGGCGCTTCACCGGCAACGACTACACGTCCGACCTCGCCAAGGGCGACATGGCGGCCTGCCTCGGCTGGGCCGGCGACATCGTGCAGCTCCAGGCCGACAGCCCCGACGTCGGCTTCCACATCCCCGACCAGGGCTACATCACGTCCACGGACAACCTGCTGGTCCCGAACAAGGCACGGCACAAGAAGAACGCCGAGCGGCTCATCGACTACTACTACGAGCCCGAGCCCGCGGCCCGCCTCGCCGCGTACATCAACTACGTCTGCCCGGTCGACGGGGTACGGGACGCGCTCGCGAGGATCGACGCGGACGCCGCGTCGAATCCGCTGATCATCCCCGACAAGGAGATGAAGGAGAAGTCCCGGGCGTTCCGGTCGCTCACGCCGAAGGAAGAGACGGCGTACGAAGAGAAGTTCGCGAAGCTGACCGGCGCGTGACGCTCCGGCGGACGAGGCCGCTTCTTGCCTGCGGGCCCGTCTTCTTGCCTGCGGGCCCGTCGTGGCTCGTCGCGCCCCACGGCGGAGCCGCACATGTCACAGCCCCGCGCCCCTGAACGGCACCTCCCGTTGCCCCTCGACTCCCCCCTGGACCACACCATGACCTCTGCTCAAGAAACCGGCGGCGACGTCCGTCTCGCCGGGATCAGCAAGACCTACGGCTCCTTCACCGCCGTGCGGCCGCTCGACCTCACCGTGCCGCAGGGCTCGTTCTTCGCCCTGCTCGGCGCGTCCGGCTGCGGCAAGACCACCACGCTCCGCATGATCGCGGGCCTGGAGGAGCCCAGTTCGGGGACCGTGCACCTCGGCGACCAGGACGTCACGGCCCTGCCGCCGTACAAGCGGCCCGTGAACACGGTCTTCCAGTCGTACGCGCTCTTCCCGCACCTGGACATCTTCGAGAACGTCGCCTTCGGGCTGCGCCGGCGCGGCATCAAGTCCGTGAAGGGCCAGGTCGGCGACATGCTCGACCTGGTGCAGCTCGGCGAGCACGCCCGCAAGAAGCCGCACCAGCTCTCCGGCGGCCAGCAGCAGCGCGTCGCCGTCGCCCGCGCCCTCATCAACCACCCCAAGGTGCTCCTCCTCGACGAGCCGCTCGGCGCCCTCGACCTGAAGCTGCGCCGTCAGATGCAGCTGGAGCTCAAGCGCATCCAGACCGAGGTCGGCATCACCTTCGTGCACGTCACGCACGACCAGGAGGAGGCCATGACCATGGCCGACACCGTGGCCGTGATGAACGGCGGCCGCGTCGAGCAGCTCGGCGCCCCCGCCGACCTGTACGAGAACCCGCGCACGACGTTCGTCGCGAACTTCCTCGGCACGTCGAACTTCATCGAGGCGGATGTCGATGCGCGCAGCGGTGACGACATGGTCGTCAAGGCGGGCGACTGCAAGCTGACGCTGCCCGTCGCACGATGTAGCGGCCCCACCGCCACGGGCGGCAAGGTCCTCGTCGGTGTGCGCCCGGAGAAGATCTCCCTCAGCCACGCCGACGACGCCGGACAGATCCCCGGGGGCCGCAACCGCATCACCGGACGCATAGCCGACAGCAGCTTCATCGGCGTATCGACGCAGTACGTCGTCCGCAGCCCCGTCTGCCCCTCCTTCGAGGTGTACGCGCAGAACATCGAGCGCGACACCCGCCTCGTCCCCGGCGCCGAGGTCGTCCTGCACTGGAACCCCGCCCACACCTTCGGCCTCGACGCCTCCCAGGACGTCGCGGCGGGCGTCGAGAAGGTCGAGGAGGACGCCTCCGCATGACCACCGTGACCGACGCACCACCGCCGACGGCGCCCGCTCCCGAGGAGCCACCCGCGCGCAAGCCGCGCAGGCGAGGGCGGCTCGTCCCCTACTGGCTGCTGCTCCCCGGCATCCTCTGGCTGATCGTCTTCTTCGCGCTGCCGCTCGTCTACCAGGCGTCGACCTCCGTGCAGACCGGCTCCCTCGAAGAGGGCTTCAAGGTCACCTGGCACTTCGCCACCTACTGGGACGCCCTGACCGACTACTGGCCGCAGTTCCTGCGCTCGGTGCTCTACGCGGGCGCCGCCACCGTCCTGTGCCTGCTGCTCGGCTACCCGCTCGCCTACCTCATCGCGTTCCGCGCGGGCCGCTGGCGCAACGTCATCCTCGTGCTGGTCATCGCGCCGTTCTTCACCAGCTTCCTGATCCGTACGCTGGCGTGGAAGACGATCCTCGCCGACGGCGGCCCGGTCGTGGGCGCCCTCAACTCCCTGCACGTCCTCGACGTCACCAGCTGGCTCGGCATCACGGCCGGCGACCGGGTCCTCGCCACACCGCTGGCGGTGATCTGCGGACTCACGTACAACTTCCTGCCGTTCATGATCCTGCCGCTCTACACCTCGCTGGAGCGCATCGACAGCAGGCTGCACGAGGCCGCGGGCGACCTCTACGCCAAGCCGTCCACCACGTTCCGCAAGGTGACGTTCCCGCTCTCCATGCCGGGCGTCGTCTCCGGAACGCTGCTCACCTTCATTCCGGCGGCCGGTGACTACGTCAACGCCGACCTGCTCGGATCCACCGACACCCGCATGGTCGGCAACGTCATCCAGACGCAGTTCCTGCGCATTCTGGATTACCCGACGGCCGCCGCACTCTCCTTCATCCTCATGGCCGCCATCCTCTTCATGGTGACCTTCTACATCCGCAAGTCGGGGACGGAGGATCTCGTCTGATGGCCGCCTTCTTCCGCTGGCTCCGGCGCAATGCCATCGTCATCGCGGGCCTGCTGACGCTCGCGTACCTGCTCCTTCCGAACATCGTCGTCACGGTCTTCTCCTTCAACAAACCCAAGGGCCGTTTCAATTACTCGTGGCAGGAATTCTCGCTCGACGCGTGGCAGGACCCGTGCGGTGTCGCCGACATGTGCGGATCGCTTTCGCTGAGCCTGCAGATCGCCACCTGGGCGACGATCGGCGCGACCGTGCTCGGCACGATGATCGCCTTCGCGCTCGTGCGCTACCGGTTCCGCGCGCGCGGCGCCATCAACTCGCTGATCTTCCTGCCGATGGCGATGCCGGAGGTCGTCATGGCCGCCTCGCTGCTCACGCTGTTCCTCAACATGGGCGCGCAGCTCGGCTTCTGGACGGTCCTCATCGCCCACATCATGTTCTGCCTCAGCTTCGTGGTGACCGCCGTCAAGGCGCGCGTCATGTCGATGGACCCGCGCCTGGAACAGGCCGCCCAGGACCTTTACGCCGGTCCCGTGCAGACGTTCCTGCGGGTGACGCTGCCGATCGCCGCACCCGGCATCGCGGCGGGCGCGCTGCTCGCCTTCGCGCTCTCCTTCGACGATTTCATCATCACGAATTTCAACGCGGGCTCGACTGTGACCTTCCCCATGTTCGTCTGGGGATCGGCACAGCGGGGCACGCCCGTTCAGATCAATGTGATCGGTACGGCGATGTTCCTCGTCGCCGTCCTGCTCGTGCTCTCCGGAATGCTCATCGGCAAACGCCGCAACAAGCAGCCCCGGTAATACCCGGCACTGCCCGGTAACACCTGAAGGAGTGGAAATCATGGCCCCTGGTGCCATGACCCGTTTCACCGAGTCCCTCTCCGGCGCCAAGCCGGTGTCGTTCTGGCTGGACGACCCCGGCAGGCCCGCCCCCGAGCCCGCCCTCACCGGCGACGAGCGCTGCGACCTGCTCGTCGTCGGCGGCGGGTACAGCGGCCTGTGGACCGCGCTCATCGCCAAGGAGCGCGACCCGGAGCGCGACGTCGTCCTCGTCGAGGGCCGCGAGGTGGGCTGGGCCGCGTCCGGCCGCAACGGCGGCTTCTGCGCCGCCTCCCTCACCCACGGCATCGCCAACGGCCTGTCCCGCTGGCCCGGCGAGATCGCGCAGCTGGAGGAGCTCGGCGCCCGCAACCTCGACGAGATCGAGGCGGCCGTCAAGCGGTACTCCATCGACTGCGACTTCGAGCGCACCGGCGAGATCGATGTCGCCACCGAGCCGCACCAGATGGCCGAACTCCGCGAGATGTACGAGGAGATGGCGGAGCACGGACTGGCCGGGGGCGCCGAGCTCCTGGACGCGGACGCGCTGCGCGAACACGTCGACTCGCCGACCTTCCTCGGCGGCCTCTGGGACCGCGAGGGCGTCGCCATGCTGCACCCGGCGAAGCTGGCGTGGGGCCTGAAGCGGGCCTGCCTGGAGAAGGGCGTACGCGTTTACGAGCACACGCCCGCGCTGGAACTGGCCTCCTCGGGCGCGGGCATGGCCATCCGCACGCCGTACGGCCGGGTCTTCGCCCGCCACGTCGCCCTCGCGACGAACATCTTCCCCTCGCTGGTCAAGCGCCTGCGCCCGTACACCGTGCCGGTCTACGACTACGCGCTGATGACCGAGCCGCTGACCGACGAGCAGCTGGCGGCGATCGGCTGGAAGAACCGCCAGGGCCTCGGCGACAGCGCCAACCAGTTCCACTACTTCCGGCTCTCCGCCGACAACCGCATCCTGTGGGGCGGCTACGACGCGATCTACCCGTTCGGCGGGAAGGTGCGCGCCGAGTACGACGACAGGCCCGCGACGTACGCGAAGCTGGCCGGGCACTTCTTCACCTGCTTCCCGCAGCTGGAGGGGGTCCGTTTCACCCATGCGTGGGGCGGCGCGATCGACACGTGCTCGCGGTTCTCGGCGTTCTTCGGCACGGCCCACAAGGGGCGCGTCGCGTACGCGGCGGGCTACACGGGCCTCGGCGTCGGTGCCTCGCGGTTCGGCGCCGACGTGATGCTCGACCTGCTCGCGGGCGAGCGGACGGAGCGCACCGAGCTGGAGATGGTGCGGACGAAGCCGCTGCCGTTTCCGCCCGAGCCGTTCGCGTGGACCGGTGTCGCGCTGACCAAGTGGTCGCTGGCCCGCTCCGACGCGAACGGCGGCAGGCGGAACCTCTGGCTGAAGACGATGGACAAGCTGGGCCTCGGCTTCGACAGCTGAGGCGTGCGGCCGTGACAACTGGCCGCCGAAACCCGCGTAATGCTCCGGCCCGTGGCCTCTCTCCCCTGTGACGCGCATGTTGCCGCACAGGGAAGGAAGGTCCTGCCATGACTGGCTCGGGTGACTCGGGGGAGAGGTCGGCGATCGACTGGCTGGTGTCGGTGGCACCGGAACCGGACGCCTGCCGCTGGGAGTGGGAGCGCAACCCCTTGGGGGTCGCGCTCCTGCCGGCGGGGAGGCGCTGGGACGTGCTGATCCTGCCCGGTGAGCTCGGCTACCCCACGCTCGACGTGCTGACCCGCTGCGTCGACCGGCCCGGCCCCGTGCTCGCCGACTTCGGCGACGAACGCATGGGGTTCTTCGTGCCGCCGGGCACGGTCTCGCGGTGGCTCGGCACGGGGGTGCGGGGAGCGGGGCGCGGCACCTGGGTGGTCGTGCCCTATCCGGGCCGGGCCGCGGGCGGCGTCCGCTGGCTGGTCCCGCCGGACGGCTCGGGGACGCTGACCGACCCCGGGGTGCTCGAACTCGCGATGCACGAGGCGGCCGCACGGCTGGCGGGCGACGGTCACGACGGCGGGACGTGAGCTGCCGGAAACCTTGACAACTCAATTGGTCTGGACCAAGTTATGCGCGACCCGCCCTCCAATCCCCCCATGCCCGGAGGCAGTTGTGGATCGCTCTTCGTTGCCCCGAACCAGCCCCGCGAGCCGCGTGAGACGTGCCGCAGTGGTCGCCGTCGCGGCCTGCGCGCTCGCCGCGTCCGGCCTGCTCTCGACCCGTGCGACGGCGGCCCCCGAACCCCGGGACGCCGGACCACGGGCCGCGGGACCGTCCGTCGCCGCCGACCACGCCCTCGTCGGCTATCTGCACACCAGCTTCGCCAACGGCTCCGGCTACACCCGGCTCGCCGACACCCCCGACAGCTGGGACATCATCGACCTCGCCTTCGGCGAACCGACCTCCGCGACCTCCGGTGACATCCGCTTCGGCCTCTGTCCCAGGACGGAGTGCCCGAACGTCGAGACGAAGGACGAGTTCAAGGCCGCGGTGAAGGCCAAGCAGGCCGCGGGCAAGAAGGTCCTGATATCCATCGGCGGCCAGAACGGCCAGGTCCAGCTCAAGACGGCGCAGGCCCGCGACACCTTCGTCGCCTCGGTCTCGAAGATCATCGACGAGTACGGGCTCGACGGCCTGGACATCGACTTCGAGGGCCACTCGCTCTCGCTCGACGCCAACGACACCGACTTCAAGAACCCGAAGACCCCGGTGGTCGTCAACCTCATCTCCGCGGTGAAGACCCTCAAGGCCAAGTACGGCGCCGGCTTCACGCTCACCATGGCGCCCGAGACCTTCTTCGTGCAGCTCGGGTACCAGTTCTACGGCACCGGCAAATGGGGCGGTCAGGACCCGCGCGCGGGCGCGTACCTGCCCGTCATCCACGCCCTGCGCGACGACCTGACGCTGCTCCACGTCCAGGACTACAACTCGGGCCCGATCATGGGCCTCGACAACCAGTACCACTTCATGGGCGGCGCGGACTTCCACATCGCGATGACCGACATGCTGCTCACCGGCTTCCCCGTGGCGGGTGACAAGAACAACGTCTTCCCGCCGCTGCCGCCCCAGAAAGTCGCCATCGGCATGCCCGCCTCCGTCAACGCGGGCAACGGCCACGTGTCCACGGGCGAGGTCAACAAGGCCCTGGACTGCCTCACCAAGGGCAGCAACTGCGGTTCGTACAAGCCCCACGGCACCTGGCCGGACCTGCGCGGCCTCATGACGTGGTCGATCAACTGGGACCGCTTCAACAACTGGGAGTTCTCGAAGAACTTCGACCGGTACTTCGGCTGACCGGCGCCGTCCGGCCGACCAACAGCACCATCGCCAGCAGCAGCACCGCGGCCAGGCACCAGCTCGCCACCACGTCCAGCGGCCAGTGGTAGCCGCGCCGCACGAGCCCGAACCCGACCGCCACGTTCAACAGGCAGCATCCGATGACCAGTTCGCGGCGGCCGTACGCGCCACGGAGCAGCGGCAGCAGGAGCAGCGCCGCCACTCCGTAGGCGACGGCGGCCGTCGCCGCGTGGCCGGAGGGGTAGAAGCCGCCGTCGCCCGCCATGCCGGGCGGGCCGGGGCGGTCGATGACCGCCTTCAGCGGTGCGACGAGCACGGGCACCGCGGCCATCGCGACGAGCGCGGCGACCGCGGGCAGCCACCACCGGAACGCACCGCCGCGCCGCGCGCGCCACGCGGTGTACACGGCCACGGCGACCAGCACCGGCACGGCCACCGTGGCGTTGCCGAGGTCGGCGAGGAACTCGGCGGCACCGTCCGGCAGTCGACTCCCGGCGAGGGCGCGCGCCGCACGCTCGTCGGCGCGGCGCAGCGGTCCTTCGACGACGACCTGCCAGGTGAGCAGCGCGAAGAGGACCACGCACAGCGAGAGGGCGAGGGCCGGCCGCCGCGGGGCCGGGGTTGCGGACATGCGCCACAGCCTGACACGGCACGAGGTCCGGACATGCCGAAGGGCCGGCACAAGGGGGGGAGTGTGCCGGCCCTTCGGTGGCCGACCGGCCCGGACTGTCCGAGGGGACCTGCTCACGCGGGTCCGTCGGGGGGAGTCTCCGAAGCGGTCTTCCGGATCGGGGGTCCGCGCGCCCCGGGGGGTGTGGGGCGAGCGGCCGTCCGATCGGTGAGGAGTTCCGGAGCCAAGAGCTCCGGGTGTGTGCGCTAGGGCACGACCAGGACGAGGCTGGGGAGGCTCCGTCGTGGTGCCGCCCACAGTCCCCTGTGAGCGGGTGTTTCTCTCATCTGCAGAAACCGTACGGCAGCGGATGGCGGGCCGACAGACGGAACAGCAACCCGTCATGGGGCCCGCACACCTTCTTCACACGCCCCGACGGTCACGCCCGGTGCGGGAGGCGTCCCTCCGGGCGATCGCGGCCGCTCAGACGCGGGCGAACGCACCCTCGATGATGTCCAGGCCCTCGTTCAGCAGGTCCTCGCCGATGACCAGCGGCGGCAGGAAGCGCAGCACGTTGCCGTACGTGCCGCAGGTCAGCACGAGCAGGCCCTCGGCGTGGCAGGCCTTGGCCAGCGCGGCGGTCGCCTCGGGGTTCGGCTCCTTGGTCGTACGGTCCTTGACCAGCTCGATGGCGATCATCGCGCCGCGACCGCGGATGTCGCCGACGATGTCGAACTTCTCCGCCATGGCGGTCAGCCGGGTCTTCATGACCGACTCGATGTGCTTCGCCTTGGCGTTGAGGTCGAGCTCCTTCATGGTCTCGATGGCGCCGAGCGCACCGGCGCAGGCCACCGGGTTGCCGCCGTAGGTGCCGCCGAGGCCGCCCGCGTGCGCGGCGTCCATGATCTCGGCGCGGCCCGTCACGGCGGCGAGCGGCAGACCGCCCGCGATGCCCTTGGCGGTGGTGATGAGGTCCGGGACGATGCCCTCGTCCTCACAGGCGAACCACTGGCCCGTACGGCAGAAGCCGGACTGGATCTCGTCGGCCACGAAGACGATGCCGTTGTCGTTGGCGAACTTCACGATCTCGGGCAGGAAGCCCTTGGCCGGCTCGATGAAGCCGCCCTCGCCGAGCACCGGCTCGATGATGATCGCGGCGACGTTCTCGGCGCCGACCTGCTTGGCGATCATGTCGATGGCCTGCTTGGCGGCCTCGGGGCCGGCGTTCTCGGCACCCGTCGGCCAGCGGTAGCCGTACGCCACCGGCACGCGGTAGACCTCGGGGGCGAACGGGCCGAAGCCGTGCTTGTACGGCATGTTCTTGGCGGTCAGCGCCATCGTCAGGTTGGTGCGGCCGTGGTAGCCGTGGTCGAAGACGACGACGGCCTGGCGCTTGGTGTGCGCACGGGCGATCTTGACGGCGTTCTCGACGGCCTCGGCACCGGAGTTGAACAGCGCCGACTTCTTCTCGTGGTCACCCGGCGTGAGCTCCGCCAGCGCCTCGGCGACGGCGACGTAGCCCTCGTACGGCGTGACCATGAAACAGGTGTGGGTGAAGTCCTGGAGCTGGGCGGAGGCCCGGCGCACGACGGCCTCGGCGGAGGCGCCGACGGACGTCACGGCGATACCGGAACCGAAGTCGATCAGACGGTTGCCGTCGACGTCCTCGATGATGCCGCCGCCCGCGCGCGCGGCGAACACGGGCAGCACGGAGCCCACGCCACCGGCGACCACGGCGGTACGGCGGGCCTGCAGCTCCTGCGACTTCGGACCGGGGATGGCGGTGACGACGCGGCGCTCCTGCGGAAGGGCAGTCATGAGGGGCTCCTGTTGCTGACGGGGGTGGGGCGACGATACGGACGCTCTACTGCTTTCTTCGCAGGTTAGGGGCGGCGCCAGGGGGTGGGCATGCTCCATGGGGGAGTCGTTCGGCGTGGCGGTTGTCCGTGGTGGACATAGCGGAGGGCTCATCGCCGGGCGCGTATCCGGTGAGCTCGCCCCGCAGGGGCACTAGATTGACCCGCGAACCAGGAGAGCGGCAGGCCAGGGGGCAAGAATCGTGGATTCCGACGGCACGCAGGACGCGCAGGGCACGCATGCGACGCCGGTGCCGCGCCCGGCGTCGCCTCCGCAGGGGGCCGTACCGCCCGCGCCCGCACAGCGGTCGCAGAGCGCGCCGGGCCCGGCGGCCGGTCTGCCGCCCCGGCCCGCGCAGGCCCCCGGAGCGCCGCCGCTGCCCGACGGAGCCGCCTTCCTCGCCTGGCTGCGCGCGCCGCGCCCCGCCGCCCTGCCCGGCATCTGGCGGTTCGCGCACAAGCCGCGGCCGGAGCTCGAGCCGGAGATGGTCCCGACGCGGCAGCTGCTGAGCGGCGCCCTGATCTCGTTCCTGGTCGGCTGGCTGCTCTGGTCGCTGCTGTGGAACGGGTACCTCGGCGGCTGGTGGGTCCTGCCGATCGAGCTGTTCCTGCCCGACGCCTGGCTGTACACCGGCGACAAGGTCGGCAACGCCGTCGTCTGGTACGGCTACTACACCCTCATCGCGTTCGCCATCATGATCGGCGTCGGCAGGCTCGGCCGCTGGGGCGAGGTCTGGCGCCGCTTCGTCGCCCCCCGGCTGCGCCGCCCGGACGCGCCCCCACCGCCGCCCGCCCCCGAGGAGGACCCCGCCCGCTGGCCGCAGCTGCGGGCCGCGGGTGCGGAGGCCGCCGCCGACCGGCTCGCCGCCGACGCGCGGGCCGGGCTGATGCGGGACGTGGACCACGCCCGGATCGCGCGGGCCTGGCGGTCCGTGCGCGCCGGGCGCAGCCCGCTGCACGTCTTCACCGACGCCGTCGTGCGCGACGGCGCCCGCGCCTGCCCGCACCCCTCGGGCGACCGGGACCTGCCCGCGCGGGCCGCCCGCCACGACCTCGCCACGGCGCAGGTGCGCCTCGGGACGACGGCCGACGACCCCCGCAACCCCTACGCCTACCGGAGCACCGGGCTCGCCCTCGGCCCCGACCTGCTCGGCACCTCCCTGCTCGCCGTCGGCCCCGGCGGCTCCGGCAAGACCGCCCGCGTGGTGTGGCCGCTCGCCGAGTCGCTGTGCCTGGGCGCACTCGCCGGGCGGGCCGCCGTGGTGGTCGTCGGGGCGGCGGGCGCGGGGCTCGGGCCCGCCGAGGACTACGACGTGGTGGTACGGATCGGGCAGCCCGACTCCGTGTACGACCTCGACCTGTACGGCGGCACCAACGACCCGGACGAGGCCGCGGCCGTCCTCGCCGAGGCCCTCGTCGGCGACCTCGTCGACCCGCACCCCAGCGGTGACAGCCGCCGCTCCACGACCTGCCTCGCCCAGCTCCTCGGCCCCTTCCTCGCCGTCCACCGGCGCTTCCCCTCGGTGCCGGAGCTGCGCGCCCTGCTCGACGGGTCGCCCGGCCCGCTCGCCGCCCTGCGCAAGGCACTGCAGTCGGCGGGGCAGGACGCGATGATCAGGGAACTCGACGCCCGCGAACGCCAGTTGGGCCACCCCGGCGACCCGGGCGCGGTCCTCGCCGACCGCATCGCGCTCCTGGACCGCCCCGCCTTCGCGCCGTTCTTCGACACCTCGGGCCGCAGCACCCCGTTCTCGCTGCGCGCCCTCGACCACCCCGTACGGGTCCGCATCGACCTCCCCGAGCGCGGGCACGCCGACGCCTCGCGGATCCTGGCCCGGCTCGTCCTCGCCCAGTTCACCGCGGTCGCCGCCGGACGCGAGGACCGCTCGCTCTTCGCCTGCCTCGTCCTGGACGACGCGTCGGGCACGGTCACCCCGGAATCCGTACGCCGGGTCCAGCGACTGCGGTCCGCCAACGCGGGCGTCGTCATGACCCTGCGTACGCTCGACGACGTACCCCGTCCGCTGCGCACACCGCTGCTCGGCGCGATCGGCTGCCGCATGGCGCTCTCCGGGCTCACGCCGTGGGACGGCCAGGACTTCGCGGAGGTCTGGGGCAAGGAGTGGACGGAAGCGCGCGATGTGACGGACCGGCAGATCATCGCCGAGACCCCACTCGGCAAAACCGTGCACATGCTGCGCCGTGTCATCACCGGCAACGCGCCGACGGCCCGCGCCGTCACCGTCCGTCAGGTCGAGCGTGAACGCTGGTCCGCGTCGGAGCTGGCACACGGGGTGCCGCCGGGGCACGCGGTGCTGTCCCTGACGGACGTACGCGGGGAGCACGCGCCCCCGCTCCTGGTGGACCTGCGCTCCTGAAGCGGCGCGGGGCCCGGCCTGAAGCGGCGTGGACGGGGCACCCGGAAGGTCCGGCGCGGAGAACGCGCCGGACCACACGTCCCCGGATCACACGTACGGGGAGTTCGGTCTCTGCGGCACCGTACGGTGAGGCAGAATCGACACAGGTCGTTCATACGGACCGGCCAAAAGATCCACATCCGGCGCCCGCGAACCGGGGGCCGGGAAACCGACCCGCCCCGCCTGCCGCAGACCTGAAGGTCCCATGCCGCCCACGCTCGCCTCGCTCGTCCACCACTCCGCGCTCAAGCTGACCGTGCGCGCGGGCGAGGAACGCCTGGACGCCCCCGTGCGCTGGGCGCACGCCAGCGAGCTCGCCGACCCCGTGCCGTACATGGAGGGCGGGGAACTCCTCCTGATCACCGCGCTCAAGCTGGACGCGGAGGACCCGGACGCCATGCGGCGCTACGTGAAGCGGCTGGCCGGCGCCGGGGTCGTCGGCCTCGGCTTCGCCGTCGGCGTCCACTACCCCGACATCCCGCGCGCCCTCGTCGACGCCGCGACCGACGCGGACCTGCCGCTCATCGAGGTGCCGCGGCGCACCCCGTTCCTCGCCATCAGCAAGGCCGTGTCCGCCGCCATCGCCGCCGAGCAGTACCGCGCCGTGACGGCGGGCTTCGCCGCCCAGCGCGAGCTGACGAAGCAGGCGCTGAGCGACGGTCCCGAGGGACTGCTGCTCGCCCTCGCCGGGCAGGTCGACGGGTGGGCCGCGCTGTACGACGCGTCGGGCGCCGTCGTCGCCGCCGCGCCCGAGTGGGCCAACCGCAGGGCCGCGCGGGTCACCGCCGACGTGGAGCGCCTCAGGGAGCGCCCGGCGCCCGCCAGTTCCGTCGTCGCCGGCGCCGAGGACCGCGTGGAGCTGCACTCGCTCGGCACGGGACGCAGGCCGCGCGCGGCGCTCGCCGTCGGCACGGCGTCGACCCTCGGCACCGCCGAACGCTACGCGGTCCACTCCGCCATCGCCCTCCTCACCCTCACCACCGAGCGCTCCCGCTCCCTGCACGCCGCCGAACAGCGGATCGGCGCGGCGGTCCTGCGGATGCTGCTGGCCGGGGAACCCGACCACGCACGCACCGTGGCCGGCGAGCTGTACGGCGGCCTCCTCGACGCACCGTTCCGCCTCGTCGTCGCGCAGGTGGCGTCCGCGTCCGCGGCGCGGGTGCGGGCGGGCGCGGAGGACAACGGAGCGGGCGATGCGCGGCCCGGCACCGCGTCCGCCGCGGTGCTCGCCGCGGTGGCCGACGCCTCCGGGAACGGTGACCCGCTCGCCGGACTCGTCGACGTCGTCGAGGCGGCGGCCGCGCGCTCCGGCGAAGCGCTGCTCGTCGTCCCGTACGGGGAGCGGCTCGTGCTGCTCGTCGTGGACGGCGGCGCGGGTGTGCGGGCGTGCGCGGAGTACGCGGCGGCGCTGGAGGCGGGCCGGGGAGCGGCGGGACGTGACGCCACCCCCTCCGGGGATGAGGGCGAACTGGTGATGGGCCTGTCCGCCCCGGCCGGACCGATCGCCGCGGCGACGGCGTACAAGCAGGCGGAACAGGCGCTGTCCGTCGCGCGGCGGCGCGGCCGGGCACTCGTCGAGCACGAGGAACTCGCCGCGGGGTCCGTCCTGCCGCTCCTCGCGGACGACGCGGTGCGGGCGTTCGCGGACGGCCTCCTCCGCGCGCTGCACGAACACGACGCGACGGGCCGTGGCGACCTGGTCGCCTCCCTCCGCGCCTGGCTCTCCCGCCACGGCCAGTGGGACGCGGCGGCGGCCGACCTGGGCGTCCACCGCCACACCCTCCGCTACCGCATGCGCCGAGTGGAAGAAATCCTCGGCCGCTCCCTGGACGACCCAGACGTCCGCATGGAGCTCTGGCTCTCCCTCAAGGCAACATCCACAAACACGGACTGACGCCACCCGCACCTCGCCAGGGGCGGGGGTGCCTGATCAGGGGCGCGAGGAACGGCGCGCCAAGCCCCCACCGGCCGGCAGGAGAACACACCCGCCCCGGTGCGGGGCAACGGCAAAGGCCGGGGGGCGCCTGATCAGGGGCGCGGGGAACTGCGCGAAAACCCCCACCGGCCCGCGGCCAAGGACGAAGGCCCCCCTACCCAGGGGCGCGGGGAACTGCGCGAAACCCCCCACCGGCCCGCGGCCAAAGAACGCCCCCGGCGGGCCGACGCCCCGCGACACATACAGAGCGGCACAAGGCCCCCGGCCAGTACTCCGCGTAGGACAAACGCCGCCGCCCCCACGTACCCCTACCGTGAGGAACGTACGTACCCCCCCCAAGACACACCACCGCGGAAGGGCCGGGAATCGACATGACTTCCATCCACGCCTTCTGGCTCGCCGGTCGCCAGACCACCGGCGAGACCACGTTCGACGTCACCTCGCCCTGGGACGGCCGGGTCGTCGGCAAGGCCGCCGTACCGACCGACGCACAGGTCGAGGAAGCCGTCGCCGCCGCCCACGCCGTGCGCGACGAGTTCGCCGCCACCCCCGCCCACGTCCGCGCCGCCGCCCTCGCCCACGTCTCGAACCGCCTGGTCGAGCGCACCGAGGAGATCGCCCAGCTGATCTCCGCCGAGAACGGCAAGCCGATCAAGTGGGCCCGCGGCGAGCTCGGCCGCGCCGTCTCCGTCTTCCGGTTCGCCGCGGAGGAAGCCCGCCGCTTCAACGGCGGCGAGGCCCAGCGTCTGGACACCGACGCCGGCGGCCAGGGCCGCCTCGCCCTGACCCGCCGCTTCCCCAAGGGCGTCGTCCTCGGCATCGCGCCGTTCAACTTCCCGCTGAACCTCTGCGCGCACAAGATCGCCCCGGCCATCGCCGTCGGCGCGCCGATCATCCTCAAGCCGGCCCCGGCGACCCCGCTCTCCGGTCTGATCCTCGGCGAGCTGCTCGCCGAGACCGACCTGCCCGCCGGTTCGTGGAGCATTCTGCCGGTCGCCAACGACAAGATGCCCGCCCTCGTCCAGGACGAGCGGATGCCGGTCATCTCCTTCACGGGTTCCGAGAAGGTCGGCTACGCGATCATGGACTCGGTGCCGCGCAAGCACTGCACCCTGGAGCTCGGCGGCAACGGCGCGGCCGTCGTCCTCGGCGACTACTCCTCCGACGAGGACCTCGACTGGGCCGCCTCGCGCATCGCCACGTTCTCCAACTACCAGGGCGGCCAGTCCTGCATCTCCGTGCAGCGGGTCATCGCGGACGCGTCCGTGTACGACCGGCTCGTGCCGCGCGTGGTCAAGGCCGTCGAGGCCCAGGTCACCGGCGACCCGTCCGACCCGGCGACCGAGGTCGGCCCGCTGGTCAACGAGGACGCCGCCAAGCGCGTGGAGTCCTGGGTCGACGAGGCCGCGAAGGCGGGCGCCAAGGTGCTCACGGGCGGCAAGCGCGACGGCGCCGCCTACGCGCCGACCGTCCTCGCCGACGTACCGGCCGACGTCACCATCGCCTGCGAGGAGGTCTTCGGTCCCGTCCTCACCCTGAAGAAGGTGGACGGCGAGGCCGAGGCGTTCGACGCCGTCAACGACTCCAAGTACGGCCTCCAGGCGGGCGTCTTCACGCACGACCTCCAGACCGCCTTCCGCGCGCACCGCGCCCTGGAGGTCGGCGGCGTGGTCATCGGCGACGCGCCCTCCTACCGCGCCGACCAGATGCCGTACGGCGGCGTGAAGCAGTCCGGCGTGGGCCGCGAGGGCGTCCGCTTCGCGATGGACGACTACACGTACGAGCGCGTCATGGTCCTGACGGGCCTCGCCCTGTAGGACAGAGCGTCCCGAGTCCGACGGCCGGAGCCCACTGTGCGGGGGCTCCGGCCGTTGTCGTACGCCCTGGCCCCAGGGCCTGCCTGGTGGTCGTGACACCAGGCTCCGCACGCTCTCCCCACCCGCCGCACCGCGCCGCCACCGTAGAGGGCATGGACCGACACACCACCCTCGTCACCGGCGCGACCCAGGGCCTCGGCCGCGGCATCGCACTCGACCTCGCCGCCCGCGGCCACGCCGTCCTCCTGCACGGCCGCGACCGCGCCCGCCTGGACGCCGTCGCCGCCGAGGTGCGGGAGCACGCCCCGGGCGCCCCCGTCCGCACCTACCTCGCCGATCTCGCCGACCTCGACCAGGTGCGCGCGCTGGCCGCCGAGATCGCCGCCGCCGAACCCCGGCTCGACGGGCTCGTCAACAACGCCGTCGCGGGCGGCGGTGCCGAACCCCTCCGGCGGGAGTTCAGCGCGCAGGGGCACGAGCTGCGGTTCGCCGTGAACCACCTCGCCCCCTACGCCCTCGTCCGCGCACTGCTGCCCCTGCTCACCGCGTCCGCGCCCGCCCGCGTCGTCAACGTCGCCTCGATCGGACAGGAGGCGGTCGACTTCGACGACGTCATGCTGGAGGACGGCTACGAAGGGCTGCGCGCCTACTGCCGCAGCAAGCTCGCGATGATCATGGCGACCTTCGAACTCGCCGTCGAGCTGGAGGGCACCGGCGTCACCGTGAACGCCCTCCATCCGGCGCACCTCATGGACACCGAGGGCGTGCGGGCGTACGGCCTCGACCCGCTCGTCGGCGTCGACGAGGGGGTGCGCCCCACCGTGCGGCTCCTCGTCGACCCCGAACTCGGCGGCACGACCGGCCGCTACTTCGACCAGTACACCGACGCCCGGGCCCACGAGCAGGCGTACGACACCGGGGCCAGGGCCCGCCTGATGGAGCTGACCCACCGTCTCCTCGGCCTCCGCCGGGGGAGCGAAGGCTGCGCGAGGACTGGTAGGAGCGGGGCGAATCGGGTACCAACGATCCAGTAGCACCAGTCAGTAACCGACCGGGTCACGATCGGGCCGACCGGCCCGACGGCCCCACTCCGCGGCGAGGTGAGCTCCTCATGTCCGCACCAACCCCCAAACCGTCCGTGAGCGAACGCGAGGCCCGGCAGGTCGCCGAGGCCGCCCGCGAACAGGACTGGCGCAAGCCGAGCTTCGCCAAGGAACTCTTCCTCGGCCGATTCCGTCTCGACCTCGTCCACCCGCACCCGATGCCGCCCGACGAGGACGCGCAGCGCGGCGAGGAGTTCCTCGCCAAGCTCCGCGACTTCTGCGAGACGAAGATCGACGCGGCCCGCATCGAGCGCGAGGCGAAGATCCCCGACGAGGTCCTCAACGGCCTCAAGGAGCTCGGCGCCCTCGGCATGAAGATCGACACGAAGTACGGCGGGCTCGGTCTCACGCAGGTGTACTACAACAAGGCCCTTGCCCTGGTCGGCTCCGCCAGCCCCGCGATCGGCGCGCTGCTCTCCGCGCATCAGTCGATCGGCGTACCGCAGCCCCTGAAGATCTTCGGCACCCAGGAGCAGAAGGACGCGTTCCTGCCCCGCTGTGCCCGTACCGACATCACCGCGTTCCTGCTCACCGAGCCCGACGTCGGTTCGGACCCGGCGCGTCTCGCGACGACGGCGGTGCCCGACGGCGACGACTACGTGCTGGACGGCGTGAAGCTGTGGACCACCAACGGCGTCGTCGCGGATCTGCTCGTCGTCATGGCACGGGTGCCGAAGTCCGATGGCCACAAGGGCGGCATCACCGCGTTCGTCGTCGAGGCGGCGTCCGAGGGTGTGACGGTGGAGAACCGCAACGCGTTCATGGGGCTGCGCGGCCTGGAGAACGGCGTGACCCGCTTCCACAACGTGCGGGTCCCCGCCGCGAACCGCATAGGAGCCGAGGGTGCGGGCCTCAAGATCGCCCTGACCACGCTCAACACCGGGCGGCTCTCGCTGCCCGCCATGTGCGTGGGCGCGGGCAAGTGGTGTCTGAAGATCGCCCGCGAGTGGTCGGCCGCGCGTGAGCAGTGGGGCAAGCCCGTCGCGTTCCACGAGGCGGTCGGCTCGAAGATCTCCTTCATCGCGGCGACGACCTTCGCGCTGGAGGCCGTGCTCGACCTCTCCTCGCAGATGGCCGACGAGGACCGCAACGACATCCGCATCGAGGCGGCCCTCGCCAAGCTGTACGGCTCCGAGATGGCCTGTCTGATGGCCGACGAGCTCGTCCAGATCCGCGGCGGCCGCGGCTTCGAGACCGCCGAGTCCCTCGCGGCCCGCGGCGAACGCGCCGTCCCCGCCGAGCAGATCCTGCGCGACCTGCGTATCAACCGCATCTTCGAGGGCTCCACCGAGATCATGCACCTGCTGATCGCCCGCGAGGCGGTGGACGCCCACCTGAAGGTCGCGGGCGACCTCATCGACCCCGACAAGACCCTGTCCGACAAGGCGAAGGCGGGCGCGCGGGCGGGCGGCTTCTACGCCAAGTGGCTGCCGAAGCTGGTGGCGGGGCCCGGTCAACTCCCGCGGTCGTACGCCGAGTTCCACCCCGACGGGCACCCCGACCTCTCCGGCCATCTGCGCTACGTGGAGCGGGGCGCCCGCAAGCTGGCCCGCTCCACCTTCTACGCCATGTCCCGGTGGCAGGGGAAGATGGAGTCCAAGCAGGGCTTCCTCGGCCGTGTCGTCGACATCGGCGCCGAGCTGTTCGCGATGAGCGCGGCGTGCGTGCGCGCCGAACTCCTGCGCACCACCGAGGACCACGGCCGCGAGGCGTACCAACTGGCCGACGCCTTCTGCCGCCAGTCCCGCATCCGGATCGAGGAGCTCTTCGGCCGGCTGTGGACCAACACCGACGACCTGGACCGCAAGGTCGTCAAGGGCGTCCTCTCGGGGACGTACACCTGGCTGGAGGAAGGGGTCGTCGATCCCTCGGGGGACGGTCCGTGGATCGCGGACACCGCGCTGCCGGACACACCGCGGCCGGATGTGCGCAGGGTGATCAAGGAAGGGTGACCGGGCAAGGGGGGAGCCGTCAGCCGAGCGCCGGCTGGTGCAGGGCCGCGAGCGCGCCGTCGATGGCGCGCGGCTGCGGCTTCCCCGAGGCGTCCGGCTTGTTCCACCGCATGAGGTTGACGGCGAAGGTCATCTGACGCCGTCCGTCGGCACTGGTCAGGGACGTCGTTCCGGCGCCCCGGACCGTGCCCTCGTGCCCCCGGTACACGCGGCCGCCCGGGCCCTCGATCCGTGTCAGACCGAGGCCGTAGTCGAGCGTCTTGCTGCCGTCCAGCGCGCGCACCCGGCCCGTGCGCCGCATCCGGTCGCCGTCGCCGGGATCGTCCGCCGTCCGTCGCGCATTCCGCCTGGAAGACGCGCCGCCCGGCGCAAACCCCGGGAAATCGTTTGGCGCGGGGGAGCGGTGCTCCTACCGTGGCCCGGTGATGACCCAGGTGATCGTCCTCAACGGTGGTTCCAGCTCGGGGAAGTCCGGGATCGTGCGGTGTCTGCAGTCGGTCCTGCCGGAGCCGTGGCTGAGCTTCGGCGCCGACACGCTGGTCGCCGCGATGCCCGCGTCCCTGCGGTCGTCGGACGGCGGCATCGAGTTCGCGGCCGACGGCACGGTGAGCGTCGGGGAGGAGTTCCGGACCCTGGAGGCGGCGTGGATCGAGGGGGTCGCCGCGATGGCCCGCGCGGGCGCCCGGGTCATCGTCGACGAGATCTTCCTGGGCGGCGGGGAGTCGCAGCGGCGCTGGCAGAAGGCGCTGGACGGGCTGCCGGTGCTGTGGGTCGGCGTGCGGTGCGACGCGGAGATCGCCGAGGCCCGCGGGATCGCACGGGGCGACCGGGCCGCCGGCATGGCCGCGTCCCAGGCCGAGGTGGTGCACCGCGGCATGGTCTACGACCTGGAGATCGACACCGCCCACACCGAGTCGATGGAGTGCGCGCGGACCATTGCTGCCGCTGTGTGACCCGGCCCACAATGGGCGGACCGGTCGGCGAGCCAGGGAGGGGTCGCCATGTCCGTCCTCAGGCTGGACCAGCTCACCGGCAGGATCATGCGTGCGGGCGAAGGCAGAATGCTGCGCAGGCTCGAACGGATCAGGGGGCAGGTCAACTCCATCGAGGGGGAGATCGAGCGGCTCACGGACGCCGAACTCCGCGCTCTCACGGATGAGTACAAGGAGCGGTACGCCGACGGGGAGAGCCTCGACGCGCTGCTGCCCGAGGCCTTCGCGACCGTCCGCGAAACCGCACGGCGCGTCCTCGGCATGCGCCACTTCGACGTCCAGGTGATGGGCGGCGCGGCACTCCACCTCGGCCATATCGCCGAAATGCAGACCGGCGAGGGAAAGACGCTCTCCGCCACGCTGCCCGCGTATCTGAACGCCCTGACCGGAAAGGGAGTTCACCTCGTCACGGTCAACGACTACCTGGCCGAGCGCGACGCCCGCTGGATGGGCCGCGCCTACCGTTTCCTCGGTCTGACCGTCGGCGTCATCAAGACGGACATGAGTCCCGACCAGCGCCGTGCCGCGTACGCCTGCGACATCACGTACGGCACGAACAACGAATTCGGCTTCGACTATCTGCGCGACAACATGGCCTGGTCGAGGAGTGAACTCGTGCAGCGCGGGCACCACTTCGCGATCGTCGACGAGGCGGACTCCATCCTCATCGACGAGGCCCGCACCCCGCTGATCATCTCGGGCCCCGCCGACCAGCCGACACACTGGTACGGATTCTTCGCCGAGGCCGTCCGCGGAATGCGCGGCATCGCCATCCAGGAGGAGAAGTTCACGGCTCCGCAGCGCAAACTGGAACTCGCCGAACTTCGCGCCGCGTACGACTACGAGTACGACCCGAAGAAGCGCACCGTGGCCGTCCTGGACAGCGGCGTGGAATTCCTGGAGAACCAGCTGGGCATCGACAACTTCTACGACTCCGCCCACACCTCGCTCATCGGCCAGCTGCACAACGCGCTGAAGGCGAAGGAACACTTCAAGAAGGACAAGGACTACGTCGTCACCGACGGAGAAGTCCTGATCGTCGACGAGCACACCGGACGCATCCTCGCGGGCCGCCGCTACAACGAAGGCGTCCATCAGGCCATCGAGGCCAAGGAGGGCGTCGAGGTCAAGGACGAGAACCAGACGCTCGCCACGATCACCCTGCAGAATTTCTTCCGTCTCTACGAAAAACTCGCCGGAATGACCGGCACGGCCATGACGGAGGCCGCCGAATTCCACCAGATCTACAAACTCCACGTGGTGCCCGTGCCCACCAACAAGCCGATGATCCGGGCCGACCACCCCGACGTCGTCTACCGCGACGAGGACGTCAAGTTCGAGGCGGTCGTCGCCGACATCATCGAGAGGCACGGCACCGGCCAGCCGATCCTCGTCGGCACCGTCTCCGTCGCGAAGTCCGAGCACCTCTCCGCCCTGCTCAACCGGCGCGGCATCCGGCACGAGGTGCTCAACGCCAAGAACCACCGGCGCGAGGCGCAGATCGTCGCGCAGGCGGGACGCAGGGGCGCCGTCACCGTCGCCACGAACATGGCGGGCCGCGGCACCGACATCATGCTCGGCGGCAACCCCGAGGCCATGGCGGAGGCCGAGCTCCGGGCGGACGGCCGCACCCCCGAGGACGACCCGGACGGGTACCGCGCGGCCCTGGACCGCATCGCCGCCGAGGCCGCCGCCGAGCACGACGAGGTCACAGGACTCGGCGGGCTCTACGTCCTCGGCACCGAGCGCCACGAGTCGCGCCGCATCGACAACCAGCTGCGCGGCCGCTCCGGCCGCCAGGGCGACCCCGGCCGGTCCCGCTTCTACCTCTCGCTCGGCGACGACCTGATGCGCCTGTTCCGCGCCGAACTAGTCGAACGCGTCATGCTCATGGCCAACGTCCCCGACGACGTGCCCATCGAGAACAAGATGGTGACCCGCGCCATCGCCTCCGCGCAGTCCCAGGTCGAACAGCACCACTTCGAGACCCGCAAGAACGTCCTCAAGTACGACGAGGTCCTCAACCGCCAGCGCGGCCTCATCTACCAGGAACGCCGACGCGTCCTGGAGGGCGAGGACCTGCGCGAGCAGACGCACCACTTCATGGCCGACACCATCGACGCGTACGTCGCCGCCGAGACCGCCGACGGCTTCGCCGAGGAGTGGGACCTGGAGCGGCTCTGGACCGCCTGCCGCCTGCTCTACCCCGCACGCGTCACCATCGGCGACCTCGACCGGGCCGCGGGCGGCCGCGCCGACGTCACTCCGCCGCTGATCACCAAGGCCCTGACCGACGACATCCACGCCCGCTACGAGGAACGCGAGCGCGCCCTCGGCCCCGACGTCATGCGCGAACTGGAGCGCCGCGTGGTGCTCTCCGTCCTCGACCGGAAGTGGCGCGAGCACCTGTACGAGATGGACTACCTCCAGGAGGGCATCTGGATGCGGTCCTACCTCGGCAGGGACCCCCTGTTCGAGTTCCAGCGGGAGGGCTTCGACCTGTTCACGGCCATGATGGACGCCATCAAGGAGGAGTCCGTCGGCTACCTGTTCAACCTGGACGTACGCGCCGAAAGCCTGGACGCGCGCAAATCCGGCGGCCAACTCCGCTTCAGCGCGCCGACCATGGACACCGCGGAGGGCGTCCAGGAGGGCGATTTCGACACCCGCGACAGGAAGGAGTGACCCCGATCGGGCACGCCCTGTCGGACCGGACCCGGGATACGGCCACAATAGGGGGATGAGCGACAGCGCATCCCCCCTCGCCGACCCGCATCTCGTCTTCGACCCTCTCACGGGGGACGGACCGCGGGACATCGTGATCCTCGGCTCCACGGGCTCGATCGGCACCCAGGCCATCGACCTCGTCCAGCGCAACCCCGAGCGCTTCCGCGTCACGGCGCTGTCCGCCGCGGGCGGCCGCGTGGGCCTCCTCGCCGAGCAGGCGCGGCAGCTGCGGGTCGGGACGGTCGCGGTCGCCGACGAGAACGCCGTACCGGCACTGCGCGAGGCCCTGAAGGGGCAGTACGCCGCGGGGGAGCGGCTCCCCGAGATCCTGGCGGGACCCGACGCCGCGACGCAGGTCGCCGCGTCCGACTGCCACACCGTCCTCAACGGGATCACCGGCTCCATCGGCCTGGCCCCGACACTCGCCGCCCTGGAAGCGGGCCGCACCCTCGCGCTCGCCAACAAGGAATCGCTCATCGTCGGCGGCCCCCTCGTCAAGGCGCTCGCCAAGCCCGGCCAGATCATCCCGGTCGACTCCGAGCACGCCGCGCTCTTCCAGGCGCTGGCCGCCGGCACGCGCGCGGACGTACGCAAACTGGTCGTCACCGCCTCCGGCGGCCCCTTCCGGGGGCGTACGAAGGCCGATCTGGCGGACGTCACCCCCGAGGACGCGCTGGCGCACCCCACCTGGGCCATGGGCCCGGTCATCACCGTCAACTCCGCGACGCTGGTCAACAAGGGGCTGGAGGTCATCGAGGCACACCTGCTCTACGACATCCCCTTCGACCGCATCGAGGTCGTCGTCCACCCGCAGTCGTACGTCCACTCCATGGTGGAGTTCACCGACGGCTCCACCCTCGCCCAGGCCACCCCGCCCGACATGCGCGGCCCCATCGCCATCGGCATCGGCTGGCCCGAGCGCGTGCCCGACGCCGCCCCCGCCTTCGACTGGACCAAGGCGTCGAGCTGGGAGTTCTTCCCCCTCGACAACGACGCTTTCCCGTCGGTCGGGCTCGCCCGGCGGGTCGGGGAGCTCGCGGGCACGGCTCCGGCAGTGTTCAATGCCGCCAACGAGGAGTGCGTGGACGCGTTCCTGAAGGGCGCCCTGCCCTTCAACGGCATCATGGAGACCGTCACGAGGACGGTGGAGGAGCACGAGACCGCCGTCACCGGCGGGCCTGGAACCTCCCTGACCGTCGCGGACGTCCTCGAAGCGGAGACCTGGGCGCGTGCTCGGGCACGCGAACTGGCAGCAAAGACGACCGCGGAGGCCCGTGCATGACGACACTGATGATGATCCTCGGGATAGTCGTCTTCGTGATCGGGCTGCTCTTCTCGATCGCCTGGCACGAGCTGGGGCACCTGTCGACCGCCAAGATGTTCGGCATCCGCGTGCCGCAGTACATGGTCGGCTTCGGACCGACCCTCTTCTCGCGCAAGAAGGGCGACACCGAGTACGGCGTCAAGGCGATCCCCCTCGGCGGGTACATCCGCATGATCGGCATGTTCCCGCCGGGCGCCGACGGCCGCATAGAGGCACGGTCCACGTCCCCCTGGCGCGGCATGATCGAGGACGCGCGCTCGGCGGCGTTCGAGGAGCTCAAGCCCGGCGACGAGACCCGCCTCTTCTACACGCGCAAGCCCTGGAAGCGCGTCATCGTGATGTTCGCCGGGCCGTTCATGAACCTGATCCTCGCCGTGGCGATCTTCCTCGGCGTGATGATGACGTTCGGCATCAGCAGCCAGACCACCCAGGTCGGCAAGGTCTCCGACTGCGTCATCCAGCAGAGCGAGAACCGCGCGAAGTGCGAGAAGGGCGACAAGGCCGCGCCCGCCAAGGCGGCGGGCCTGAAGCCCGGCGACAAGATCGTCGCCTTCCAGGGGCAGTCCGTCGACGACTGGTCCGCGCTCCAGTCGAAGATCCGCGACACCATCGGCCCGGCCACCATCACGGTCGAGCGCGACGACAAGCGGCTCGACCTCCACGCGAACCTGATCAAGAACCAGGTCACCAAGACCGACGGCGACGGTGCGTACGTGGAGGGCAAGTACGTCACCGCGGGCTTCCTCGGCTTCACCCCCGCCACCGGCATCGTGCGGCAGTCCTTCGGCGACTCCGTCGACCGCATGGGCGACATGATGGAGAACGGCGTCGAGTCGATCATCGCCCTGCCGTCCAAGATCCCCGACCTGTGGAACGCGGCGTTCGGCGACGGCGAGCGCAAGCAGGACTCCCCGATGGGCGTCGTCGGCGCGGCCCGCGTGGGCGGCGACGTGTTCACCCTGGACATCCCGCCGGAGAACCAGATCGCGATGATGCTGTTCCTCATCGCGGGCTTCAACCTCTCGCTCTTCCTCTTCAACATGCTGCCGCTGCTCCCGCTCGACGGCGGCCACATCGCCGGCGCGCTGTGGGAGTCCGTGCGCCGCAACGCGGCGAAGGTCCTGCGCCGCCCCGACCCGGGCCCGTTCGACGTCGCCAAGCTGATGCCGGTCGCCTACGTGGTGGCGGGAATCTTCATCTGCTTCACGATCCTCGTGCTCATCGCGGACGTGGTGAATCCGGTGAGAATCTCCTGATTACGGGAAGTTTGCAGCGGCCCGGCACCTTGTGTGACGGGCCGCCCACCATTGGGTGGACTTCCGGACGTGATGTGCCCGGCCCCTGCGCGGTGCCGTAATCTCGAATCCGGAGCCCGCCGATCTCGGGACCTGAAAGCACACCTTGTGCTCGACACTCTGTGATCCACACTCTTGGGGATGCTCGCCAGATGACTGCCGTATCGCTCGGAATCCCGTCCGTTCCGACCAAGCTCGCCGACCGAAGGGTCAGCCGCAAGATCCAGGTCGGCACGGTGGCCGTGGGCGGGGACGCACCGGTCTCGGTCCAGTCGATGACGACGACGCGCACGTCCGACATCGGCGCCACGCTGCAGCAGATCGCGGAGCTGACGGCTTCCGGCTGTCAGATCGTGCGCGTCGCCTGCCCGACGCAGGACGACGCGGACGCGCTCGCCACGATCGCGCGCAAGTCGCAGATCCCGGTGATCGCCGACATCCACTTCCAGCCGAAGTACGTGTTCGCGGCGATCGACGCGGGCTGCGCGGCGGTCCGCGTCAACCCGGGCAACATCAAGCAGTTCGACGACAAGGTCAAGGAGATCGCGCGCGCCGCGAAGGACGCGGGTACGCCGATCCGCATCGGCGTCAACGCGGGCTCCCTGGACGCGCGCCTCCTCAAGAAGTACGGCAAGGCGACCCCCGAGGCCCTCGTCGAGTCGGCCCTCTGGGAGGCGTCCCTCTTCGAGGAGCACGACTTCCGCGACATCAAGATCTCGGTCAAGCACAACGACCCGGTCGTCATGGTCAACGCGTACCGCCAGCTCGCGGCCCAGTGCGACTACCCCCTGCACCTCGGCGTGACCGAGGCGGGCCCCGCCTTCCAGGGCACGATCAAGTCCGCCGTCGCGTTCGGCGCGCTGCTCTCCGAGGGCATCGGCGACACGATCCGCGTCTCCCTCTCCGCGCCGCCCGCGGAGGAGATCAAGGTCGGCATCCAGATTCTGGAGTCGCTGAATCTCCGCCAGCGCCGCCTGGAGATCGTCTCCTGCCCGTCCTGCGGCCGCGCCCAGGTCGACGTCTACAAGCTCGCCGAAGAGGTCACCGCCGGCCTCGACGGCATGGAGGTCCCGCTCCGCGTCGCCGTCATGGGCTGCGTCGTGAACGGCCCGGGCGAGGCCCGTGAGGCCGACCTCGGCGTCGCCTCCGGCAACGGCAAGGGCCAGATCTTCGTCAAGGGCGAGGTCATCAAGACGGTGCCGGAGTCGAAGATCGTGGAGACGCTCATCGATGAGGCGATGAAGATCGCGGAGCAGATGGAGAAGGACGGCGTGGCCTCCGGCGAGCCGACGATCTCCGTGGCGGGCTGACGCCACACACCTCCGCTCCTGCGGCCCCGCCCCCCCCGCACCAGCGGGGCCGCGCATGCGGCACTTCCCCCAACACTGCCCCGCCGCTCCGCGGCGGATCACTCCCACCCACCCGTGCACCCGGCACCGCCCCGCCCCGTAGGGGCCGTGGCCCGCACCCCCGGGCCGGCGTCGAATGCCGCACCGCCCTGTCCCGCCGCTCCGCGGCGGATGCTTCCCACCCACCCGTGCGCCCCGCCCCGCCCCGCCCCGTAGGGGCCGTACCCGCGCCGGACGTCTCAGCCCCCGGATCCGCCCGAGGACCCCGTACCGCGCCCTGCAGGGCCGGGTACCGGCTGTGTCGTCCTACCCCAGGGCGATGGCACGGAGCAACGCGTGGGTGGGTGGGTATGACGCCGCGGAGCGGCGAAAGGGGCCCCGGCCCCCACCGAGGGGGAGCCCGCCCCCTGCACGGCACCCCAACGGACAAAAGGCGCCCCCGCACAAGGCGCCCCCGCCAGGTACAGTGCGGAGATCAGCAGACCGTATGGTGAGGCCCCCGCACGTGTTGACTCAGACCACCACCCGGGTCCTCGAACCGAGTGACCTCGACGCCGCGCTCGCCGTGCTCGACCGCGAGCCGGTCGCGAACGCCTTCGTGACCGCCCGCGTCCAGGTGGCGGGCCTCGACCCCTGGCGCCTGGGCGGCGAGATGTGGGGCTGGTACGAGGACGGCATGCTCGCCTCCCTCTGCTACGCGGGCGCCAATCTCGTCCCCATCTGCGCCACCCCGCGGGCCATCCGCGGCTTCGCGGACCGCGCCCGCAGGGCGGGACGCCGGTGTTCGTCCATCGTCGGCCCCGCCGAGTCCACCGCCCAGCTGTGGCGGCTCCTGGAGCCCTCCTGGGGCCCCGCCCGCGAGGTCCGCGCCCAGCAGCCCCTGATGGTCACCGACCGGCTCCCGGACGACATCGTCCCGGACCCGTACGTCCGTCGTGTCCGCAAGGACGAGATGGAGACGATCATGCCGGCGTGCGTGGCGATGTTCACCGAGGAGGTCGGCGTATCGCCGCTCGCGGGGGACGGCGGCCTGCTCTATCAGGCCCGCGTCGCCGAACTCGTCGGCTCGGGCCGCTCCTTCGCCCGTCTCGACCGCGACGGCAAGGTCGTCTTCAAGGCGGAGATCGGCGCCGCCACGTCGCAGGCGTGCCAGATCCAGGGAGTCTGGGTGGCCCCGGAGTACCGAGGCCGCGGCATCGCCGCCCCTGGCATGGCCGCCGTCCTGCGCTACGCCCTCGCGGACATCGCCCCCGTCGCCAGCCTCTACGTGAACGACTTCAACACCGCGGCCAGGGCGGCGTACCGCAGGGTCGGCTTCCGCGAGGTCGGCGCCTTCATGAGCGTCCTGTTCTGAACGCGCGCGGCGCGAAGTAGGGTCGCCCCATGACAGACGATGTCGTGATCGCGCCGCTCGACCTCGCCGCGCGCGTGGACGACGCGCTGCGCGTCCAGGCCCACGCCTTCGGACTGAGCGACGACGAAGTGGCCGTACGGAGGCAGATCGTCCTGCGCCACCTCACCTACCCGGGCGCCCGCGCGTTCGGCGCGACCACCCCCGACGACCGCCTCGTCGGCTTCGTCTACGGCATGCCCAACAGCCGCGGCCACTGGTGGTCGACGGTCGTCGAACCGTATCTGCGCAGCCAGAACCTGGACGGCTGGCTCGACGACTCCTTCGTGATCACCGAGCTCCACGTGCACCCGGGCCATCAGAACCGCGGCATCGGGCGCGCTCTGATCACGACGATCACCGAGGGCGTCCCCGAGCCGCGCTCGATCCTCTCCGCCATCGACGTGGAGAGCCCCGCCCGCGGCCTCTACCGCTCCCTCGGCTACGCGGACCTGGCCCGCCGCGTCCTGTTCCCCAGCGCCGCCCGGCCGTACGCCGTGATGGGCGCCCCCCTGCCGCTGCCGGCGCCGGCGAAACGGTTCTGAGCCGTAACCGATTTCCGCCCGCCACCGGCCCCCGGCTAACCTCCTGCGTACCACCCTCCCCCAAGCTCTCGGCTTCGCTCGAGCAGGGGGGACCCCCATCCGCAGGAGTTCACCATGGCCCAGGTCCAGCGCATGTCCCGACTGATGGCGAAGACCTTGCGCGACGACCCCGCGGACGCCGAGGTGCTCAGCCACAAGCTCCTCGTTCGCGCGGGATACGTGCGCCGTACCGCCGCCGGTGTCTGGTCGTGGCTGCCGCTGGGCAAGAAGGTCCTCGCCAACGTGGAGCGGGTCGTGCGCGAGGAGATGGACGCCGTGGGCGCCCAGGAGGTCTCGCTGCCCGCCCTGCTGCCCAAGGAGCCCTACGAGGCGACCGGCCGCTGGACCGAGTACGGCGCGGAGCTGTTCCGCCTCAACGACCGCAAGGGCGGTGACTACCTCCTCGGCCCCACCCACGAGGAGATCTTCACCCTCCTGGTCAAGGACCAGTGCACGTCCTACAAGGACCTGCCGGTGATCCTCTACCAGATCCAGACCAAGTACCGCGACGAGGCCCGCCCCCGTGCCGGCATCCTGCGCGGCCGCGAGTTCCTCATGAAGGACTCCTACTCCTTCGACACGGAGGACGAGGGCCTCGCCCAGTCGTACGCGCTGCACCGCGCCGCGTACCAGAAGATCTTCCAGCGCCTCGGCCTGGACTACCGCATCTGCGCCGCCACCGCGGGCGCCATGGGCGGCTCGAAGTCCGAGGAGTTCCTCGCCCCGGCGGCGGCCGGCGAGGACACCTTCGCCGACTGCCCGAACTGCGACTACGCGGCGAACACCGAGGCCGTCTCCTTCGCCCTCAAGCCGGTGGACCCGGCGGGTGTGCCCGCCGCCGAGGAGATTCCCACCCCCGACACCCCGACCATCGAGACGCTCGCCGCGCACCTCGGCGTCCCGGCGTCGGCCACCCTCAAGAACCTCCTCGTGAAGGTCGACGGCGAGATCGTCGCCGTCGGCGTCCCCGGCGACCGCGAGGTCGACCTGGACAAGGTCGAGGCGCACTTCGCCCCCGCCGCCGTCGAGCTGGTCACTGCCGCCGACTTCGAGGGACGTGACGATCTCGTACGCGGCTACGTCGGCCCGCAGGGCCTGGAGAAGGTCCAGTACGTCGCCGACCCGCGCGTCGCCCCCGGCACCGCCTGGATCACCGGCGCCAACAAGGACGGCGTGCACGCCAAGAACGTCGTCGCGGGCCGTGACTTCGAGGTCGACACGTACGTCGACGTGGTCGTCGTCCAGGAGGGCGACCCCTGCCCCAACTGCGGCACCGGCCTCAAGCTGGACCGTGCCATCGAGATCGGCCACATCTTCCAGCTCGGCCGCAAGTACGCCGACGCCTTCCAGCTCGACGTCCTCGGCCAGAACGGCAAGCCGGTCCGCGTGACCATGGGCTCGTACGGCATCGGCGTCTCCCGCGCCGTCGCCGCCCTCGCCGAGCAGCACGCCGACGACAAGGGCCTCATCTGGCCCGAGGAGATCGCCCCCGCCGACGTCCACGTCGTCGCCGCGGGCAAGGCCCTCCAGACCGAGCTGGCCCTTGAGGTCTCCGACAAGCTGGCCGCCGCCGGTGTCCGGGTCCTGGTCGACGACCGTCCCGGCGTCTCCCCGGGCGTGAAGTTCACCGACTCCGAGCTGATCGGCGTGCCGAAGATCCTGGTCGCGGGGCGCCGCTCCGCCGACGGCGTCGTCGAGCTCAAGGACCGCCGCACCGGCGAGCGCGAGGAGCTCACCGTCGACGAGGCGATCGCCCGCCTCACGGCCTGACGGCATACGCAGAAGGGGGCGCTCCGCACGGCGGCGCGCCCCCTTCTCGCGTACACGTACACATGCACGTACCGCTACAGCCAGCCTGCGAACTCCAGGAGCAGTTCCGCGTCCTGCGGGCGGCCCACCCGCAGCGCCCGCACACCCGACTCCACCGCACGGAACAGCGTCCAGCCCCGCAGCCGCTCCTGCTCCACCTCGAGGGACTCCGCCAGCTTCTTCACGCGCCGCCGCGTGATCGAGGCGCCCGACGGCGAGGCGATCAGGTCCTCGACCCGGTCGCGGACGAGCCGGGCCAGGTCGAAGGCGGGCTCCCCGACCACCGGATCGGGCCCCACGGCCAGCCACGGCAGCCGGTCCCCGGCGAGCACCTTGCTCTGCCGGAACGTGCCGTGCAGCAGCTTCGGCTCCGGGCTCGCCGCGAGGAGCTCGTCCCGGGCCGCGAGCGCCGCGTCGACCAGCGGCGCGACCTCCGCCTCGGCCGCGGCGGAGGTCCGCATCGCCTCGGCCTGCCGGCCCGTGCGCTCGGCGACCGTCTCGAAGCGGTGCCCGGCGGGCGGCTCCACCCACAGCCTGCGCAGCGTCCCCGCAGCCTCCAGGAGAGCCTTGGCCTCCGGCAGCGACCGCACGGACACGTCACGGTGCAGCCGCTCCATGAGCAGCGCCCCGTCGGCGCACTCGGGGTCGAGCAGCCGTGCGGCGCCGAGCCCGTTCCAGTGGGCGAGCGCGGCCCGCTCGCTCTCCGGCCGCGACCGGGGCGGTACGAGCTTCAGCACCGCGGGCGTGTCGTCGGCCCGCCGGACCAGCAGCACGAGGCTGCTGCGGCCGCCGGGCACATGCACCCGCTCGACGGTCAACTCGCGTAGAGCGACGGCCTTTTCGGCTGCCACGGGCAGCTTGTCCAGCCAGTCGTCGCCGTCCTGCGCCGTCTCGCCGAGTGCTGTGACGAGGCGCTGCGGCGGTTCGAGAGCCATGCGCGAGTCGTTCCCTTCTGAGCGCGTTACGCCTGGGGTGTCGCCGGTGCGGACGACGGTGTCGACCGCTCGGCGAGCCCAGGGAAGGCTACGCTCCCGCCCCGCCACCGTGCCGCACGGACCGCCGCCTCCCGCAGCGCGAGGGCCGCGGTGCCGCGCCGGGTGCCCGACGAGGCGCGTACGAGATCGGAGTAGACGCCCGCGACCCGGTCCTCCAGCTCCGTGGCGAGCCGGACGGCGGCGGCGGCGTCCGGCACCGGGAACGGCAGCGAGTACGCGGCGTCCGCGGACTGCGGCTCGCCGCCGAGGTCGCGCACCGCGCGCTGCAGCTCGTCGCGCCGGGCGCGGTGCGCGTCGTACGCCGTGCGCGCCTCCCCTCTGCGCTTGTCGCCGATGCGGCCGCCGACGACCCCGTAGCCGTACACGGCCGCGTGCTCGGCGCCGAGAGCCGCCTGCAGCGCCTTCAGCTCGTCGTCCTTCGACGGCTCCGGCGAGTCCTTCGTACCGCTCACTTGTCGTTCTCCGTCTCCGTCAGCAGGTAGGCGTGGGCCGCGCCCGCGGCGGCCACGGAGGCGAGCAGCCTGCCCTCCTCGGCGGGGGCGTCGAGCAGGGTCCTGCCCCGCCGGTCGGCCAGCTCGCGTTCGGCCTTGGCGAGGTCGCGCACGGCCGCGTCGGGGTCGGGGGCCACGGAGGGCGACGGCGCCTTCGGTGGGGAGCCGGCCGCGGTACCGGACGCGGCGGGGGAGGGGCTCGCGTCGTCCGTGCTCTTCTCGAACGCCTCCGCGTGCCGCTTCACCTCGCCCCGCAGCGGCCCGAGCCGCTTGTCGAGCGAGGGGTGCGCCGCGAGCACGGCGTCGTACTGCCTCAGGAGCTCCCTGCTGTCCTTCGCCGCGGCGGCGCGCAGCCGCCGGGCGGCGGACGGACGCTCGTCGGCGGCGGAGTCGGCGGAGTCCGAGCAGCCCGCGAGCAGCGCCGCAGACGCGACGCCGGCGGCTCCGGCGAGCAGACTCCTTCGGCGCGGTCCCGGACGGGATCGCGGGGCGGTGCGATACGACGGCACGGCAGACGTCCTCGGAAGGAAGGCCAAAAGGCGCGAGCGAGAAAGGTGCGAAAAGGGAACGGAAAGGAACAGAAAGGGAGATCGGTGGGCACAGACCCGGTGATCACCGTACCTTCGGACCGCCCCGGCGCCCGCGATCGGCTCGGAACGGAGCGCCGCATCGTCCCCTCCGTGGGCGGCAACACCCCTTCGGACCGGATACCCTTTGACCTGACACGCAGACTTGCAACGCACCCACAACAGCACACGCGGCCGAGGAGTCACCCGGATGAGCACCACCCAGAGCGAGAGGCTGCGGCAACTACTGGAACCGCTCGTCACCTCGCAGGACCTGGATCTCGAAGAGATCGAAGTGGCCTCCGTCGGACGCAAGCGGGTGCTGAGAGTCGTCATCGACTCCGAGGACGGCGTGGATCTGGACCAGATCGCGGACGTGAGCCGGGCGCTCTCCGCGAAGCTCGACGAGACCGACGCCATGGGCGAGGGCGAGTACGACCTGGAGGTCGGCTCCCCCGGCGCCGAGCGTGCGCTCACCGAGCGCCGCCACTACCTGCGCGCGATCGACCGCCTGGTGAAGTTCACGCTCACCGAGGGCGGCGAGGTGACCGCCCGCATCCTGACCGTCGACGACGAGGGCCTCGACCTCGAAGTGCCCGGCGTCAAGGGCCGCAAGCCCACGTCCCGCCGCCTCGCCTTCGACGAGATCGACAAGGCGCGCGTGCAGGTCGAGTTCAACCGCAAGGACAAGAAGGAAGAGGAGGCGTAGCCGTGGACATCGACATGAGTGCCCTGCGGGGTCTGGTCCGGGAGAAGGAGATCTCCTTCGACCTCCTCGTCGAGGCGATCGAGTCGGCCCTCCTCATCGCCTACCACCGCACCGAGGGAAGCCACCGGCGCGCGCGCGTGAAGCTCGACCGCGAGAGCGGACACGTGACGGTCTGGGCGAAGGAGGAGGCGGACGAGCTCGAAGAGGGCCAGGAGCCCAAGGAGTTCGACGACACCCCGTCCGACTTCGGCCGCATCGCCGCGACCACCGCGAAGCAGGTCATCCTCCAGCGTCTGCGCGACGCCGAGGACGACGCGACGCTCGGTGAGTACGCCGGCCGCGAGGGCGACATCGTCACCGGCGTGGTCCAGCAGGGCCGCGACCCGAAGAACGTGCTGGTCGACATCGGCAAGCTGGAGGCCATCCTGCCCGTGCAGGAGCAGGTGCCCGGCGAGCAGTACCCCCACGGCATGCGCCTGCGCAGCTACGTCGTCCGGGTGGCCAAGGGTGTCCGCGGCCCGTCCGTGACGCTCTCGCGCACGCACCCGAACCTCGTGAAGAAGCTCTTCGCGCTGGAGGTCCCGGAGATCGCCGACGGTTCCGTCGAGATCTCGGCCATCGCCCGCGAGGCCGGCCACCGCACCAAGATCGCGGTCCGCTCGACGCGCTCGGGCCTCAACGCCAAGGGCGCCTGCATCGGCCCCATGGGCAGCCGTGTGCGCAACGTCATGGGCGAGCTCAACGGCGAGAAGATCGACATCGTCGACTGGTCCGACGACCCGGCCGAGATGGTCGCCCACGCGCTCTCCCCGGCCCGCGTCAGCAAGGTCGAGGTCGTCGACCTCGGCGCCCGCTCGGCCCGCGTGACCGTGCCCGACTACCAGCTGTCGCTCGCGATCGGCAAGGAGGGGCAGAACGCCCGCCTCGCCGCGCGGCTCACGGGCTGGCGCATCGACATCAGGCCCGACACGGAGCAGCCCGCCGACCAGTAGAAGGCCGGGGGCGGAGCCGTCCGGGGAATAAATTCCGGGCGGCCACCGCTTCGATCACGACAGTATGTGGCGAGTAGCCGTTCGATTCTTGCCCCAAAGGGGTGAGGTCGGTGCGGGGAGGTAGACTTAAGCGTGTCTGGCCGGACGCATGCCCGCGCATGCCCTGAGCGCACCTGTGTGGGGTGCCGGGAGCGAGCGGCCAAGAGCGATCTGCTGCGCATCGTGCGGAAAGAGGACGCCTGCGTCCCCGATCCAAGCGGTACGCTGCCCGGCCGGGGTGCGTATGTACACCCCGCCCTGGTCTGTCTGGACCTGGCGGTCCGCCGCCGGGCGTTCCCGAGGGCGTTCCGCGCCCAGGGACCGCTCGACACGGAGGCACTGCGCCGGGCTGTCGAGACAGTCGCCCAGGAGGCGACACCGTAAGACGTGGGCGCACGGAACCCCGTGTGGCCCTGGTACCCCGCGAGTTGGAAGTAGGTCGAGATTGCGATGAGCACTCGATGAGCACGCGATGAGTACGCCCATGAAGTAGCGACGGTCCGGCGTAACCCGGACCTAAAAGGAGCGAAGTGGCTAAGGTCCGGGTATACGAGCTCGCCAAGGAGTTCGGCGTGGAGAGCAAGGTCGTCATGGCCAAGCTCCAAGAACTCGGTGAATTCGTACGTTCGGCGTCCTCGACGATCGAGGCGCCGGTGGTACGCAAACTGACTGACGCATTGAACCAGGGCGGTGGCAACGGCAAGTCCGCCGCCAAGCCCGCGGCGCCGCGCAAGCAGGCCGCCCCCAAGCCGGCGAGCCCCGCGGCTCCCGCATCCCCCTCTCCCGCGCAGGCCGCCCGTCCGGGTCCGGCCGCGCCGAAGCCGCCGGCACCCAAGCCCGCCGCGGCCGAGAAGCCGGCCTCTCCGGCCACGCCGGGCCCGCGCCCGACGCCCGGCCCCAAGCCGCCGGCCCCCAAGCCCGCACCGGCCTCGCCGGCCCCGGCCGCCCCGGAGTTCACCGCTCCGCCGGCCGCGCCCGCAGCCCCCGCGGCCCCGCAGGCGCCCCGTCCGGGTGCCCGTCCCGGCGCCCCGAAGCCCGGTGGCCGTCCGGCCCCCGGTCAGGGCCAGGGCCAGGGTCAGGGCCGTGGTGACCGCGGCGACCGTCAGGGTGCCCCGCGCCCCGGCGGCCAGGGTGGCGCCCCCCGTCCCGGCGGCGCCCGTCCCTCGGGTCCGCGCCCGGGCAACAACCCCTTCACCTCCGGTGGTTCCACCGGCATGGCGCGCCCGCAGGCGCCCCGTCCGGGCGGCGCCCCGCGCCCCGGTGGCCAGGGCGGCCCCGGTGGTCCCGGTGGTGCCCCGCGTCCGCAGGGCCAGGGCGGCCCCGGTGGCGCTCCCCGTCCGCAGGGTCAGGGCGGCGCCCGTCCGACCCCGGGCGGCATGCCCCGTCCGCAGGGCGGCGCTCCGCGTCCCGGCGGCGGTCCCGCCGGTAACCGTCCGAACCCGGGCATGATGCCGCAGCGTCCCGCCGCGGGTCCGCGTCCCGGCGGTGGCCCCGGCGGTGGCCGTGGTCCCGGCGGCGGCGGTCGTCCGGGTGGCGGCGGCGGTCGTCCCGGTGGCGGCGGCTTCGCGGGTCGTCCCGGTGGCGGTGGCGGCGGCTTCGCCGGTCGTCCCGGCGGTCCCGGTGGTGGCGCAGGCCGTCCCGGCGGTGGCGGCGGCTTCGGCGGTCGTCCCGGCTTCGGTGGCCGTCCCGGTGGTCCCGGTGCCCGTGGTGGCACGCAGGGTGCGTTCGGCCGTCCCGGCGGGCCCGCCCGTCGTGGCCGCAAGTCGAAGCGGCAGAGGCGCCAGGAGTACGAGGCCATGCAGGCCCCGTCGGTGGGCGGCGTCATGCTGCCTCGCGGCAACGGACAGACCGTCCGCCTGTCGCGCGGTGCCTCGCTGACCGACTTCGCCGAGAAGATCAACGCGAACCCGGCCTCGCTGGTCGGCGTGATGATGAACCTCGGTGAGATGGTCACCGCCACGCAGTCCGTCTCCGACGAGACGCTGAAGCTCCTCGCCGAAGAGATGAACTTCGTCCTGGAGATCGTCAGCCCGGAGGAGGAGGACCGCGAGCTCCTCGAGTCGTTCTCCATCGAGTTCGGCGAGGACGAGGGCGGCGAGGAAATGCTCGTCTCCCGTCCGCCGGTCGTGACCGTCATGGGTCACGTCGACCACGGTAAGACCCGACTGCTGGACGCGATCCGCAAGACGAACGTCGTCGCGGGCGAGGCCGGCGGTATCACGCAGCACATCGGTGCGTACCAGGTCGCCACCGAGGTCAACGGTGAAGAGCGCGCCATCACCTTCATCGACACCCCCGGTCACGAGGCGTTCACCGCCATGCGTGCCCGTGGTGCGAAGTCCACCGACATCGCGATCCTCGTGGTCGCGGCGAACGACGGTGTGATGCCGCAGACGATCGAGGCGCTGAACCACGCCAAGGCGGCCGACGTGCCGATCGTGGTCGCGGTCAACAAGATCGACGTCGAGGGTGCCGACCCGACCAAGGTGCGCGGTCAGCTCACCGAGTTCGGTCTGGTCGCCGAGGAGTACGGCGGCGACACGATGTTCGTCGACATCTCCGCGCGCCAGGGCCAGAACATCGAGCAGCTGCTCGAGGCCGTGGTCCTGACCGCGGACGCCTCGCTCGACCTGCGGGCCAACCCGGAGCAGGACGCGCAGGGCATCGCGATCGAGGCCCACCTCGACAAGGGCCGCGGCGCCGTCGCGACCGTCCTCGTCCAGCGCGGTACCCTCCGCGTCGGCGACACGATGGTCGCCGGTGACGCGTACGGCCGAGTCCGCGCGATGCTCGACGACAAGGGCGAGAACGTCGAGGAGGCGACCCCGTCGACTCCCGTCCTCGTTCTCGGTCTCACCAACGTGCCGGGTGCCGGCGACAACTTCCTGGTTGTCGACGAGGACCGTACGGCGCGTCAGATCGCCGAGAAGCGTGCGGCCCGTGAGCGCAACGCCGCGTTCGCCAAGCGCACCCGCCGGGTTTCCCTCGAGGACCTCGACCAGGTGCTCAAGGCCGGTCTGGTCCAGGACCTCAACATCATCATCAAGGGCGACGCGTCCGGTTCGGTGGAGGCTCTCGAGTCCTCGCTGCTCCAGCTCGACGTCGGCGAAGAGGTCGACATCCGCGTCCTGCACCGCGGTGTGGGTGCGGTCACCGAGTCGGACATCGACCTGGCGATGGGCTCCGACGCCATCGTCATCGGCTTCAACGTCCGTGCGGCCGGCCGTGCCGCGCAGATGGCGGAGCGCGAGGGCGTCGACGTCCGCTACTACTCGGTGATCTACCAGGCCATCGAGGAGATCGAGGCGGCCCTCAAGGGCATGCTCAAGCCGGAGTACGAGGAGGTCGAGCTCGGCACCGCGGAGATCCGCGAGGTCTTCCGCTCGTCCAAGCTCGGCAACATCGCGGGTGTGCTCATCCGTTCCGGCGAGGTCAAGCGCAACACCAAGGCCCGCCTGCTCCGCGACGGCAAGGTCATCGCGGAGAGCCTCAACATCGAGGGTCTGCGCCGCTTCAAGGACGACGTCACCGAGATCCGCGAAGGGTTCGAGGGCGGTATCAACCTCGGCAACTTCAACGACATCAAGATCGACGACGTCATCGCGACGTACGAGATGCGCGAGAAGCCGCGCGGCTGATCAGTTCGCTGATCTGATCCGCTCGGTTCAGTGTCGGGGCCGGTCGACGGGGAAAATCCCGTCGATCGGCCCCGGCCGTTCCGTGTACGGTTCTTGTGTCCCTGCCAAGTGGTTGGTGGGGCCTCGACCCCGTACCGGCGGGACATCCGGACACACATGTATGTGGGGACTCTGTCCTTCGATCTGCTCCTCGGCGACGTACATTCGCTGAAGGAGAAACGCTCCGTCGTCCGTCCGATCGTCGCCGAGCTCCAGCGCAAGTACGCGGTGAGCGCGGCGGAAGTGGGCGGTCAGAACCTGCACCGCAGAGCCGAGATCGGCCTCGCGGTGGTGTCCGGCGACGCGGGCCACCTCCACGACGTACTGGACCGGTGCGAGCGCCTCGTCGCCGCCCGGCCCGAAGTGGAGCTGCTGTCGGTACGACGGCGGCTGCACGGCGACGATGACTGAACACAGCAAGACAAGCCCAGGGAATGCCCGGGGATAAGGGAGACGGAGCAGTGGCCGACAACGCGCGGGCGAAAAGGCTGGCGGACCTCATCCGAGAGGTGGTTGCTCAGAAGCTGCAGCGCGGGATCAAGGACCCGCGGCTCGGCACGCACGTGACGATCACGGACACCCGGGTGACCGGCGACCTGCGGGAGGCCACGGTCTTCTACACGGTCTACGGCGACGACGAGGACCGCGCGGCGGCCGCCGCGGGCCTGGAGAGCGCCAAGGGCGTCCTCCGGTCGGCGGTCGGACAGGCCGCGGGCGTGAAGTTCACGCCGACCCTGTCCTTCGTCGCGGACGCCCTGCCGGACAACGCGCGGGCCATCGAGGACCTCCTCGACAAGGCCCGGATGTCCGACGCCAAGGTGCGCGAGGTCTCGGCCGGCGCCGAGTTCGCGGGCGGCGCGGACCCGTACCGCAAGCCCGAGGACGAGTCCGACGAAGAGACGGACGGCGACGCCCGAGCATGAGCAACAGCGGCACCACGCCGGACGGCCTTGTCATCGTCGACAAGCCGTCCGGCTTCACTTCGCACGACGTGGTGGCCAAGATGCGCGGGATCGCCAAGACCCGCCGCGTCGGCCACGCGGGCACCCTCGACCCCATGGCGACCGGCGTCCTCGTGCTCGGCGTCGAACGCGCCACCAAGCTCCTCGGCCACCTCGCGCTGACCGAGAAGGAGTACCTGGGCACGATCAGGCTCGGCCAGAACACCCTCACCGACGACGCCGAGGGCGAGATCACCTCGTCGACGGACGCGTCGAAGGTCACCCGCCAGGCCATAGACGCGGGCATCGCCAAGCTGTCCGGCGACATCATGCAGGTGCCGTCGAAGGTCAGCGCCATCAAGATCGACGGCAAGCGGTCGTACGCCAGGGCCCGCAAGGGCGAGGACTTCGAGATCCCGGCCAGGCCGGTCAAGATCTCGGCCTTCACGGTGTACGACGTCCGTGACGCGGTCGCCGAGGACGGCACGCCCGTGCTCGACCTGGTCGTCTCGGTCGTCTGCTCATCGGGTACGTACATCAGGGCGATCGCCCGCGACCTGGGCGCCGACCTCGGCGTCGGCGGTCACCTGACCGCGCTGCGCCGCACCCGCGTCGGCCCCTACAAGCTGGACACGGCGAAGACCCTCGACCAGCTCCAGGAGGAGCTGACCGTGATGCCCGTGGCCGACGCCGCGGGCCGGGCCTTCCCGCGCTGGGACGTGGACGAGAAGCGCGGCAGGCTGCTGCTCAACGGCGTCCGGATCGACATGCCCGAGGAGTACGCGGGTGTGGGCGCCGTCGCCGTCTTCGACCCGGAGGGCCGCTTCCTGGTCCTCGCGGAGGAGTCGCGAGGCAAGGCCAAGAGCCTGGCCGTCTTCGCCTGACGCCGACGCACCTCTGTGACGGTGCCCCCCGAACGTAGTGGAGCGGCGGACCTCGGTCCGCCGCTCCACGCTTCCCCCCTCTTAAGGTCTATCCACCGACACGCCTCCATTCACCCCATCGGGCAGGCGCTCGGAGTGAACCGGGGGGTCGGAAGGGGGCGCGTTCGCGCCGTCGCCTGTCCTGCTGATCACCCCCGACCTACGGTCGAGGGAACGGGGCACGGTGGGGAGGTTCGAGCATGGCGGCACGCGGCCGGGACGGCTTCTCGGTTCCCGCGCCGGAACCGTCTCTGGTGCGGGTCTGCGATCTCGCCGGGCGGCCGCGCGGCACGGGGTTCGCTGCGGACGAGCACGGCACGGTCGTCACCAGCCACGAGGCGGTCGACGGGCTCGCCAGGATCGTCCTGCACGCGCCGGACGGCCGCACCTGCGTGGTGCCCGCCGAAGCCGTGGCGGAGCTGCCCGGCACCGACCTCGCCCTCGTCCGCACCGAAGGCCTCGGACTGCGGCCCCTGCCGTTCGCCGCCCGGGCATCCGTGGCCACCGGTGCCTACGTACGCATCGCCGCGGGCGGCTGGCGCGAGGCACGGGTCCTCGGCACCTCGGCGGTCACGTACACGGCGACAGACCGCTGCCACGCGGTGGGCGCCGCCCTGGAGCTCGCGATCGGCACGGACGGAGCCGACGCGCTGCGGCTCGGCGGGGGCGCCGCGGGCGGGCCGGTCGTGGACGCGGTGACGGGCGCGGTGCTCGCCGTCCTGGGAACGGCACTGCGGCCCCGCCGGGGCTCCGAGCCTCCGGCTCAGGACGCCCACGGCTCTGCGGGTTTCGCCGCATGGAGCGCCGGGCCCTCGGTTCAGGATGGCCACCGTCCGGCGGGTTTCACCGGCTGGAGCTCCGGGCCCTCGGTTCAGGATGCCCAGGGCCCTGCGGGATTCGCCGGCTGGAACTCCGAGTCCTCGGCTCAGGATGCCCAGGGCCCTGTGGGTTTCGCCGTCTGGAGCTCTGAGCCCTCGGTTCAGGACGCCCACCGTCCGGCGGGCTTCGCCGTCCCGCTCCTGGCGGCGGCCGCCGCCGACCCGGGCGGGCCGCTCGCCGAACTCATCGCGCGCAACGCCGCGACCGTTCCCGCGTACGGCGAAGACCTCAACCTCGCGGGCGCACTGCACCTCACAGCCACCTCGGCGGGCTCCGACGGCCCGCCCGCCCCGCTCCACGAACCGGTCGAACGCCCCGACACGGCCCGCGAGTTCGCGACCTTCCTGACCGGCCCCGCCCGCGTGCTCGGCCTCGTCGGCGACCCCGGCACCGGACGCACGACGGAGCTGGCCGCCCTCGCCGCGCGGCGCGCGAGGGGCGCCGAGCCCGCCCCCACGCTGTGGCTGCGCGGCGCCGACCTGCGGGGCACGGACGTGTCCGTGGCCGACGCGGTGGAGCGGGCGCTCGACCGCGCGGGGCGCATCCTGACGGCGTCCGCGGAGGACGGCCAAGGGCTCGGCGACCACTCCGCGGACCGGGTGGCCCGGCTCGTCCACGCCGCGGGGCGACCGCTCCTCCTCCTGCTCGACGGCCCCGAGGAGATGCCTGCCGTGCTCGCCCACCGCCTCGCGCAGTGGAGCTCCGGCACGGCCCGATGGCTGGGGGACACCGGTGCCCGGCTCGTCGTCGCCTGCCGCGCCGAGTACTGGGAGCAGGCCGGCGCCCACTTCGACGCGGCATCGCTGCACGCCGCGGCTGACGGCGCGGAGCTCCCCGGCTGCGTACGCCTCGGGGACCTGCCGGAACCGCAGGCATCCCGGGCCCGCGCACTCCACGGCATCCCGGACGACGCGCTGGCCGCCGCCGACGCCCGGCACCCGCTGGCCCTGCGCCTGCTCGGCGAGGTGCGGGGCGCGACGCCGTCCGCCCCGCCGCCGGGCACTCCGACCCGCGAGGACGTCTTCAGCGCCTACCTGCACCTGCTCTGCCTGCGGGTCGCGGTGCGGCTCGCGGCGGCGAACGGGCTGCGCGGGAGCGCGGTGCGCCGCCTGGCGGCGAGGGTGTCCGGCCAGGTCCACGAGGCGGCCCGACGCTGCCTCGGCCCCGGCCACGGCGAGCTGGACAGGGCCTTCTTCGAAGAAGCCTTCCCGTGGGGGGCACGCCTCCACGGCTGCACGGGTTGGGCGTCAGCGGTGCTGACGGAGGGACTCCTCGTACCGGCGGGGCCGGGTTACCGCTTCGCACACGAGGAGGTGGCGGACTGGCTCCAGGGCACACATCTGGATGTGGACGGAGCTCTGGAGGCGCTGGTGCATCGATATCGGGGGGTGGGGGGCTCGCCGGGGGCGGGGGCGGTGGCTTCGGTGGACCGGGGGGCTGCGGCTGCGGCGGGGTTGGAGGTGCCGGTGGGGCCGGGGGTGCAGGTGGACTCGGCGGCTTCGGTGGAGTCGGTGGGCCTGGGGGTGCCTGGGGGGCCGGCGGTATCCGTGGGCTCGGCGGGTTCGGGTGGACCGTCGGTCTCCGAGTGGCCGGGGGGTCCGGCGGTTCCGCCGGATGGAGACGCGGATGGTGACGCGGATGGAGACGCCGTGGTCCCGGAACAGCGGCGGCGCAGGGCGGCTGCCGCTCGTGCCGCGGCCTCCGGCCCCGCCCGGGACTCCGCCCCAGCTCCTGCCCCCGCCCCTGCCGCCGTCTCCGCCCCTTCCCCCACCCCCACCCCCACCCCCGTCCCGCTTCTGCCCGTGCCGCGGCACCGGATCGGGCCCGTGGTGCAGGCCCTGCTGTTGCTCGGGCGACAGCGGGGGGCCGCCGAGCTGGCCTCCCGGCTGGGGGAGCTCACGGACGCGCTGGTGGAGTTCGGGGACGGGGGAGCGGCGGGAGGATCGGGCGACGGCGCTTGGTGGGCCTCGCACCTTCTCGGCGAGGTGCTGCTGCGCGTGCCCGACGCGACGCCCTACCTCGCGGTGCTCGAACCCCTCGCGGCGCGCGGGGAGTTCGGGACCGCGTTCTGGCTGGGGCTGCCGCTGGCCGAGGCAGACCGCTTCTCGCTGCTGCGCCGGCTCGTCGTGCACGACGGCCCTCCCGGCACCCCGGACCGCCGCCTGGACGCCGTCGCCGTACTGCTCCGCGCCGACCCCGCAGGCGTACAACCGCTCCTCGCGCGGTGGTTCGGCGACGAGCGGCCACTGGACGCGGCGCCCGACGCCACCGTCGCCTCCGCCGCGCAGGCGCTGCTCCACACCCACCGGCACCGCGCCATCGACGACCTCACCGAGGCCCTGGTCGACTGCGCGCACGCCCGCGCCGACGAGCTGCTCGCCGCGCTCGCGGAGGAGGAGCCCGCCGCGCTGTGCAGGGCCGTCGACCGCTGGGCCCGCGACGAACGCCCCGGCAGGCGCGTCGCGGCCGCCGCCTACGGCCTGCGCGCCGCCCCGCACACCACCACCGCCGCCGAACACGCGCTGCTGCGGTGCTCCGCCCTCGCGCTGCTCGCCCGCTCCGCCGACGACGCCCTCCACGGCGCCGCCCTCGCCCTCCTCGTACGCGATCCGAGCACCCGGGCCCAGCACCTGCCGGACGCCCTGCGACGCTTCACCGCCGGGGACCCGCGGCTGCCCGCGAGCGCCCTCGCCGCCGCCCTGACGACCCACCCCGAACCCGTCCTCGACGCCTTCCGCACCCGGCTGCACGCGCCGGATCCGGCCGCCGACGCCATCCTGTGCTGCCTCGCCGACGTGACCACGCCCGCCCTGGCCCGCCGCGTCGCCACCCTCGTCCACGACCTCCTGGAGACCCGCCCCGAGGCGGCCGCGCCCGCCGTCGCGTACATCGACCGCCGCCTCGAACACGGCCCCGACGTGCGCCCCGTCCTCTTCCCCCTGGTCGCAGGGCTCCTGCACAGCAGACACGTACAGGTCCGTGCGGCCCTCGCGCCCGTGCTCGCCGCGCCCGGCACCGCCGTCTCCCGCGCCCTGCGCGGCGAACTGCTCGACGTCCTGCTCAGCCAGGAGCGGGACGCCGCCGTTCTGGAGAGCGTCCTGCGGGCGGTGGTGCTCGGCGTGTCGGAGTGCGGCGAGGACCGCGCCCGCGAGCGCGTCCACCGCACCGTGCTGCTGCTCGTCCGCACGCCGGAGGGCGCGTCCCGCTGCGACCGGCTCCTCGTCGAACTGGCCCGCGGCCGTCCGGGCTTCGCCGCGCTGGTCACGGGCTGGCTGGCCGACGCCCCGCAGGACTGGGCCGCCCTCGTCGGCCCCAGCGCCCTGCGGGTGATCGAGAACCTCGCGGGCGGCGTCCGCGTCCCTGCATAGGAGTGACCCCCGCCACTCCCTCCGGTGCGAGCCGTGAGGTGTCGGCATGGCACTCTTAGACCTGCGCAATCGGCAATGGGAACGTACAGATGTACGTGACGTATACGGGTTCGGCGAGGAGCAAAGAAGTGCAGCGCTGGCGTGGCTTGGAGGACATCCCCCAGGACTGGGGGCGCAGCGTCGTCACCATTGGTTCCTACGACGGCGTGCACCGCGGGCACCAGCTCATCATCGGCCGTGCGGTGGAGCGCGCCCGTGAGCTCGGCGTGCCCGCCGTCGTCGTCACCTTCGACCCGCACCCCAGCGAGGTCGTCCGCCCCGGCAGCCACCCGCCGCTCCTCGCCCCGCACCACCGGCGCGCCGAGCTGATGGCGGATCTTGGGGTGGACGCGCTCCTCATCCTCCCCTTCACCACCGAGTTCTCGAAGCTGTCGCCCGCGGACTTCGTGGTCAAGGTCCTCGTCGACAAGCTGCACGCGCGCGTGGTCGTCGAGGGCCCCAACTTCCGCTTCGGCCACAAGGCGGCGGGCAACGTCGACTTCCTGGCCGAGCTCGGCGGAACGTACGACTACGAGGTGGACGTCGTCGACCTCTACGTGAGCGGCGAGGCGGGCGGCGGCGAGCCGTTCTCCTCCACGCTGACCCGCCGCCTGATCGCCGAGGGCGACGTCACCGGAGCGGCGGAGATCCTCGGCCGCCCGCACCGCGTCGAGGGCGTCGTCGTGCGCGGCGCGCAGCGCGGCCGGGAGCTGGGCTTCCCCACGGCGAACGTGGAGACCCTGCCGCACACGGCCGTCCCCGCGGACGGCGTCTACGCCGGCTGGCTGCACGCCCAGGGCGAGGCGATGCCGGCGGCGATCTCGGTCGGCACGAACCCGCAGTTCGACGGGACGGAGCGCACGGTGGAGGCATACGCGATCGACCGCGTCGGCCTCGACCTGTACGGCCTGCACGTGGCCGTGGACTTCCTGTCCTTCGTCCGCGGCCAGGCCAAGTTCGACACGATCGACTCGCTGCTCGTGGCGATGGCGGATGATGTGAAGCGGTGCCGCGAACTGGTCGAGGCGGCGCGGAAGCCCTGAGCGCCGGTCAGGACGCCGCCGCATCGCGGAGCGCCGCCACCTTCTCGAGACGCTCCGTGCACGAGCCCGGATCCTCGCGCTCCAGCTCGCGGTACAGGGCCAGTGCGGCGTCGCACGCCTCCTGAGCCGCTTCCGGACGGTGCAGGGCGATGAGGGTTTGGGCGTGGTATTCGTGGGCCGCGGCGGTCTCGGCCCTCAGTTCGTCCCTCAACTCCGCAGGCAGACCGGCCAGGAGGGCGACTGATTCGGCAGCAGCCTGTTCCTCCTCCTTCGGACGTTCCGCCGCGGACATGAAGTGGGCCTGATTGGCCAGTGCATCCAGCAGGCCCTCATAATCCGCGGGGTTCTCGCGGTGGACGGTGCGGAACACCTGCGCGGCCTTGATGTTCACCCGGTAGGCGACCGATGCCTGCGACGCGTGGAGCAAGGACCGGGTCTGTACGAGGAAGGATATTCCGAGCAGCGGCAGATGCCGTCGGCCGTCCTCGGCCACGAGCCTGCGCGCCAAACCGGTGGCCTCGACCGCCGCCTCGACGGCCTCCGACGGCGAACCGATCCTGAGACGCAGGTCGACCAGTTTGTTCAGGGCATGCACGAGTTGCACCCTCGAGCGTGGCGGCCCCGAGTGGGCGAGCTGCCGTCTGATCGCCGCGTCCTCCCGTACGTCTTCCAGCGCACCGACGAGATCGCCCAGGTCGACAAGGACCCGCGCCCTGTTGCGCAAGATCGAGGCGAGTTCCTCCAGGTACGCGTCCGGATGGTCCTGCGCGGCTCTACGGCGGACGCTCAGGGATTCGTTCGCGGCCTCCATCGCTGCGGCGAGGTCACCGGCCTCATAGAGTCGCGTCGTGAGCGTACTGAGCGACCTGGCCAGATCGGGCAGCAGCGTGACGTCGTCGGCGGCGAGTTCGCGTCGTGTATCGACCGACCTGCGGGCGGCCGCAAGCGCCGCTTCGTCGTCGCCTGTTTCCGCGAGGTGCCGGGAGAGGTTGTTCAGCACCGCCCCCAGCCCGAGCGGCGCGAACGACTGGTTCTTGCCACCCGTCACCTGCAACGCCACGAATTGCGCGACGCTCTGCCGTCCGTCGCGCACGGCCTCATCGAACCGCCCGAGCCTGCCCAGTGCTGTCGCTCGGTCGTGCAGCAGCAGTCCCCGGAGCACATCGCCAAAGCCTCCGGCGCCCTCTGTGTCGAGCAGCCGCAGTCCGGACGTCGCGGTCTCCAGTGCCTCCTGGTTACGGTGGGCCCCGAGTTGCCGTCCTGCCAGATTGTGCAGAGTGCCCGCCCGCTCCCGGTGCGGGTCGGCCGCCGACGGCTCGGGCTCGACCTCCAGCAGCTTCTCGTGCAGGCGGACGCTCCACGACGACAGCGCCCGGGTGAGGGGTGGGATCCTCGCCGCCAGGTCGAGCAACCGGCCCGGCGGCAGCAGTTCCTCCACGAGGATCTGGTCCAGCGCCGCGATCAGGATCGCGGGTTCCGCGCTGCGCGTTCCCGCCGCCACCAGCAGGGGCGCCAAATGCGCCGGGCGGGAGCGGACGGCGGTGCGCAGGACGTCCGCCAGAGGCTCGGACTCGGTCTGCGCCGCGGCCCGGCTCAGCACAAGAAGCGCGTTCACCGTCTCCTGCCCGTCGAGCACCGGCAGCAGACGAAGCAAGATCTCCGGCTCGGCCGCCACTCGCCTGCCCACGAGGAACTCGCCCAGGGGGTCGGGCTGGAGAGGGCCCCACTGCCACGTCGTGCCGCCGTCCGCCGAGTCGGGGCGTGGATAGAGCTCGTGGAGCCAGTCCGCCACCGCCCGCCGCACCGACTCCGGGTGGTCGCCGACGCGCGGCACCCGAGCGAGCATCGCGTGGGCGCGCGCACCCGGCACCGGCCCCACGAGGGTGGCGGTCACCACCGCGTTGCGCAGTGCGGCGTCGCCGAGGGCACCGAGCGGGGCGCGGCGCGAGGTCTCCCGCCAGTACGCCGACTCATGGCCGATGAGGGCCTCCTGGGCGTCCCGTACCGGAGGCCCGGCGCTCGGCGCCAGCACGCTCGCGAGCGCCGCCATGTGGATGTCGAGGACGGTCCTGTGCGGGCGCCGGGGCGTGCCCGGCGGCTCAGGGAGCATGTCGTGCGGCGACCCCGCCGCCACCGGGAGCCCCAGCGCCGCCGCTCCCCGTGTCAGGTCCGCCACCGCCGTGCGGAAGATCTCGTCCTCGGCCACGCCCAGGGACGCCGTGTCCAGGATCGACCAGCGCCGGGCCCGCGCCGTCGTGTCCGCAGCCTCCGCCCCGCCGAGGGAGCGCAGCTCGTCCCACCACTGGCCGAGGGCTCGTGCGACGAGCAGGACCCTGAGCGGGACCCCGCTCGTGCTCCGCCCCAGCAGGCGCAGGAGTTCCCCCACCTCCTCCACCCGGCTCTCCGCGTAGTCGATCACCAGGAGGACGGGGGCCGTCGTACCCGCGAGAAGCCGGTGCTGGTCCGGTCCGCTGCCCCGCCTCAAGTGCACCACCGCGTACCGTTCCGCGGCGACCCGGTGTCCGAGCTCGCGGGCGAGCCGTGTCTTCCCGGCACCGCCGGCCCCGGTGAGGACCGCCATCGACAGGTCGTCGTCCGCCGTGCTCCACGCCACCATCTCGTCGAGGAGTTCGCGGCGCCCGGTGAACCGCACGGTCTCCGCTCTGGGGTGGAGCAGGGTGGCGGCGGACCGTGGCACGAGCGGCTCGACGGATTCGGTGTGGTCGGCGAACTCGGCGGGTTCGAGGTGGATGGTCGCCCCGGTGTGCAGGCGCACCAGTTCGCGGAACGCTTCGTCGGCGAAGAGGACGTAGCTGGGGACTGCCTCGATCCTGCTGTGCTGCCAGCCCGGCAGGTCGGCGACGGCGACACCCACAAGAGTGCCCGCGCACCACACGGCGCCGCCCGACAGGCCGGCCCAGGGCGAGACCCGCTCGGGCCCGACCGGGGGAGTGCCGGTCAGGCTCAGTACGTAGCGGTCGGACTCGACGGCTTCCATGGGGTCGAGCACGCCGACGAACGACGTGGAACCCAGGGTCCCCGTACGCCCTGAATGACCCGTGTATCCCCGGATCCACGTGTCCGCCGGGTCCTGCGTCACCAATCTGCCCCAGCGCACGGGGGCGAGGTCGCGCGTCAGATCCTGCTCGGCCAGCAACAGGGCGCTGTCGTAGGGCCCGTCGGAGCGCGACCACACCACTCGGCAGGAGACGGGGTCGCTCCCGGGCACCTGCACCGTCGCGTCCGTGCGGCCCCCCAGGACGTGCTGCGCGGTGAGTACGAGGCGCGGCGCGAGCAGGTGGCCCGACCCTTGTCCCGCCGCCCGCACCACGGCGGTCCGGCGTGTCTCCTGCATGCCGGGCGGCCGCTTCTCAGCGCCCGAAGGAGGGTTCGAGACTGCCGGTCTCCGGCGGGTGCTCGTTGCTGATCAGAAGCGGGTTGCCGGTCTGGTCCCGCGGCGTGAGGACGAGCTTCACGTGGTGCACGTCCTCCTTCGTGAGCCGTCCGGAGGCGCCCGCCGACACCACCGTGCCCAGCACCCGACCGAGGCCCACTTTGGCGGTGGCCTCCCTGGTGAGGGTGACCGCGAACTCCAGCTCGATGGGGCCGACCTCGAACTGCACGTTGCTGCCGGCGCCCGCGGCGGCCGCTTCCAGCAGCTCGTCCCGGAGCGCCTGTACGGCCTCGCCGACCCCGATGGGCTCACTCATCTTGCCCCCAACTCCTCGCGACGCGTGTGCAGTCGGCACACTCTACGGCGCCGGTGTCGCTCGCGAGTGCGCGGCGAGAAAGCCTCCTGGAGGGCGCCCGCCGGGCGCCTTGTCAGGGGCGCGGGGAACTGCGCGAACAGCCCCCACCGAGCCGCAGCCGACACAGAGCCGCACCCGGCGCAGAGCCCCAGCCGCCCCCGCCTGCGAACCCCCGTCGGCAGACGCTAACGCGCCGCCGCCCAGTGGCACGCCACCTGCGTCTCGCCCGCCCCGGAGAGCACCGCCAGGTCCTCCCCCCGGCAGCGGTCCGCGACCCCCGCCCGTTCCGCCTCGCCCGAGGCGAGTACCTGGCAGCGGGCGTGGAAGCGGCAGCCGCCGGGGATGCGGGACGGGTCCGGGGGCTCGCCCGTGAGGACGACCGGGGCCCCGGGGGCCTCGGGCAGGACGGACAAGAGGGCTTGCGTGTAGGGGTGCTGAGGGGACGTCAGGACCTCCTCCACCGTTCCCGTCTCCACGATCCGGCCCAGGTACATCACCGCGACCCGGTCGGCGATGTTCCAGGCGAGGCCGAGGTCGTGGGTCACCACCAGTGCCGACAGGCCCAGTTCGTCGCGCAGCCGCAGGAGGAGTGCCAGGATCTCGCCGCGTACGGACGCGTCCAGTGACGCCACCGGCTCGTCGGCGACGATGAGTTCGGGTTCGAGGACAAGCGCGCCCGCGATGACGACGCGCTGGCGCTGGCCGCCCGAGAGTTCGTGCGGGTAGCGCAGGAAGAAGCGCTCGGGCGGGCGCAGGCCGGCCCGGGAGAGGGCCCCGGCGACCGCCGCCCGCTCGTCGCCCCCGTACCCGTGGATGCGCAGCCCCTCCGCCACGGCGTCGTACACCGTGTGCCGGGGATTGAGCGACCCGCTCGGGTCCTGGAGCACCAGCTGGACCCGCTTGCGGTACGCCTTCAGGGCGCGGCCGGAGTAGTCGAGTGGTTCGCCGCCGAATGTGACCTTGCCGGAGGTCGGCGGGACGAGGCCCAGCAGTGAGCGGGCCAGTGTCGTCTTGCCGCAGCCCGACTCGCCGACCAGGGCGACGATCTCGCCGCCCTTGATGTCGAGGTCGACGCCGTCCACCGCACGCGCGGTCGGTCCACCACGGCGGCCGGGGAAGGCGATGTGCAGACCGGCGGCGGTGAGCAGCGCACCACCCGGCGCCTCGACCACCGTGCCTGCGTCGTCCTGCGTCGTCATGCGTGCGTCCTCTTCACGGGGGCTCTCGGTCACGGTGTGCGCTCCGCCGTCGCGGGGGCCGACGTGGGCTGCGCGGGAAGCGGTGCCCCCGCGTGGACACACGCCGCGCGGTGGTGCGGCCCCGCGTCCCGCAGCGCCTGGTCCTCCGTGGCGCAGGTGTCGAGCGCCACCGCGCAGCGCGGATGGAACGTACAGCCCGTGGGGAGCGCGGACGGGTCGGGCGGATCGCCCGGCAGACCGCGCGGGGCGAACCGCGACGCGATGTCGCCGATGCGCGGGAAGGCCGCCGAGAGGGCCTTCCCGTACGGGTGCCTGGCGTTCTCGTAGACCTCGGAGGCCGGGCCCTCCTCGACGACACGGCCCGCGTACATCACCGCGAGCCGGTCGCACGTGTCGGAGAGCACGGCCAGATCGTGGCTGATCATCATCAGGCCCAGGTCCTGCTCGGCCACCAGCTGTTCGATCAGGCGCAGGATCTGCGCCTGGATCATCACGTCGAGCGCGGTGGTCGGCTCGTCGGCGATGATCAGCCGGGGATCGCAGGCGAGCGCCATCGCGATCATCACGCGCTGGCGCTGGCCGCCGGACAGCTCGTGCGGGTAGGCCTCCGCGCGGGCGGCGGGCAGCCCCACGTGTTCGAGGAGCTCGCCGACCTTGGTCTTCGCGCCGGCCTGCGTCGCCTTCTTGTGCAGCAGGATCGGCTCGGCGATCTGGTCGCCGATGCGGTGGACGGCGTTCAGGGAGTGCATCGCGCCCTGGAAGACGATCGAGGCGCCGGCCCAGCGCACCGCGCGGACCTGCCCCCACTTCATGGTGAGGACGTCCTCGCCGTCGAGCAGGATCTCGCCGGACACCTTGGTGCCTGCGGGCAGCAGCCGCAGCAGGGCGAGCGCGAGTGTGGACTTGCCGCACCCCGACTCGCCCGCGACGCCCAGTTTCCGGCCCGCGTCGACGTGCAGGTTCACACCGCGGACGGCGGCGGCGCCGTTCGCGTACGTCACTTCGAGATCGCGTACGTCGAGCAGGCGCCGCGGGCTCGCTTCGGTGATGTCGGTCATATTGGTGATGTCGGTCGACTCGGTCAACGGGTGGCCCCCAGCCTGGGGTTGAGCACGGATTCCACGGCACGGCCGCACAGCGTGAACGCCAGCGCGACGACCGCGATGGCGAGACCGGGCGGGGCGAGGTACCACCAGTGCCCCGCGCTGACCGCGCCGGCCTCGCGCGCGTCCTGCAGCAGGCCGCCCCACGACACGCTCGTCGGGTCGCCGAGGCCGAGGAACGCGAGCGTGGCCTCGGTGAGGATGGCGCCGGAGATGACCAGTGTGGTCTGCGCGAGGACGAGCGGCATGACGTTGGGCAGGACGTGTCGGGCCATGATGTGGCCGTGGCCGCCGCCGAGTGCCTGCGCCCGTTCGATGTAGGGCCGGGACTCCACGGCGAGGGTCTGCGCCCGGACCAGGCGGGCCGTGGTCGGCCAGGTCGTCACGCCGATCGCCAGGATGATCGTCCAGATCGTGCCGGACATCACCGCGGCGAGCGCGATGGCGAGCACGAGCGTCGGCATCACCAGGAACCAGTCGGTGATGCGCATGATCACGGTGGCGTACCAGCCCTTGAAGTGCCCGGCGGTGATCCCGACGAGCGTGCCGATGGCCACCGAGAGCACGGCGGCGAGCAGCCCCACGGTCAGCGACATGCGCGCGCCCCACACGAGCAGGCCCAGCAGGTCGCGCCCGAACTGGTCGGTCCCGAGCGGGAACTCCGCACTCGGCGACTCCATCGGATCGCCCGGCGCGCCGGTCACGCTCTGCGCGTCGGAGCCGACGAGCAGCGGCGCGAAGACCGCGGCGAGGGCGATCAGGACGAGCACGGCGAGGCCGACGAGCCCGGCGCGGTGCGTGCGGTACTCGCGCCAGAAGCGCGCCGCCGAGTGCCTGCGCCGCGTCCAGGCGAGTGACCGCGCGCTCTTGGCGGCGGGCACCGCCGCGGCGGCGGGCACGGGGTCGGCCTGTGTCGGGTCGGTCGGTGCGGATTCGGTCGTCATCGGCCCACCCGGGGATCGAGCAGCGGATAGATCACGTCGGCCAGGGTGTTCATCAGGATCACCGCGACGGAGAAGACGAAGAACAGCCCCTGCACCAGCGGCAGATCGGGCACGCTCAGCGCCTGGTAGAAGAGCCCGCCGAGGCCCGGCCAGGAGAACACGGTCTCGACGAGGATGGCGCCCGCCACGACCGTGCCGAGGTTGACGAACATCAGGGTGACGGTCGGCAGCATGGCGTTGGGAACGGCGTGCCGACGCCGTACGAGATCGTCCCGCAGCCCCTTCGCCCGCGCGGTCGTCAGATAGTCGCTCCCCATCTCGTCGAGCAGCGACGACCTCATGACGAGCAGCGTCTGCGCGTATCCGACCGCGACCAGGGTGATGACGGGAAGCACCATGTGGTGCGCGACGTCGATGACGTACGCGAAGCCGGTCTCGCCCCCGGACTCCAGGCCGCCGGTCGGGAACATCCCGGGAATGGGCCCGATGCCCACCGAGAAGGTGATGATCAGCAGCAGCCCCAGCCAGAACGACGGCACCGAGTACAGCGTCAGGGCGAGCCCGGTGTTGAAGCGGTCGCCGAGCTTGCCGTTGCGCCACGCGGTGCGCGTGCCGAGCCAGATGCCGATGATCGTGTAGAGGACGTACGCCGTTCCGGTGAGCAGGAGCGTCGCGGGCAGCGCCTCGGTGATCTTGTCCATCACGGGCGCGTGGAACTGATAGGACGTACCGAAGTCGCCGGTCAGGACGTTGCCGGTGTAGTCCCAGAACTGGGCCATGACGGACTTGTCGAGTCCGAACTCCTTGCGCATCGCGGCGAGTTGCTCGGATGAGACCCGCTGGCCGCCCGTCATCTGCTTGACGGGGTCGCCGGGGATCAGCCGGAACAGGAAGAAGCTGGTGACGAGCACGGCGAACAGCGACACGACCGCGCCGCCGATCTTGCCCGCCACATAGAGGAGGTAGGCGCGGGTGTTGCGGTCCCGGGGCCCGCGGGCCGACGCCGCCCCGGCAGCGGCCGGGTCGCCGTCGGCCCCGGGACCCTTGGGGCCCTCGGTGTCGAGCAGTGCGGGATTGCTGTCAGCGGTCATGCGTTACTCGCGGTCCTCTGCGGTAGAACGGCGGCGCAGGGCGAACAGGACTCCGCCGCCCACGAGCACCACCGCGGCAGCGGCGATACCGATGATGACACCGGTCGAGCTGCCGTCCTTGGAGGAACTCTTCCCATCCGCGGGCACGGCCGACCACCAGCTCCAATATCCGTCCTGGCCGTAGATGTTGCCGGCGGCCGTCGGCATGGTGGTGATGGACTTGATCTGGTCGGTGCGGTAGGCCTCTACGGCGTTCGGGTACGCGAGGACGTTCATGTACCCGGAGTCGTACAGCCACGACTCCATCTGCTTCACGATGTCGGCGCGCTTGCCCTGGTCGTACTCGGCGAGCTGCTTGTCGTAGAGATCGTCGTACTTCTTGTCGCAGATGAAGTTGTCCGTGGCCGCGCTCTCCTTGGCCTTCTTCGGCAGCGCGGCGCAGGTGTGGATGCCGAGGACGAAGTCGGGGTCGGGGTTGACGGACCACCCGTCGAAGGCGAGATCGTACTCACCCGCGTACCAGGGCACGGACACGTCATCGAGGCAATTCACCTTGAGCCCGATGCCGAGCTCCCCCCACCACTCCTTCAGATACTTCCCGACGGCCTTGTCGTTGGGGTCGGTGGCGTGGCACAGGATGCGGAAGTCGAGCGGCTTCCCGTCCTTGCCGACGCGCTTGCCGCTGCTGTTCTCCTTGTACCCCGCCTCGTCGAGGAGCTGTGCGGCCTTCTTCGGGTCGTACTTCAGCTCTTGCTCGGCGGACGGCTTCCAGGCGTACTCGGAGAAGCGCGGCGGAATGTACCCGGCCCCTTCGACGGCATGCCCCTGAAAGACCTTGTCGACGAGCGCCTCACGGTCGACGGAGAGGAAGAGCGCCTGCCGCACCTTCTTGTCGAGCAGCGCGGGATGCCCGTCACCGAACTTCTTGCCGTCGAGGGTCTTGGCGCCGGGATTGGTGGCCAGGGCGAAGAACCGCCGCCCGGGCCCCTCATTGACCTTGATGTTGTCCTCGTTCTTCAAGGACTCGGCCTGCGCGGGCGTGAGCGCGGGCTGCCCGGCCACGAACGACACCTCGCCCTTCCTGAGGGCGGAGACGGCGGCGTCCTGGTCCTTGTACGTCTTGAAGACCAGCTCGTCGAACTTGGGCGACCCGCGCCAGAAGTCCTTGTTGGCCTTCAGCCGTACGTACTGATCGACCTTGTAGTCCGTCAGGGTGAACGGCCCGTTGCCGACGACGGGGAAGTCCTTGTCGTTGTTGAACTTCGAGATGTCGTCGACCTTCTCCCAGACGTGCTTGGGAACGATCGGCACATCGAGGGCGGCCATGGTCGCCTGCGGCTTCTTCAACTCGATGACCAGCTTGGTGGGGCTCGGCGCGGTCACCTTCCTGAAGTTGGTGACGAAGTTCGAGTTCGCGGTGGCGGTGCCTTCCTTGGACATCACCTTGTTGAACGTCCACGCCGCGTCCTCGGCGGTGGCCTGCTTCCCGTCCGACCACTTGGAGTCGCCCCGGATGGTGTACGTCCAGGTCAGCTTGTCCTCGGAGGACTCCCACTTCTTGGCGAAGCCCGGGACCGCCTTGTTGTCCTTGGCGTCGTAGTTCGTCAGGTACTCGTACGTCAGCCGGTGGATGCTGGTGCTGAGCAGCCGCTGGGCGAGGAACGGGCTGAGCGAGTCGACGCTCTGCGCCACGGCGACGGTGAGCACCTTCTTCCCGCCGTCGTCCGCCTTGGCCTGTGCTTCCTGCGGGGCCGGATTGAGTGGCGTGGCGAAGCCGGCCGTCAGAGTGAACGCGGCGACGCCACCGGCGAGGGTGACCTTGAGGCGGCGGTGGGGGTGGGGGCGGTGCCGGGGTGTTGCTCTCCGCTGGGGTGCTGCGTCTCGCCGGGGTGCTGCTGATCTGCCGTGCTGATCTTGTGTGTCCATGGGTCGGTGACCTCGCGTCATCGCTCGCGCAGGGATGGCTGGTTGCACATTGTTCGATCAAGAAACGTCAGCTGGTTGCTGTGTGTTTACCAGCGCTGGTCTGCGCGCGTCAACGGCGTGCGCACCCCATGTGGCCTGCGGAAATAACGAATTGACCGGTATGGAGCACGCATTGGTCGAGACCACTGACGCGTGCCTGGTGAGGGGGTGACGGAGGGGGGTGGGGGGACTTGACCTGGGGGTGCGTGGGGGGACTTGACCTCGGGGTGCGTGGGGGCGTGGACGGCTCACGTTCCCTGCGGGTGGTGGCGTGCGCGGGGTGTGGGTTCGTCGCGGGGTGGTGGCGTGTGGTGGGTGGGGGCTCGTCTCCCTCTGTCCCTCCGGTGGTCCTGCCTGTGGGTGGTTCGGTGTGGCGGGTGGTGGGGCTCGTTCCGCCTCTGTGGGCCGGCGATCCGCCTCTGTGCCCACCCGTTCCGCACGGCGGAACGGGTGGGCACAGCCACGGTGCCGGGTGGGGCGAACGGGGGCGTGCACGACGGTGGGCCCGTACCGAGGAACGGTACGGGCCCACTGGTGAGGGTGCCGGCGACTACTGCTGCGGAGGCGGCGGCTGCTGGAACGGCGCCCCCGGCTGGAACGGCGCGCCGGGCTGCGCGGGCGGCGGCGCCTGCCCGCCCTGGGGCTGAGGCGGCTGGTGAGGCTGCTGCTGGTGGGGCGCCTGGCCCTGCTGAGGAGGCTGGCCTTGCTGGGGCGGCTGGCCCTGCTGGGGCGGCTGCGGCTGCCACCCCTGCGGAGCCCCTGGCTGCTGGGGATAACCCTGCGGCGGCTGAGGCTGCTGCGGCGGCTGCCCCGGCTGAGGAGCGTACGGCTGAGGCTGCTGAGGAGCGTACGGCTGCCCGTGCTGAGCCGGAGCCGGGCCCGGAGCCGGAGCCGCAGGCTGAGCCTGCTGAGGCGGCTGCCCCGGCCCCTGCGGCACCTGCTGCCCCGGCATGGGCGGAGCCAGATGAGGCGGCGGATTCCCGTCAGACGTCCACAGCCCCTGCTGCTGCTGAGCCCGCACGAAGTCCTCCGCGACCATCGCGGAGAGGTTGAAGTACGCCTCCCGCACCTTCGGCCGCATCATGTCGAGGTCGACCTCGGCACCGGCGGCGAGGTGCTCGTCGAAGGGGATGACGACAACGCCCCGGCACCGCGTCTCGAAGTGCGACACGATGTCGTCGACCTTGATCATCTTGCCGGTCTCGCGCACACCGGAGATGACGGTGATGGACCGCGAGACGAGATCGGCGTAGCCGTGCGCGGAGAGCCAGTCCAGCGTCGTCGAGGCGCTGCTCGCGCCGTCCACGGACGGCGTCGAGATGATGATCAGCTGATCGGCGAGGTCGAGCACCCCGCGCATGGCGCTGTAGAGCAGCCCCGTACCGGAGTCGGTGAGGATGATCGGGTACTGCTTGCCCAGTACGTCGATCGCGCGCCGGTAGTCCTCGTCGTTGAACGTGGTCGACACGGCCGGGTCGACGTCGTTGGCGATGATCTCGAGCCCGGACGGCGCCTGCGAGGTGAAGCGCCGGATGTCCATGTACGAGTTGATGTACGGGATCGCCTGGACGAGGTCACGAATGGTGGCCCCGGTCTCGCGCCGCACGCGCCGGCCGAGCGTACCGGCGTCGGGGTTGGCGTCGATCGCGAGGATCTTGTCCTGCCGCTCGGTGGCGAGGGTGGAGCCCAGCGCGGTGGTGGTGGTCGTCTTGCCGACGCCGCCCTTGAGGCTGATGACGGCGATGCGGTAGCAGGAGAGGACCGGAGTACGGATCAGCTCCAGCTTGCGCTGCCGCTCGGCCTCCTCCTTCTTGCCGCCCAGCTTGAACCGCGAACCGCCCGCGGGCCGACTGCTCTTGGCCTTGGGCTTGGTGTTGCGCAGCAGCCGGTCGGAGGAGAGCTCGACGGCGGCGGTGTACCCGAGCGGAGCCCCGGGGTTCGTGCGCTCCCGCTGATCGTGCTGCACGGCCTGCGGCCAGGCGGCGCCGGTGCGGGGGTCGACGGGGGCTTGGGGCTGCTGGGGCTGCGGCTGCTGGGGTGCCTGAGGGTGAGCCTGCGCAGGCACTTGCGGCTGGGGTTGGGGCTGGGGTTGGGGCTGAGCCTGAGGGTGGGCCTGCTGCTGAGGTGCAGGCGGCTGCTGGTTCGGCAGGGGCTGACCCCCGGGAGCGGCGCCGTGCGGCGGCTGCGCGGGAGCCTGCGCCGGAGCCGGGAACGGCTGCCCGGGCTGTACGGACTGCCCGGGCTGTACGGGCTGCTGTCCCTGGGGACCGGGCGCCTGCGGGTACCCGTACCCGCTGTCCGGGCCGGCCGCTTCAGGGGCGACCGGAGCGGTGGGTGCGGGAGCGGGTGCGGGAGCGGGTGAGGGAGCGGAGTTCTGCGGGGGAGGGGCAGGCACGAAGGGCGCGCCGGGCGTCGTGGCAGGAGCGGCCTGCGGGAATCCGTAGCCGCCTTGCGGAGCCTCGGGGGCGGCAGGCGCGGGCGGAGCGGGGTTCTGCGCGGGCGCAGTGGGCGCAGTGGGCGCAGCGGGCGCAGCGAACGGTGTGCCGGGGGCGGCGGCCGGCGCGGTCTGCGGGAATCCGTACCCACCCTGCGGGGCCTCGGGGCTGGCAGGTGCGGGGGCGGAGTTCTGGGCGGGAGGGGGCGGCGCGGTCTGCGGGAACCCGTACCCACCCTGCGGGGCCTCGGGGGCGGCAGGCGCGGGCGGAGCGAAGTTCTGGGCAGGCGGAGCGGCGTTCTCGGCAGGCGGAGCGGGCGCCGCGAACGGAGTGCCGGGGGCGGCGGCCGGCGCGGTCTGCGGGAACCCGTATCCACCCTGCGGCGGATGCTGAGCGGCAGGCGCAGGTGCAGGCGCGGACGCAGGCCACGTACTCGGCGCGGGCTGCGGGGCCTGCGGTGCCTGCACCTCCGGAGCCTGCGGCTGCGCGGCCTCGGCGACAGGCTGCACCGGTTGCTGAGCGGCAGGTGCGGTCGGCACCGGCGCGGGCCACTGTGGCGCGGCGGGCGGAGCGGCGGGCTGGAAGGCGGGCGGCAGCGGAGGCAGCACGTCCTGAGGAGACGGCGGCGGAGGCCAGGCGGACGGCACGGAGTCCTGTACGGAGTCGTCGGCACCGCCGGAGTCGGAGTCATCGTCAGCAGGACGACTCTCCCCAGCCTGAACGGACGCACCCGACGCACCCGACGCACCCGACTCGCCGGAGTCACCGCCGTCACCGGATTCGTCCACGCCAGAGGAGGCCACGCCAGAGGAGGCCACGTCGGACGAGGCCAGGTCGGACGAGGCCACGTCAGACCGACCACCCTCCGCGTCCCGCCCCGCCGCAGCGGCCAGCTCCTCGAACTCCCGCTTCAGAGCGCGAGCGGAGAACCGCATGGTGGCGCCACTCTCGAGATCGCCGCTGCCGAGGCTCTCACCCACGGGTTCACCCACGGGCTCGACCACGGGCTCGACGACATCGCTGTCGGCAGAGGAGGACGCGGACGCTTCCGAGGTCGGACTCGCCTGGTCCCGGTCGCCACCCTCCCGCTCCTTGGCCTCGGCGAGGGCATCGACGTCCTTCTTGGGCACGACGCCGGTCACATGAACGGAGGCCGCAGGCCCGGCGAGGGCCCCGCTCCAGTCGGAGGCCCCACCGCCGGAAGGCACCGAATCCGAGGCAGCCGAAGCCCCCGACTCCGAAGCCCCCGATTCCGAAGCCTCCGACGACTCCGAGGCCCCCGAAGATTCAGAAGTTCCCGGCCCATCAGCGGCATCCGAACCCGCAGGCTGAAACCCACTCCCCACAGGCAACTTGGGCACGACGCTCGGTACGCCCGCGGAGGGCGGCCCCAGAGGCAGCGGCGGAGGCGGCGGCGCGGCGAAGGAGGGCATGGCGGGGGCGGCAGGCGCGGAAGCAGCCGGACCGGAGCCCCCCGAAGCGGACCCCGCAGAGGCAGCCCCCTCCGAATCGCCCCCCACCGCACCGGAGGAGTCCGACGCACCGGAAGAGCCGGAGGTGGCGGCGGAGTCCGAAGCGTCGGAGGAGTCAGACGCAGTCGGCGGCGTAGAAACGGGTGCAGCCGAAGGCGTCTTACCCGCACTGCCCGAGGCGTTCTGCGTGTACCAGGCAGGCGGCGCGTAGTCGATGGTGAACTCACCCGTCGTCTCGGAGGCGGACTCCGCGTCGGACTGATCATCGACGGGTGAGTCCCAGCCCCCGCGGATCTCGTCCCGATCGCTGTTCACAATGCCTCCTGATGTGGTCGAGCACCCTCGTGCCGTGGTGGGGGGCGACCGTTCCTGTCGTCCGATCCGCCTGGCTCTCCCCGTTGAGTGACGCGCCCGACCCGTTCAAGGGTTCTGGCATCGCGCCCTGTCCCAGCCTAATCACCAAAACCACGAGCACGGCAGGGCAGTCCACCCCACCAATGCTGTCCATTGCGTCACGCCCCGCGCAGAAGCGGTTCAGAAGCGATCCACGTACATCAATCAGCGCCAGACAAACCCCCCAACACCCGACACTCCACCCCGAATTGCCAAAGGCGCCGCCTGATCAGTCCATCCGCCGAGCGGTACCCAACAATCCGGTCTCGGCGTCCGTGGCCTGCGTCATCACGTACTGCCGGTCCCGATCGGCGCACCACAGGGTCACACCGTCCGCGAGCGTCGGCAGCGACTCGACGTCAGCGCCCGGCAGCCCGAGCAGCCGCCCGATCTGCACCGCTTCGTCCGGCGACACCCGCTGCACGCCCACCAGCCGCGCCTGCCGCACGAGTCGGGGCGCGACGGGACTCAGGTACGGCAACACCGTCAGCACGGACTGCCAGGGCGCGGAGACGACCCGCCCCCGAGGCGGCCGCATCCCGCAGTCCCGCACCACCAGCACGGGACTCCCCGCGGACGCCCCCTGCGGCGGCACCCGCCCCACGTCGTGCACGGCCATCCCGCTCTGCCCGACCCCGAGCGCCTGCACCAACTGAGCCCACGCCCCGGCCCGCCCGGTCTCCACCGCGACCCGAGCTCCGGTAGCGGCGGCCCTGAGCGCCAGGATCTGAGCTGTCCACAGCCCGCCGATGAAGAGGATGTCGTACGGCGTGGGGCGGTTGACGCCGAGTGTCGCGGGCCGGCCCTCCGCGTCCGCGCCGATCACGACGCCGTCGTCACCGATCGGCAGGGCGAGTGTGTCCACCTGGTCGGCCGAGAGTGCGTGCCTCCCATGTCGAGGACCGAGCAGCCCGAAGCCGCCTCGTAGGGCGGATGCGAGCGTACCGCCGACGGCCTCACCCGGGGCGCCCGCGACTGGAAGAGTCCGGCCGGCCATCAGCGAGCACCACCAAGCGGCAGCGTGGCCAGCATTCCGGGCAACTGCTCGCGGTCGAGGCGCACCAGACCCGTACCGGCCTGACGTGCGGCCTGTTCCAAGGACTGCCTCGCAGCCACGAGTTCGGCATCTCCGCGACCGGTCACCCGCAGGTGGCCGCGTACGGCGATGTCCTGCCGTGCGCCACGTCCGAGCGTGAGACTGAAGGTCGTGGTCAGTGCCGGAACGGCAGTGAGCAGGGCCACGAGCTGCGGCAGCGCGGGTCCTCCGGTTCCTCCCAACTGCGGCCAGCGCTTCACCCAGTACGTCGTGTGGCGCCGGTTGTCGCAGCGCCATGCGCGCGGGGTTTCCTCGGTCCTGCGTTCCGGCATCGCGGCCCGGTTGGCCTCAGCCGTCACCAGGGGGTTGGCGCAGGCGGAGGTCGCGATGGCGGAGGCCAACTCCTCCTCGTTGAGGACGGTCACGTGGAACCCGGCTCCTGTGAGTCGACTCGCGAGCTGGTCCGCGGCGCGCACCACGCACTTCTGCGCCCCGGTCAGGCCGCCTCCGCGCGCTGCCACGGCCTCGGGGGACAGTTCTGGGTCGAGCTTGAGGGCGATCCACGTGATCCGTACGGCGGGCGCGCCCGTGAGGGCCTGCAGAGGGGCGTAGTTGGTGACGGCCAGAGACTGCTGGGGCAGGTGCAGTGCCGGCGCGGGCTGGGTGTGCAGCACGATCTGGGCGGACTCGAGCCGGATGCCGTCCACTTCGAGTGCGTCGCGTACCAGGTTCACCGGCAACGGCTGCCGTCCGCGATCGGCGCGCAGTGCCGTCACGTCCGTTTCGACCTGCAGAACCGCCGTCACGAACGTTCCGTCACCGACCATGCCGACCTGGCGACGGTCCCGCCCGTTGAAGGCGTACGTACGGAGAGCGGGGTCGCATTCGACCGCGGGCGCGAAAGCAGGGTCGGTGCCCGGAGGTATCGATCGCTCCCCGGCACTGCGTCGACGGGACCGCAACGCCCGTGCGGTGTGCAGCCATTCATGCAAGGGACGGCCACGTCGACGTACGAGGGCGAACAGCACCAGTACCGCTGCGATCACGGATGCCGAGGTGAGTGCCAGGGGACCGACTGTCCAGGCCGCGACGAGCAGAGCGGCGGCGGTCTGAAGCAGGACGAGCCGCAGAAGACCGAACGAGCCCAACTCCCGTGGAAGCGAACGTGGATGGACAGAGCCCGGCCTGGTTGGACCCGACGCCGTCGGAAGGTCGGTGGCCGTCTGTGAGCGTGCCCGTGTCGGTGTTCGAGTGGCGGACCCCGTATGTCTTCCTGCACGCATGCGCGACGCTGAAGCCACGAGCCCAACCCCCGTAATTCTCCTGAACCACCCTATTTGGCAAGGCGCTTGAACATCGCTGACCTCACCCAACCCGCACGTGCGATTACTCAACAGGCATAGTAGGGCCCGGCCCGACAACGGAGTGCGGGGGGACGACTCGCAACCGCAACGGGGGCAGCACAGCCACTCAGGTCGCTCACGGGGAGAAGCGGACACGCATGGCATCACGGCGGGACGAACTCAACGCCTACATTTTCGCGAAGCGCCGCACGCTGGCCGCGTTCATCCAGCCTTCGCCCTCTGGCTCGGAGGAAGGCGCTCCTCGCCCCCTGCGAGGGGTGGTGCCCGGACTCATCGTCGCGGTGGTCGTCCTGGCGGTCTTCGGTGCGTGGGGGATGTTCCGGCCGGCGGCCAAACCGGGCTGGGACGAGCCCATGAAGCACGTGATCATCGCGAGTGACTCGACGACCCGTTACGTCGTCCTGGAGACCCGGGGCAAGCCACAACTGCATCCGGTCCTCAACATGGCTTCGGCGAAGCTCCTTCTCGACTCCGGTCAGGGCGAGGTCATCAACGTCGACGAGTCCGTACTCGACAAGGGCAAGATCCCGCACGGCGCCACCATCGGCATCCCGTACGCGCCCGACCGTCTGCCCTCGGCGCAGGAGGCCGGCTCCGCCAAGCGCTGGGCAGTCTGTGAGCGACCCGTCGAGGGCGGCAGCAGCATTCAGAAAGCGGCTTTCGTACTCGGAGAACGTGACCGGCACCGGACCGAGGGCCGTGAACGTCTGCGGGGCGGCGAGCTGTTGTACGTCATGGGCCCGGACAAGACACGCTATGTGGTCGACGCCCGGGGCCGGGCATACCGGATCGCGGAGAAGGAGGATCGCGGACTCTTGCTGCGCGTCCTCGTGGGGTCCGGTCGCGAACCGCAGAAGGTGTCCAAACAGTGGCTCGACACTCTGCTCCCCAAGGATGAGATCGTCTTCCCCGAGATCGACGACCGTCCGGGCGCGGACGCGCACGTGCCGGACCTTCAGGACGGTGCGGCGGACAAGGTCGGCATGGTCCTCAAAGCGACCGACGGTGAAGGACCGCGGCACTACGTCGTCCTTCAGGGGCATATCGCCCCGATCTCCGATTTCACCGCGAAACTTCTGCTCAGCAGCCCCGATTTGGTCGGCCTCGGGCAGAACGGACGCGCCCGGCAGCTGAGCGCGGCGGCGTTCCGCCCCGGGACGGAGGAGTTCGGAGCGGAGAACGACTGGCCGCGCCTGGATCCGAGCACCGCCAACGAGGTGTCAGGCGCACGCGGCAGCCGGAATACCGTCTGCAACGTCCTGCGCGACGTCGACGCCGACGACGGCGCGACCACTCTGAGCACATGGGCCGGCACCGACTTCCCAGCCCCGCTTCCCACCGGTTCGTCCAGCGCGTACGTCACACCCGGATCGGGCCAGCTCTACCGCCAGTACCTGGGCTCCGAGACCAAGGCCGGAGGCATCTTTCTGGTCACCGACACGGGTCTGCGGTACGCGATGCAGTCCAACAGCGACAGCGCGACCGATGACGCGGGCATCGGTACCTCCGCGAAGCAGCGCAAGCAGCAACAGCAGGAAGCACAGCAAGCGCAGACTCGCCTCGGATACGGGGACAAGCACATCACGCCCGTCCCCGCGGCGTGGTCCAAGTTTCTGCCTACGGGACCACGACTGTCGACAGCCGCGGCACGCCAGCCGCAGGGCTCCTGAGGCGCGGGGAGTGTGGAAATGACGCACGATTCCGCCGTACGACGCCGCGTCACGATAAGAGCAGCCGGGGCGGTTACAGCCGTGCTGGCCCTCGCGGTGACCACACAGGCTCCGACGGCGGCCGCAGCAGACCCCCCGTCCGGTCAGTGCACGTTTCCGTCCAAGAAATACGAGGGGCGCCCTTGGTCCCTGCAACGCGTACTCCTGGACGAACTGTGGCTGCAGTCGACGGGCAAAGGAGTGCGCGTAGCGGTGATCGACACTGGTGTGGACACCAAGAACCCCCAGCTGAAACCCGCGGTGGACGCGTCCCGTGGCCGTAACTTCCTTCCCGCCAAGGACGAGAAGGGAGAGAAGATCGACCGGGGCAAGGCCAACGGCACAACGGACACGGTCGGTCACGGCACTCGTGTCGCGGGCATCATCGCGGCACGTCCCGCCAAGGGCACCGGCTTCGTGGGCCTCGCCCCGGGCGCGACGATCATCCCGATTGCGCAGAACGACGCGGAGGGCCACGGCACGGCGGCCACACTCGCGAAAGCCGTCGACCACGCGGTCGACGCCGACGCGGACGTCATCAACATCTCCCAGGACACCGCGAATGCGGCGGAGCCGGCCCCGGAACTCAAGCGGGCGGTGGACAGGGCGCTCGGGGAACGACGGGTCGTCGTCGCCTCTGCGGGGAACGACGGCTTGGGCGGCAACATCAAGAAGACCTATCCCGCCTCCTACGAAGGCGTACTCGCGGTGGCGGCCTCGGACCGCAACAACGAACGGGCCGCCTTCTCCCAGTCCGGTGACTTCGTCGACGTGGCGGCCCCAGGAGTCGACATGATTTCCACGGTCCCGGGAGGAGGCCACTGCGCCGACAGCGGCACGAGCTTCGCGGCCCCGTACGTCGCCGGCCTCGCTGCCCTCATCAAATCCAAGCACCCCACGTGGACCCCGCGTCAGATCACGGCCCAGATCCAACAAACAGCGGAACGCTCGGTGCCCGGCCACGACCGCCTGGTGGGGTGGGGGGTGGCAGACCCCGTGCGTGCACTGACGGACGACAGGCATCGGCTCGAGACACCGTCACCACGAGGAGGCGTCACTGTCGGGGAGGCGCCTACCCCTGCGGAGCTGCACCTCGGTGAGACGGCGGAGGAACGAATGGCACGCATTGCCACCTATGTCGTTGTGACCACGGTGATCGTCATCGTGGGGCTGGGTGGAATCGGTGTATCGGTACGGGATGCGCGCCGACGTGGTCGCGGTTGACGACTTCTACTGCGCCTGGCCCCACTTGCGTGTGCACTCTTTGGACGAGGCGACCGACGCGCTATAGGAAGTGATGAACTTCTTCATTTTTTCTTCCGTCGTGGCGTCTGCGGTCCTTACCGACACGTAGATCTTGCCCTTGAGGTCCTTCTGGTTCGGGCAGTCCACAGAGCCAACCGCTCCGGTGGACGAGTAGATGTAATTGTGGTCCGGCGTTGCTCTGTCGAACGGATCGACCCCGATGGCGTCCGTAGCGACGCGCTGCAGAGTGGTTGACGATCCCCACCACTCAACTGCTGCCGAGAATACTGGCTTTGCGTCGATCAGGAGACGGCAGCGCTTGGTGTAAGCGGAAGAAGTTGGGCTCGCGCTGATGGAGCCTCCGTCAGGAAGTACCGGTTCCAACGCGTCCGCGGGAACATCGATGCCACACAATGAGGAGGGCGTGGTATATCCGTCGCCGTCGGATCCCGAGCATCCGGCGATCAGTAGGCCGGCAGCGGAAATAGCGAGGGCGAGATTCATTACGCGTTGTCTGAAGAACATTCCTGCGGCCTCAGCTCTGAATTTCCGTTGTCAAATCGTCTGCCATCGCGCGCCCAGCTGTCGAGGCATCATTGAAGCCATCGGAAGTGCCCTCCCGAATCCACGCCGCTACGTCATCGGTGTGGGTGCCTCCATGTGACTTTGCTGCCTCACTCGCCGCCTTCAGGCTCCAGGCATGATTCTTGTCCTTACTGTCTTCCCAGAGGAGCGCGGAATCTCTCCCCACTCCTTTCAAAGTGTCCGATTCCGAGTCTTTGAAGAGCTGCTCCAGAAGCATGCTGCTGACAGTTCCTGCGACCCCTCCCACGGCTGCGCCAGCCACAGGCGAGGCGGCGAAGCTCATCCCCACACCTACCCCGATACCGGTACCAAGGGCGCCTGACCAGGCATTCTTCTTTTGGCTCACGGCGTTGTCGAAATCTCCACCTTCTGCATTCGCTGGGCCCAGGATGGCTTCCTGCCGCCCGATTGCGACTGTCCCCGAGACCTCAGAAGACCTACGGGCGATTTCTGTTATGGCTTCTCTGGTGGAGTTCGGGTACTTTTGATCCTCTGGCAAGTCGGGGTTCATGTGGTAGTCCATCAGGTTGGCCATGTAGGATTTCTGACCAACCTCCAGGGTGGCGCTACCTTCCGGTGTCTTACCCAAACTGACGAGGAAGCGACTGACGTCTGTGTGTTTCATCTCGGCGACGTCGCCTGCGATGGGGAAGAGCTTGAGGACGCTTCTGTCTTCGGTGGGTGCATCCGTGATGGATCTGTTGATGTCAGGAAGGTACTCCGAGGCGATCTGGGCGATGCTATCGGACATGTACCCGTGATCCGTGAGACTAGCGGGATCCTTTGAGATCGCAGATACGACTGACTCCATCAGCTTTGTCTGCTGTTCGTTGTGGGGCGGCGTGTCTGCCGTCGGAAGCTCACCCGCCGGGTGGCCGGTAGTAGCAGCCTCAAGGGCAAGTGCCAAATTGTTGCGCCCCGTATTGCTTGTTTCCCCTTCGGCGTTGACGTCAATAGGCCAATGTCGTTCCTCGAAGAGATACTGGAAGTTCGACTTTGCCTTCCCGTCGAATGGGTTCTTCTCTTCGTTTGCGGCAACGAAGGGGTCGCTGAAGAATTCGGTCGCGGCGTCCGGACTGTTCGACAGGCTTTTCAGGTATCCGGTCAATGGGTCCCAGCCTGTGTCGCTCTTCGTTCGATTCAAGTGGATATCCGTGCTCGTGCGCTGCCAAGCTCTCCCTTCGCCGTTGGCCGCCCGCTCCTTCTCGGCTGACATCATCCTGGAGCCGTAGTCGCGCAGGAACTGGTCGTCGAAGTCGCCCCAACGCATCAGGTTGCTCATTACCTGGAAACCTGCAGGCCCGCTGTTCCCGATGGGTTTGCTGCCCAGGTCCACCACCTTGCTGGTCCATTCGGTCATGCCGAGTGAGTCGCTCTGGGTAGCCGTGGCCAGCGTAAGGCTGAGATGTTTCTGAAGGTCGTCGAACTGGTCGTGCCGTGCGTTGTTCAACTGAGGGTTCGCATTTGGGTCGTTGATATCGGCCCAGAACTCCAGCGTCCCCTTGGCGCCGAGACTCGTGGCGAACCGTTCGGCGAACAGATCGTTGTCGGCATACTCTTTGAGGCCAGCGTTGAGGCGATCGAACTCCGCAACAGTCAGATCGGATGGGTTCTTCTTTGCCAGCTTGGCGAGCTTGTTCGCTTCCTCCATGGCCGCCACTGCGGTGTCCCTGCTCTTGTACTGAGCATCGGCGAATCCAAACCTGCTGAGGTCTGCGATCGCTTCAAGAGCTTTCGCCGCCGAAGAGTCACTCTTGGTCGCTTTGTTGAGAACCCTTTGAACGTCATCCCGTAGCGTGTCGACTTCAGCTTGACTGTGCTCCGGTACCGATGTGTCTTTAGCGGCACGGTCCGGATGGATGTTCATGGCGACCCGGAATCCGCCTCCGCCAGTCGACGAGACCGTCAAGTTCTTCTTCGCGGCATCCGCGATCAGGCCGACGAGTTCTTCCTGGTGCTTCCGCAGTTCTCCCAGGGTATCCCGCAGAATCCTGCTGATACTCTCGGCTTGGGTGTGCGCATCATCGAACTCACCTGCGGTCTTGTCGATGAACTGGCGGGAGACAGTAGCGTTGTACCCAGCCCAGTCGGCCTTCTTGGCCGCTCCCGTCAGCCCTTTCTCAGCGGCTCCTTTGAGATCATCGAGCCTGCCTACCATCTTCGACCAGTCACTGACAGCCTCATCGAGCAGCTTGAATTCCGCGAAGCGGAGTGCGTCGAGATCCATCAGTCGTCCTTCTTCTTCGGTGGGCCGTAAATGGGGTTGTCTTTTCCGGGCTTACCGACCTGTTCGTCGAAGCCGGCGTCGAGCGCGTCGATACTGCTCATCTGCCGCCGGATGTAATGCTCGTCGTCGGAATGCAACTTCTTGGTTACCTGCATGTGGTTGGCGATGTGTGCGCACGCGTCCCTGAGGGACTTGAGCTGCTCGTCCCAGCGTGTCGATACATGCTGGAGCGCGGAGCCCAGGGCGAAGCCCTGCCCCGTGAGGTCGGCTGCGGCCTTCTCGCTCCCGGAGAGTGCACCCCGCCCTTCTTTCCACAGCCGGTCGTAGAGTTTGAAGGCGTGATCGCCGATCTTCGCCAGATCGGCCTGAGCGACGCGCAGGTCCCCGTAGGAGGCGGGATCAGGTGTGGTACCGCCTCCCATGCCCGGCTCAACCTGGTTCAGTTGCATGTGTGTCGACTGCCGTTCCGCAGTCTGCGACTTCAACTGTTCCCACTCATCCCACGCCACGCGCGAGCCCCTTCCCCGTGTTCGAAGCGCATCTTCGGATGCCAGCTTTGCGCCTCAACCTAGCAACGCACCCAAGTCCAGGCGGCGTTGATCGACGGAGCGCCAACCGGCATGGCCGGAGCGTTGTTGACGCATGTCAGGCATACGGCACTTGGGGCACTTCGGGCGCGGCTCAGGTGGTTTACGCCTGGCTCGTTCTCAACCACGCGTGTAGATGGATGAGTTGGCCGCCACACAGAGTGTGACTAGAGTGACACATGCACGGTAAGTGACCGCCAGCCACACCGCGATCGCGAGAGGGTCGGGCAGGCAGGTAACGGGGAGGGAAGGCCCAGTGCTTTCTGCAGGACGTGCATGGGGGTGCCAGGGTGTCGTCAGGCGCTGATGTCAGACGCGGGCTGGAAGCGTTGAAGACATTCCGGCAGCGCATCAACACGCTTCTCACAGAGTTTGAGGGCTCGGCCGGCGGTTCCGCCAAGGTGGGTGCGCAGAAGGTTTCGCGTGCGTCCTTCAGCGGCGCGGGCAGTGCCTTTCCCGAGGCCGACGGGCTGTACGCGGAGTACGACCAGGTCCACGAGCGGCTGACTTCGCTCTCCAAGATGCTAGGTGACCAGATCGACGCGATGGGGATCGCAGTGCATGGCGCCGACGTCGGCTTCGACAACCTCGAAGAGGACCTGCGTCAGCGCTTCTGGGCCATCCAGACCAGGGTCGGCCGCCAAGAGATGCCGGACGGGCGCGAACGAAGCGGCAAGCCCGACGCGCAGGGCGGCCACGGCAGCGACAAGTCCGACGCAGGGTGGTCCTAGTGGGTTTCGAAGGCCACCGTCTCAACGACATGATCGACCTGGTCGACCAGGCCAGACCGGAGGACATCGAGAGCGCCGGCAAGGCGCTGCAGGGTGCCCGGAACGCGATCGCAGCTGCCGCCCGGGAGCTCGGCGGGCACATCGACCGCGTCGACTGGGAGGGCGAAGCGGGCGAGGCCTTTCGCAAGTGGGGCAAGAATCTGGTCAAGGACACGCACAAGCTGTCTGACTTCGCCGCTGCCGCGAGCTCCCACATGGAGTCGGCAGGGGCGGGGCTGGCGTCGGTGCGTGGCTCCATGCCACCCCGGGACAACCGAGCCGATCCGAAGTCCATGGAGGACATCCCCACCCCGAAGCGAGTCGAGGGGAACGAGGAGTACGACGCGGCCGTCAAGGCAGAGAAACACCGCCAAGAGGCGATCAACCAGATGAACCGGTTGGCGTCCTTCTACCTGGTGTCGCAGGAGGGGATGGCAAGCCAGGAACCGCCAACGTTCTCGGCGATGCCTGACGTGGGTTTGCCGCCCCCTGCGCGACTCTCGCCAGGCGTGGACGAAGGTAGGCAGCAGTCCTTCGTTGGGTCGAGCACGAGTGCCCAACCGCCCAACTCCTTCTCAGGTGGGGCGGACCAGAGCTCGCCCACGGCAGGCGATGCGGAAGCGTCGGGCGAAACCGGTTCGTCGAACGCACCCCCACCGTCGCGCCATGATGCCCTTCCTCCCACGGCTACTTCGGAGCGTCCTGTGGGCACGGAGATCGACAGCGTAGGCACCTTGCCCCCGCAGGACACGAGCCGAGTCCCGGGACCGCAGCCCACGACGACCGGCCCGACGCCGAACGACGGCGGACCGCCGCTGAGCGCGGGCCGCTTCGATCCGACCGCAGACGGCCGGACGGGGCGTACGCCAGGGCCTGGCCGAGACGTGAAGCGCCCCGTGCCGGCTCAGGGACGGACGGGCGCAGCTGGGCCCAAGGGGGTGCACGAAAGCACCGGTCGCGGCAACAGCGCGCCGGTCCAACGCCCAGGCCCTACGGCTCAGGGGCGGACCACCGGTGGGCCACCGCGGTCTGGACAGCCACCCATGGGACGCAGCGTCACAGGCGGCACTCCGAGGCCCATGGCGGCGTCAGGTCGCGACTCCGGCGCTCCGCACAGCACGGGAGCGGGGCATAGCCGGGGAGTCGTGGGAGGACGGCCGGCCTCGAGCTCCTCGCCCGGGGCGAGTGGCTCCGCCGGGGGAAGGGCCCAGGGGCGAATTCCGGGAGGCCGTGGAGGCGTGGTCGGGAGTGAGAAGGGTCCCGCTTCCGCTGCTGCGAGCCGCATGGGCGGATTCTCGGCCGGTGGTGCCGGCCTCGTCCGAGGCCCTTCAGGAGGCGGCCGCCGGAGTGACCCCGGCCGGGGCGAGGGCGACGACGCCAAACGGGCCGATTACGCGGTCGAGGACGAAGGAACGCACCTGCCTGACGTACGGCGACACGTACCACCAGTGATCGACTAGTTGTGAGCGAGGACATGCAGGGCATGGAGTCAGGGTTCGGTGAACGGCATGATGAGCCGCCGCTTGCACGTCGAACTGGGCGAAGAGTTGCCGTCGTTGGCTCCACGATGTGTGCGTTGACCCTGTTGACGTTGCAGTTGGCGCCGTCCGCGAGCAGTGCCGATGTCGAGCCCAAGCAGTGGTACTTGGACGCCATGAGTGCTGAGAAGCTGTGGAAGATCAGCACAGGTGAGGGCATCAAAGTGGCCGTCGTCGATTCCGGCGTAAGGGTCACTCCCTCTCTGAAGGGCCGTGTGCTGCCCGGCAAAGATGTCACCGGTAGGCCGGGCGGCGCCGAGGACGACTACGAGGGGCACGGCACGACCATGGCTGAGCTCATCGCAGGTTCTGGCCGTGGGGGAGGACTGCAGGGTCTGGCTCCGGACGCCGAGATCATTCCCGTTCGCACCACGACGGGCAAAGAGCTGGGCAAGAAGCTGGGCGACACCCCCGCTGCCATCCGGGCCGCAGCCGACAGCGACGCGCGGATCATCAATATGTCCTTTGGCAGCGACTACATGTCCCAGGCCGAAAGGGCTGCGGTGAAGTACGCGGCTTCGAAGGGCAAGTTGTTGTTCGCCGGCGTCGGCAACGATGCGCAGACCAAGAACTTCGTGGGCTATCCAGCGGCTTACCCAGAGGTCGTGGGGGTGTCCGCGGCCGGTCGATCGGGCAAGGTAGCCAAGTTCTCCGAATTCGGAGAGTACGTCGACCTCGCCGCCCCCGGCCTCGACATCCCCCGCTGGTGCGACAAGACCTTCCGCTCCTACTGCGACGAAGGGGGCGGCGGCACCAGCGCCGCCACCGCCATCGCCTCCGCCTCCGCCGCCCTCGTCTGGTCCAAGCACCCCGACTGGACCGCCAACCAGGTCCTCCGTGTCCTGATCGACACGGCGGGGCGCGACTGGCCGAAGGACGAGCCCAGCGACTATCTCGGCTACGGGTTGATCCGACCGGCCCGTAACGTCGTGAAAGGGGAGGGGAAGCCCGGCCCTGCGGACGTCGATCCCATCACCAACAGAAGGACCGACGGTTCCGATTCTGGGGGAGGCGACTCGCCCTCTGGCTCCTCCAAGCCCGCAGAAGTCGGGAAGGAGGCACCCTCGGACGGCGGCGAGAAGACTGCCGCAGAGGTGTCGGGGGACGACGACGGCGACAACCTGCTGTGGCCGGTCCTGGGTGGCCTCGCCGCAGTAGTGGTGATCGGCGGTGCTCTCGCCGCCATGCGTGCCCGACGTCGCGCCTGAACGGACTGAGCACGACCGATCAGCGGGACCATTCGGCACGATCGCGCGGCAGAACCATCCCACCCACCCAACGACAGTTCACGAAGGGAGCCCAGCCGTGGCTGAAGGCCAGAAGTTGAACAGCGAGCAAGTGGCGCTTCTCAAGAAAGAGATCGTGGGCAAGTACGACTCGGTTCAGAAGCAGCTCAAGCGTCTCCAGGGCACGCTCGACATGATGGAAGGCAACTGGCGGGGCATCGGAGCGCATGCCTTCGACAGGAAGCAGACCGAGATCAACGAGCACATGAGGGCGGTCGGAAACATCCTGGTCGACTTCCTCGAAGGCATCAGCGGCAACGAGAAGCTCACCGACGGACTCGAAGACCAGGTCCGGTCGACGATGGACAGTATCGACGTCCAGTACGGCGCACAGCACTCGGCGATCAACAGCTACTGAGTCACGTCGTCCTCGGGGGACGGATTTCCACAACTACTGAAAGACGGGGCAGACATGGCAAACGTGCATCTGGACGAACTCGCCGTCAAGTACGGCGGCCTTGACGCCATCACCACCGAACTCGGCATCCAGGCGAAGCAACTGGAGGCGGACCTCGCGGACATCAAGCGTGCGGTCGCCAAGGTGGCCGAGGGCTGGGAGGGCGAGGCACACACGGCGTACGTCGCCAAGCAGAAGGAATGGGACAAGCACGTCGAGGCCATTCACCGCGCGCTCGTGGACATCGGGCAGAAGGTCGGCCAGGCCGGCGGCGACTACCGGGGAGGCGACTTGAAGGGCGCCAGCTACTTCCGGTGAGCCCGGGCCGGGGCACGGCGTAGACGAGACGGGGTGGACGCGCGCGGGAGGCGTCCACCCCGTCCTACGCACGATCAGTACGCGGCTTCACCTCACTCGGCCGCCGCAACCCCGCCATTGCGCACAGAAGGCTCCAGGTCGAACTCCCCGTCCCGCGCGCCCAGGACGAACGCCCGCCATTCCGCCGCCGTGTACCGCAGCACGGTCTCCGGATCCAGCGACGACCGCATGGCCACGGCGCCCTCCGGCAGGTACGCGATCTCCACCCGCTCCTCGTGCTCCTCGGTGCCCGGCGCGCTGCGCCACTCGATGCCGGAGATGTCGAGGGCGTAGAGCTCCTCCTTCTCGCGTTGCTTGCGAGCCTTTTCCTGCGCCTCGGGGTCGGGTGCGTCGGTCATGGCGGAGGGTCCCTTCACAACGTACGAAAGAGCTGTGGAGCTACCCTACTTGCGGGCTCCGGCCCTGTTCAGAGGTTGGGCAGAACGGCAGCCCATCAGAATTCCCCGTCCACCAGACCCGTCTGCACCATGGGCTTCCCCCGCTTCCGCGACACGAAGATCCCCCGGCCGACCGGCATGGGCCGCGGCCGCACCCCGCCCAGGATGTCGCCCTCGTCCGGATCACCCGCCAGGACCACTCCCTGGGCCCCGAGCTCCTTCACGCGCTGCATGAACGGCTCGTAGGACGCCCGCCCCGCACCTGCCGTCGACCGGGCGATGATGAAGCGCACACCCACGTCACGGGCGAACGGGAGGAGCTCGGTGAGGTTTCCGAGCGGGTTGCCGCTGGACGTGGAGACCAGGTCGTAGTCGTCGACGATCACGTACACCGTCGGGCCCTGCCACCAGCTGCGCTCGCGGAGTTGCCGCGCGGTGACGTCCGCGGGCGGCGTGCGCCGCTGGATCAGATCGGCCAGAGCCGCCATGTGATGGTCCATGGCGTTGGACATCGGGATGTACTCGGCCAAGTGGGAAGCCGGGGCCGCGTCGAGGAGGGAGCGGCGGTTGTCGACCACGAAGAGTTTGCAGACATCGCCGCTGTAGCGCTCCGTCAGCCGCTTGATGAGCAGCCTCAGCAGGTTGGACTTGCCGGACTCGCTCTCCCCGAAGACGAGGAAGAAGGGGTCCTGCTCGAAGTCCACGAAGACCGGTTCGAGGTTGTTCTCGTCGAGGGCGAAGGACAGCCCCCGGTCCGGGAAGACATGGCCCGGGGGCAGCTCGCCCGCCGGCAGCTCGCGCGGCAGCAGACGGACCGCGGGCGCCCCCGGCGCCGTCCAGTGGCGCGCGACTTCCGTGGCCAGGGAAGCCGTGGCCTCGGCGAGATCCGTGTCGGACGACAGTCCGTCGATACGTGGGACGGCAGCCATGAAGTGCTGCTTCCGCGGTGTCTGCCCGCGACCGGGCACTCCGGCGGGGACGTTGGCGGCGACCTTCCGGTCGAACTCGGAGTCCATGGTGTCGCCGAGCCGCAGTTCGAGTCGGTTCATCAGGTGGTCCTTGAGGTTCGCGCGGACCTCCATGGACCGTGACGCGGTGAGGATCAGGTGGATGCCGTACCCGAGGCCCCGCGCGGCGATGTCGAGGACGGCCGGCTCCAGGCCCTCGTAATCGGATCGGAAGTTGCCCCACCCGTCGATGATCAGGAAGACATCGCCCCAGGGCTGGTCGGTCACCGATATATCACCCCTGGCCCTGCGCGCGCGGAAGTCGGCGATGGACGCGATACCCATCGTGCGGAAGTACTCCTCGCGCCGCGACAGCACCCCGTACACCTCGGCGACCGTGCGTCGTACCCGCTCGGGATCGAGACGCGAGGCGACACCGCCGACATGCGGGAGTCCGGCGACGGATGCCATGCCACCGCCGCCGAAATCGAGGCCGTACAACTGGACTTCGTGGGGAGTGTGCGTGAGGCAGAACGCCGCCATCAGCGAGCGCAGCAGGGTTGACTTTCCGGACTGGGGGCCGCCGACGATCTGCATGTGGCCGGCTGCTCCGGAGAAGTCGCACCACAGGGGCTCGCGACGCTGCTCGTACGGCTTGTCCACCAGACCCAGCGGTATGACCAGCCGTCCCGCGCCTTCGTAGCCGGGCTGGGTGAGGCCGCGGCCCTCCACTGCCGTGAGCCCCGTGAGCAGCGCGTCCAGCGGCGGTGGGCTGTCCAGCGGAGGCAGCCACACCTGGTGGGCGGCCGGCCCCTGTGCCTCCAGACGGCGCACGATCACGTCGAGGACGGTGTCGGCGAGAGCGTCGTCCGCGCTGCCCGGGTTCTGACCAGTGGCGGCGCTCGGCTCGGGCACGGTCACGGCCGCGTAGTGCACGGGAACCTCGGCGGCGGTGAACAGCACCGGACGCCGGTCCACGGGACGAGGGCCGCCCGGCGCGGTGGCCTGCCCCGATTCGGGCCGGTACACACCGGATACGTAGGCCGCCTTGAAGCGGACCATTTCGTCCGTGCCGAACTTCAGATAACCGGATCCGGGCACGTTCGGAAGTTGATACGCGTCCGGCACTCCGAGAGCGGCGCGCGACTCGGCCGCGGAGAACGTGCGAAGGCCGACGCGGTACGAGAGGTACGTCTCAAGGCCCCGCAGCCGGCCCTCCTCCAGGCGCTGTGAAGCCAGGAGCAGATGGACGCCGAGTGATCGACCGATGCGGCCGATCTGCACGAACATGTCGATGAAATCCGGCTTCGCGGTGAGCAACTCGCTGAACTCGTCGATGACCAGGACCAGAGACGGGATCGGCTGCAGCGCCGCGCCCGCCGCTCGGGCTTTCTCGTAGTCGTGGATGTTCGCGTGGTTTCCGGCGTCCCGCAGCAGTTCCTGGCGACGGTTGAGCTCGCCGCGGATGGAGTCGCCCATGCGGTCGACGAGGGTGAGGTCGTCCGCCAAGTTGGTGATGACAGCGGCGACATGCGGCATCTGCGCCATGCCCGCGAAGGTCGCACCGCCCTTGAAGTCCGCGAGGACGAAGTTCAGGCTTTCCGAGGAGTGCGTCACGGCGAGGCCCAGCACCAGCGTGCGCAGCAGTTCCGACTTGCCGGAGCCGGTGGCTCCTACGCACAGTCCGTGCGGGCCCATGCCTTCCTGCGCCGCCTCCTTCAGGTCCAGCATCACGGGGCGGCCGTCCTCGCCGACGCCGATGGGGACGCGCAGTCGTTCCGCGAGTGAGCGCGCACGCCATGTCCGCCGCGTGTCGACCGAGTCGGCGTCACCGAGGCTGAGCAGGTCCGTGAACTCCAGGTTGGCCAGCAGGGGTTCGTCGTCGTCGCCTCCGGACGGGACACGGAGCGGGGCGAGCTGCCTGGCCAGTGCCTCGGCTCCCTCGTACGACAGGACATCCGGAGTGCCCTCGTACACGAGGCCGTGGGCCGACTCGATCCGCAGCACTCCTGGATGCACCGCGAGTGACAGCCCGCCACGGCCCTGCGCCAGTTCGCCCGGTATGACCTCCACGACCGTCACGCCCTGCAGGCCCTCCGGCGACGCGAGCGCGGCTGTCGGAGGCGGCGACAGGCCATCGAGTACGACGACGATGTGCGGCTCGTCCGGCAGGGGCGTCCCCTCCGGGTGGAAACGCGGCCGTCCCTGGAGACGGGCGCTCAGCATGGCTTCCAGTTCGATCGGATCACCGGCGATGAGCCGACGGCTGCCCGCCCCGTCCGGGACACCCGGTGTCTGGCTGTGCGGCAACCACTTCGTCCACTCCCAGGCGGGCACGGAAGAGGGGCCCACCCCGACAGCGATCACCAGGTCCTGAGGAGAGTGCAGCGAGGCGAGGGAGGCGGTGAGTGCCCGCGCCGTGCTCCGTGCCGTCTCGGGGTCTCCGCTGACCGTCACGTGGTAGAAGGCGCGCAGGGAGATGGCCATGGGCAGGTCTTCGAGCGTGCTGTGCGCGGCGAGGAAGCGCTGCATCGCGCCCGCGGTCAGCGGCTCCAGTTCGTCCACCGGGGCCGTCTGCGGCGGGACGAGCGGAGTGGCGAGCGATTGTGGTCCGAGCCCGATGCGCACCTGCGCGAAGTCGGCGTCGCCCGTGCGGCGCTCCCAGACCCGGCTGCCCTCGGCGACCAGGGCCCACAGCTGTTCGGGGGAGGGGTGGAGGTAGTACTGCGCGTCGCGCTGTGCCCGCGCCGTCTCGACGGCGGTACGCCGGGTCTGCTTCAGGTATCCGAGGTAGTCGCGGCGCAGGTCCGCCAACTGCCCCTGATTGCCCCGGCGGTAGCGGATCAGCATCGCCACGGACATGGCGACCGTCGACGCCACCATGACCATGCCCATGACCTTCATGAACGGGTGCGCGCTCGGCATGAAGAAGAACACCACGGAACCGCCCATGCCGAGCATCGGCAGCAACTGCATCATCGCGCCCTCCTGCTGCCCACGCGGCAGCTCGGGCGGGGGCTGCAGCACGACCTCGTCGGTGGGGACCGCGGAGGGCAGAGCCCGAGGGGGGCGCTTCACGACGATGTGGCTCACTGAGCACCAATTCCCTTGTAGGGGCGGGCTTTCCGTTCGCCGCCCGGTGGCCGGGCGATGCGATCGCCGTGTGATCCTACTGACACCGGTAGTCACCACTCGGGGATAGGGTGCCCGATGTGCACGTGAGTGACGGCTGATCCAGCCGACCGGGGAGTGGGTCAACTGCCCGAATGGTATGGGCATTTCCCGGTTCGTATCGGGAGCTCCGCTCAAGAATCGGCCAGGGGGGTCAGTTCTCCCACGCCCGCGTCACGCCGTACGAGAGGGTCGGTGGACAGGGCGCGACCGCAACATCAGCAACAAGGGCACCGGAGTTGGTTGTGTCCGGCAGCGGCGCAGGCATCAGTATGGAGGGGGAACAGCAGGTGAGCACGACGGCCTCCACGACGGCCACCGGATTCGGGCGGACCGGCGGCGGGAACCCCCCTGAAAACCTTTCCGGACGCGGTTCGGGTACCGGCACCGGCACGGCCTTCGGCTTCTGCCGGGTCACCATCGTCGCGCCCGACAGCCGCATCGACGTGGCGCTGCCCGATGACGTCCCGGTCGCCGACATCTACCCCGAGGTCCTGCGGCTCTCCCGGCAGGGGCCGGCCGAGGGCGCTCCGGTCGGCTACCACCTCGTACGCCGCGACGGCACCGTCCTCGACAGTGCCCGCACCTTCGCTGCCCAGCACATCCTCGACGGCGAACTCCTCACACTGCGCCCGTTCTCCGAATCGCTGCCACCCGCCGTCTTCGACGACGTGTCCGAGGTCGTCGCGTCCGCGGTGACCCGTGACCACCTGCTCTGGACCGGTGATCTGACGCGCAAAGCCGGACTCGTCGGCGGGACCGTACTGTCGGCCCTGCTCGCCTACGTGGCCTGGGCAGCGGCCCCACACCACGACACACATGGACTGCCGGGCATCCTCGCCGCCGTGACGGGCGTACTGCTGCTCACCCTCGCGGGGGTCCGCGCGCGGGTGTACGACGACCGGGCCTCGGCCCTCGCCCTCGGGCTCGGCGCGCTGCCGAACGTGGCAGTGGCGGGCGCCGGACTGCTCCCGGTGGCCGAGGGACAAGGTGTAGGCAGGCTCCAGTTCCTGCTGGCCTGTGCCGCCGTTCTGACGGCATCCGTGATCCTCGGGCTGCTCTCACCACGCGGTGACGGCCCGTTCGTCGCGTTTGGCTTCGCCTCCGCGACGGGACTGGCCGCGACGTTCCTGGCGGCGCTGTGGCAGCTGACGCCCGTCGAGACCGCTGCCCTGTGCGCGCCGCTCGCGGTGGGGGCACTCGCCTTCCTGCCCGGGCTGTCCATGCGTTTCGCGCGGCTGCCCATCGGCTTCGAACCGCCGCTCGGCACGCGGGGCGGCTACGGAACGGACCCTGCCCCGCAGGAGCCCGTCGATGCCGAGCGCATCGTGGCCCAGGCCCGGCGTGGTCAGGAACTTCTGGTCGGGCTCGTCGGCGGTTGCGCACTCGTGGCGATCGGGTCCGGCGTGGTGCTCGCCTTCGCCGACGACACATGGGGACAGGTCCTGGCCTTGGCCACGGGGATCGCGATGTTGATGCGAGCGCACCTGTTCCGCTACACCGCCCAGGTCGCCGCCGTACTGGCCGCCGGTCTGATGACCCTCGTCCTGCTCGGCGTCGGACTCTGCCTCGCCCTGCCCGTGGCCTCGGCCGGTGACAGCGCGGAACTCGACCTGCGGACCATCTGGCTCGTCGCGGCGATCGCGGCGGCGGCTGCGCTGGTCACCGGTGTCGGCCTCATCGCCTCGCGCACCGGGGTGACTCCGTTCTGGGGCCGCTTCCTGGAGATCGCCGAGGCCTTCGTCCTGCTCACTCTGGTGCCGCTGACGCTCGCGGTCTTCGACGTGTACGCCGAGGCCCGGGCCATGACGAGCTGACCTTCGCCGCGTCCCCCCAACCCATTCGTCCCTGCGCAGAAAGGCTCTATCAGCGTGAGCTTCGGCCCGCCCCCGTCCCCTTTCACCCAGTCCATGCTGGCGGCAGCCGAGGGAAGGAAGCGCCGCACGGCGCTCGTCATCGGCGTGCTGCTCGCGCTGACCGCGGCGCTGTGCGCGGGTGGCTGGGTCCTGTGGGGGAGGGGCGGCGGCACCTCGTCGAATGAGCACGCGGACCGGGTCCAGCCCGCCGATGCCATCAGGGAGACAGTGGAGACGCCTCCCAGGACTCCTGAGGGCGGCACTGCCGCCGAGTACGTGGACAAGACCATCAAGGAAGGCCAGACCGCCTCGGCGAAGGGCACCTGGGCGACGGAGAAGATCGTCGCGAAGGCCATCGTGAACGTCGTCAAGGGCTTCAGGATCGGAGACTCCGAGGAGGTCTGGCAGCTCAAGTTCCCGGGCCCTGTCTGCGCGGTGACGCGCCACGTCAGCGTGGACGGCAGAACGGCCGTTGCCTACTCGGGGGAGCGGCCCAAGAAGGCCGACACGGGTGCCGGAGCCACGTGCGACCGAATCGCGGTGTTCGACATCGACACGGGCAGAAAGGTCTGGGACAAGAAACTGCCCGGTGAGAGCGCTCTGGCGATGGGCGTCAACGTGACGATGACACGGGGGACTGTCGTCGCGGTCTCGGGGCAGGCCTCGGTGGCGTACGACATGACCAGTGGACGGCGGCTGTGGACCGACACCGCGGTCACGCAGTGCGCCGACACGGGCTACGCCGGAGGCCGGGGCCTGATCGCCCTCGTCCGGTGCGGTGACTCCGCGGACCCCGAGTTCCGGATCCAGAAGGTCGCCCCGCGTACGGGAAAGACCCTGTGGACGTACAAGGTCGCCGCGTCGATCAAGGGGGTCCACCTGGCCTCCTCGTCACCGCCCGTCATCGCGGTCGCGGCCGGGAACCTGAGGTCGACCAACCTGATCGCCCTCAGCGACGACAAGGGCAGACAGCGCGGCACCATCCGGCTCGAGGGCGATCGCTACGTACACAGCTGCGACGAAACCTTCAGCGCCGAGGTGGAGCGCTGCACCGGGGTGGTCGTAGGGAAGCGCCAGCTCTTCATGGCGACGAAGCCGCGAGACTTCTCTCCGGAGACGTCACGCGGGCTGGTGGCCAATGAGATCGTCTCCTTTGACCTGGCGACCGGGAACACCGTACGCAAATTCGATGCCAAGCCCGGCCGCCCGATGTTCCCCCTGCGGATGAGCGGCGACCGGGTGATCGCTTACCGGGAGGGAGGGAGCGCGCCTTCCGCAGCCGTCAGCCTGGATCCGGACTCGGGTGAGGAGTCCATCCTGTTGCTCTTCGGGGAGAGCGAGGCCCCGACGATGGACGGTCTGGAGCCGCCGGACGTCGTCTACGAGCGTGGCCGCATCTTCCTCGCCACGACGAGTGTCACGAGGCCCAAGGGCGACGGGCCTCAGCAGTGGGTGATGAGAGGCTTCGAGAGCAGCCGCTGACCGCCGCTCCGGGGCCGTCACGCCGGCTGGTAACCTGTGTAACGACCGTCAGTCTGCATACCCCCGGATCCCGCAGGGATCAGGACGGGAAACGCAGGGACCCGGACCCGCGAGGGCCCGCCCGACGGCTCATCCCGGCCTCCCGAGTCACGGAAGCCCCCCTGAGATGTAGACCAGGGGCACTCGGAGGCACTCGAAGACATCACGAGGAGTACGCGTGTCGCTCGACGCCGCTACGAAGAAGCAGATCATGACCGAGTTCGGCCAGAAGGAGGGCGACACCGGCTCCCCCGAGGTTCAGGTGGCGCTGCTCTCTCGCCGCATCTCCGACCTGACCGAGCACCTCAAGACCCACAAGCACGACCACCACTCGCGTCGTGGTCTGCTGATCCTGGTCGGTCAGCGTCGCCGCCTGCTGCAGTACCTGGCCAAGAAGGACATCCAGCGCTTCCGTGCGCTGGTCGAGCGCCTGGGCATCCGCCGCGGCGCGGCGGGCGCCAAGTAAGACGGCGTGAAGGGAGCGGTTCCCACTCGAAGCACTCGAAGGGGGCCGCTCCCTTTGCTGTACATGCGCAGTGTCACCGACGCTTTGTAGTCTGGTGACATACGCACGTCCCCGGGGCAGGACAATCCCGGGGGCGGCGAGAACGACGTAAGAACGAAAACCCCCACGAGGGAGAGGCGCACCAGCCGCCGCCGGTCCTCGGTAGTGGCCCCCGGGAGACATCCCCGGGTGCTTCGATCGAAGACCGGCCCGCAACGACGGCGCGCTTCTCCACACCGTCCCGGCGGACGCGCACGACGCGCGGACGCAGACGAACGGGACACCGCCCGGGTCCACACGGGATCCAGGCGGGACGACGACACGTAGACACGTAGACACGTAGGAGAACAGTGGAGAACGAGACCCACTACGCCGAGGCTGTTATCGACAACGGCACGTTCGGCACCCGCACCATCCGCTTCGAGACGGGCCGCCTCGCCAAGCAGGCCGCCGGCTCCGCCGTGGCGTACCTGGACGACGACACCATGGTGCTGTCGGCCACCTCCGCTTCCAAGCGGCCCAAGGACCAGCTCGACTTCTTCCCCCTGACGGTGGACGTCGAGGAGCGGCAGTACGCCGCCGGCAAGATCCCCGGTTCGTTCTTCCGTCGTGAGGGGCGCCCCTCCGAGGACGCGGTCCTGACCTGCCGCCTGATCGACCGCCCGCTGCGTCCTTCCTTCAAGAAGGGCCTGCGCAACGAGATCCAGATCGTCGAGACGATCATGGCGCTCAACCCCGACCACCTGTACGACGTGGTCGCGATCAACGCCGCCTCCTGCTCCACGCAGCTGGCCGGCCTGCCCTTCTCGGGCCCGATCGGCGGCACCCGCGTGGCGCTCATCAAGGGCCAGTGGGTCGCCTTCCCGACGCACACCGAGCTCGAGGACGCCGTCTTCGACATGGTCGTCGCCGGTCGCGTCCTGGAGGACGGCGATGTCGCGATCATGATGGTCGAGGCCGAGGCCACCGAGAAGACCATCCAGCTCGTCAAGGACGGCGCCGAGGCGCCGACCGAAGAGGTCGTGGCCGCCGGTCTCGAGGCCGCGAAGCCCTTCATCAAGGTCCTCTGCAAGGCCCAGTCGGACCTCGCCGCCAAGGCCGCCAAGCCCACCGGCGAGTTCCCGGTCTTCCTGGACTACGAGGACGACGTCCTCGAGGCCCTGACCTCCGCGGTCAAGACCGAGCTCGCCCAGGCGCTCACCATCGCCGGCAAGCAGGAGCGCGAGGCCGAGCTGGACCGCGTCAAGGAGATCGCCTCCGAGAAGCTGCTCCCGCAGTTCGAGGGCCGCGAGAAGGAGATCTCCGGTGCCTACCGCGCGCTGACCAAGAAGCTCGTCCGCGAGCGCATCATCAAGGACAAGGTCCGCATCGACGGCCGCGGCGTCACGGACATCCGTACGCTGGCCGCCGAGGTCGAGGCCATCCCGCGCGTGCACGGCTCGGCGCTGTTCGAGCGTGGCGAGACCCAGATCCTGGGCGTCACCACCCTCAACATGCTCCGCATGGAGCAGCAGCTCGACACCCTCTCCCCGGTGACGCGCAAGCGCTACATGCACAACTACAACTTCCCGCCGTACTCGGTCGGCGAGACCGGCCGCGTCGGTTCGCCGAAGCGCCGCGAGATCGGCCACGGCGCGCTCGCCGAGCGCGCGATCGTGCCGGTGCTCCCCTCGCGCGAGGAGTTCCCGTACGCGATCCGTCAGGTCTCCGAGGCCCTCGGTTCCAACGGCTCGACGTCCATGGGCTCGGTCTGCGCCTCGACGATGTCGCTGCTGAACGCCGGTGTGCCGCTGAAGGCCGCCGTCGCCGGCATCGCCATGGGTCTGATCTCCCAGGAGATCGACGGCCAGACGCACTACGTCGCCCTCACCGACATCCTCGGTGCGGAGGACGCGTTCGGTGACATGGACTTCAAGGTCGCCGGTACGAAGCAGTTCGTGACCGCGCTGCAGCTCGACACCAAGCTCGACGGCATCCCCGCCTCGGTCCTGGCCGCCGCGCTGAAGCAGGCCCGTGACGCGCGTCTGCACATCCTCGACGTGATGAACGAGGCGATCGACGTTCCGGACGAGATGTCCCCGAACGCGCCGCGCATCATCACGGTCAAGATCCCGGTGGACAAGATCGGTGAGGTCATCGGCCCCAAGGGCAAGATGATCAACCAGATCCAGGAGGACACCGGCGCCGACATCACGATCGAGGACGACGGCACCATCTACATCGGTGCCGCCGACGGTCCGGCCGCCGAGGCCGCCCGCGCCACGATCAACGGCATCGCCAACCCGACCATGCCGGAGGTCGGCGAGCGCTACCTGGGCACCGTCGTGAAGACGACGACCTTCGGTGCGTTCGTCTCCCTGCTCCCGGGCAAGGACGGTCTGCTGCACATCTCGCAGATCCGCAAGCTCGCCGGCGGCAAGCGCGTGGAGAACGTCGAGGACGTCCTCGGTGTGGGCCAGAAGGTCCAGGTCGAGATCGCCGAGATCGACTCCCGCGGCAAGCTCTCCCTCATCCCCGTCATCGAGGGTGAAGAGGACGACGACAAGAAGGACGACACCGACAAGTGACGTCGCGTAGCACCACGACGACGGCCCGCACCTCTTCGGAGGCGCGGGCCGTCGCCCGTACCCAAACCCTCATCAAGGGCGAGAACGGCATCGGCACCGTCCGCAGGACGACCCTCCCCGGCGGCCTGCGCGTCGTCACGGAGACCCTGCCGTCCGTGCGCTCGGCCACCTTCGGCATCTGGGCCAACGTCGGTTCGCGCGACGAAACGCCCTCCCTGAACGGCGCCACGCACTACCTGGAGCACCTCCTCTTCAAGGGCACCAAGAAGCGCAGTGCTCTCGACATCTCGGCCGCGCTCGACGCGGTCGGCGGCGAGATGAACGCCTTCACGGCGAAGGAGTACACGTGCTACTACGCGCGCGTGCTCGACACCGACCTGCCCCTGGCCATCGACGTCGTCTGCGACATGCTGACGGGCTCCCTCATCCTCCAGGAGGACGTCGACGCCGAGCGCGGCGTCATCCTCGAAGAGATCGCGATGACCGAGGACGACCCGGGCGACTGTGTGCACGACCTGTTCGCGCACACGATGCTCGGTGACACACCCCTGGGCCGCCCGGTCCTGGGCACGGTCGACACGATCAACGCCCTCAACGCGGACCGCATCCGCCGCTTCTACAAGAAGCACTACGACCCGACGCGCCTGGTGGTCGCGGCCGCCGGAAACGTGGATCACAACAAGGTCGTACGCCAGGTCCGTGCCGCCTTCGAGAAGGCCGGCGCGCTCCGGAACACCGACGCGACCCCGATGATCCCGCGCCAAGGGTCCCGCACCCTGCGCACCTCCGGCCGCGTCGAGGTCGTCAACCGCAAGACCGAGCAGGCCCACGTCATCCTCGGCATGCCGGGCCTGGCCCGCACCGACGACCGCCGCTGGGCCCTGGGCGTGCTGAACACGGCTCTGGGCGGCGGCATGTCGTCCCGCCTCTTCCAGGAGGTGCGGGAGAAGCGCGGCCTGGCCTACAGCGTGTACTCGTACACGTCGGGCTTCGCCGACACCGGACTCTTCGGTGTGTACGCGGGCTGCCGCCCCAGTCAGGTGCACGACGTCCTGAAGATCTGCCGCGACGAGCTCGACCAGGTCGCCGAGCACGGTCTGACGGACGACGAGATCGGCCGCGCCATCGGCCAGCTCGCGGGCTCCACCGTCCTCGGCCTTGAGGACACCGGCGCCCTGATGAACCGCATCGGCAAGAGCGAGCTCTGCTGGGGCGAGCACATGTCGGTCGACGACATGCTGGCCAGGATCTCCGCGGTCACCCCCGACGAGGTGCGCGAAGTGGCCCGCGACGTGCTCGGCCACCGCCCGTCCCTGTCGGCCATCGGCCCGCTCAAGGACAAGCAGGCGGCCCGCCTCCACGAAGCGGTCGCCTAGTTTCCGTACGGGCCCCACCTCTCGACACCTCTCGAAGGAATGAAGGACATGAGCAAGCTGCGCGTGGCGGTCATCGGCGCCAAGGGCCGTATCGGCTCCGAGGCCGTGAAGGCCGTCGAGGCCGCCGAGGACATGGAGCTGGTCGCCGCCCTCGGCCGGGGCGACAAGCTGGAGTCGCTGACCGAGGCGGGCGCCCAGGTCGTGGTCGAGCTGACCCATCCCGACGCGGTGATGGACAACCTCGACTTCTGCGTACGCCACGGCATGCACGCCGTCGTCGGTACGACGGGCTGGACCGAGGAGCGCCTCGCGCAGCTGCGCACGTCGCTGGCCGCGTCCCCGGAGACGGGCGTGCTCATCGCCCCGAACTTCTCCATCGGCGCGGTCCTCACGATGAAGTTCGCGCAGATCGCGGCGCCGTACTTCGAGTCCGTCGAGGTCATCGAGCTCCACCACCCGAACAAGGCGGACGCCCCCAGCGGCACCGCCACGCGCACCGCCCAGCTCATCGCCGAGGCACGCGGGGCGGCGGGCAGCGCCCCGCAGCCCGACGCCACGACGACGGCCCTGGACGGCGCCCGCGGCGCGGACGTCGACGGCGTGCCGGTGCACTCCGTGCGTCTGCGCGGCCTCCTCGCCCACCAGGAGGTCCTGCTGGGCGGCGAGGGGGAGACCCTGACCGTGCGCCACGACTCGCTGCACCACAGCAGCTTCATGCCGGGCATCCTGCTCGGCGCGCGCCGCGTGGTGAGCACTCCGGGCCTCACGTTCGGCCTGGAACACTTCCTGGATCTCGGCTGACCCGAGAGCTGCCCGCGAGCTGAAGGACAGCTGAGAGACATGCGCGCGAAGATCACTTACGCCGTCACGGCTGCCGTCCTGGTCGTCTACTTCGTCCTGGTCGGCAGCCGAGGCGTGCTCCTGATACAGCACGGCACCGCGCTCACCGTCACCTTCGGTGTCGCGGTGCTCATCCTGCCGTTCATCGGCATCTGGTTCCTCTGGAAGAACACCCAGTTCGTCCAGCGCGCCAACCGCCTCGCGGCCGAGCTGGAGGCCGAAGGCGGCCTTCCGGTGGACGAGTTGAAGCGCACCCCTGGGGGCCGCATCGACCGCGACTCCGCGGACGAGGTGTTCGCCCGCCGCAAGGCCGAGACCGAGGACGCGCCGGACGACTGGCGCTGCTGGTTCCGGCTGGCCGTCGCCTATCACGACGCCAGGGACACGCCCCGCGCGCGGAAGGCCATGCAGCGGGCCATCGCCCTGCACGCGGGCAAGCCGGTCAACGTCTGACGAGGTGTGACCGAACGGTGTGACCGAACGGTGTGACTAGGCGGTGGGCCGGTACTCGTCGGCCCACACCTCGATGGAGTCGGCCGCGCGGTTGAACGCCTCGTGCCGCGCCAGGAAGTCCGCGTTCCGGTCGGTCAGGAGCAGCTGCTGCGGCCCGGCCGGCTGCTGATCACGTCGTACGAGAACGAGCGCCTGGCCCTGGACCGTGCGGGGGAGTCCCAGCCAGCGCACCGGCTGCTGCGCGGTCCGTACGGCGGAGATCTGCCCCCACGCCAGCGTCTGCGTCGTCAGGAAGCCGACCTTGCGCAGCCCCTGGGCGCTGACCCAGGTGCCCATGCGCAGCAGTCGCAGGGCGCTGACGATGATGAGGACGGCGAGCCCCGCGCAGATGGCGGCGCCCGCCAGGGAGTCCGCGAACGCGATGATCACCGCGGCGAACAGGACGAACGAGGCGAGCAGCAGCAGGACGGCGCCCGCGCCCACGCGCCAGGGGCCCGGACGGTAGGGCCGGCGCCAGTGATCGCGGTCGTCGAAGGGCAGCGCGGCGTCGTCCGCCGCGTCGTCGAAAGCGCGGTCCGCGGTCAGGAAGGGCAGGGGCACGGGCTGATCCTCACTCAATCCACACATGGGCTGTGCCCGGTGAGGCTATCGAGCCGTGCCCCCTGCTACCACCCTTGGGGGTCCGGACGAGTCAGTGCCGGACGATCACGGTCGGCGCCGGTCAGCGATTGTCGGAGGCTTCCGACTTCTGCGTGTGCGCGGGCGACTGGTCGGCCGACATCGCGGGCATCCCGAAGAGCAGGGATCCCACAAGACCGGCCACGACGGTGAGGCCGATCAGCGTGCGGCTCGCGACCTGACTGGCCGACGCGCGCTCGCGGGGAGGGGGAGTGACGTTACTGCGGAACTTGTCGGCTTCGGCGATGAAGGCGAACGGGACGGGCTCTCGCCGACGGAACATGGGGTGCGCTTCTCCTCACGGGTCTCGAACGGAGCTGTGTGAGCTCTGTTACTTGGATAGACGCGTGAATCGCCCAAAAGGTGCCCTGTTTCGGCAAATTAGTCGAAGAATGTCGTGGCGGGTCACCGAACGGCGGATTGTCAGTGCCGGGCCATAGAGTGGGCGCCGCCCGAGTGATGCACATGGAAGGACCCCCGCCAGTGAGCGAGACCCCCACCGAAGACCTCAAGCCCAGCTTCCGCAGCGAGGTCACCGTCGAGCTGGTGAAGCACGCCGCCACCGACTCCGACGTCCTGTGGGCCGCCCGCGTCTCCACGGCGGGCGAGCAGTCCCTGGAGGAGCTCCAGAAGGACCCGGAGCGCTCCAAGGGCCTGATCAACTACCTGATGCGGGACCGCCACGGCAGCCCCTTCGAGCACAACTCGATGACGTTCTTCATCAGCGCCCCCATCTTCGTCTTCCGTGAGTTCATGCGACACCGCGTCGGCTGGTCGTACAACGAAGAGTCGGGTCGCTACAGGGAGCTCCAGCCGACGTTCTACATTCCCGACGCCTCCCGCAAGCTCGTCCAGGAGGGCCGCCCGGGAAAGTACGTCTTCGTGGAGGGCACCGAGGCCCAGCAGGAGCTCACGGGCCGCGTCATGGAGGACTCGTACCGCCAGGCGTACGAGGCGTACCAGGAGATGCTGGCCGCCGGTGTCGCCCGCGAGGTGGCCCGCTCGGTGCTCCCGGTCGGCCTCTTCTCCTCGATGTACGCGACGTGCAACGCGCGTTCGCTGATGCACTTCCTCGGCCTGCGCACGCAGCACGAGCTCGCCAAGGTCCCGTCCTTCCCGCAGCGGGAGATCGAGATGGTCGGCGAGAAGATGGAGCAGCAGTGGGCCGAGCTGATGCCCCTCACCCACGCGGCCTTCAACAAGAACGGACGAGTGGCGCCGTAAGGCACTGATGTGCGGGTGCACCGAGCGAAGTGTCCGGTTTGCGGCACTTCGTGAAGTTCATCTAGCCTGATCAAACGGACCCGGCACTGCTTGAACCCCCGAGCAGGCAGTGCCGGGCTCCACACTTGTCAGGTCCCCACACATCCCCCGAGGGGCGACCCCGCGCTGAGCAGCGAGTAGCGTGTTACCCATGGCTCCGACCTCCACTCCGCAGACCCCCTTCGGGAGGGTCCTCACCGCCATGGTCACGCCCTTTACGGCGGACGGCGCACTTGACCTCGACGGCGCGCAACAGCTCGCCGCCCACCTGGTGGACGCAGGCAATGACGGCCTGGTCATCAACGGCACCACCGGTGAGTCCCCGACCGTCAGTGACGCGGAGAAAAACGATCTCGTACGAGCCGTACTGGACGCCGTCGGAGACCGCGCCCACATCGTCGCGGGCGTCGGCACGAACGACACCCGCCACAGTCTCGAGCTCGCCCGCGCCGCCGAGCAGGCAGGCGCCCACGGCCTGCTGACCGTCACGCCCTACTACAACAAGCCCCCGCAAGAGGGCCTGTTCCGGCACTTCACCGCCATCGCCGACAGCACCGACCTGCCCGTCATGCTGTACGACATCCCGGGCCGCAGCGGCGTTCCGATCAACACGGAAACCCTCGTCCGGCTCGCCGAGCACCCCCGGATCGTCGCCAACAAGGACGCCAAGGGCGACCTCGGCCGCGCCAGCTGGGCCATCGCCCGCTCGGACCTGGCCTGGTACTCCGGCGACGACATGCTCAACCTTCCGCTCCTGTCCGTCGGCGCGTGCGGCTTCGTCTCCGTCGTCGGCCACGTCGTCACCCCCGAGCTGCGCGCCATGCTCGAGGCGCACCTCACCGGTGACGTACAGAAGGCCACGGAGATCCACCAGAAGCTGCTCCCTGTCTTCACCGGCATGTTCCGCACCCAGGGCGTGATCACCACCAAGGCGGCACTGGCCCTCCAGGGACGCCCCGCGGGCCCGCTCCGCCTCCCGATGGTGGAACTGTCACCCGACGAGACGGCCCAGCTCAAGATCGATCTCGCGGCCGGCGGGGTACAGCTGTAACCACAGACTTCACAACTGAATAAGCGAAACCCGCGGGCGCGTCCCAATCGAACAGCCGCCCGCACCCCACACAACAACTGCTACTGCACGAACGTCATGCGCGCCACGTGCCTTGGAGGTACGTGGCGCGTGTGGTGAGGAGAGTCTTTTGAGTCATCCGCATCCTGAACTCGGTGCTCCGCCGAAGCTCCCGAAGGGTGGCCTGCGGGTCACCCCGCTGGGCGGCCTCGGCGAGATCGGCCGCAACATGACCGTCTTCGAGTACAACGGTCGTCTGTTGATCGTCGACTGCGGAGTGCTCTTCCCTGAGGAGGAGCAGCCCGGAATCGACCTGATCCTGCCGGACTTCTCGTCCATCAGGGACCGCCTCGACGACATCGAGGGCATCGTGCTCACGCACGGGCACGAGGACCACATCGGTGGTGTCCCGTACCTCCTGCGCGAGAAGCCCGACATTCCGCTGATCGGCTCCAAGCTGACCCTCGCGCTGATCGAGGCGAAGCTCCAGGAACACCGCATCCGTCCGTACACGCTCGAGGTCGTCGAGGGCGACCGCGAGCACCTCGGCCCGTTCGACTGCGAGTTCGTCGCCGTCAACCACTCCATCCCGGACGCCCTGGCCGTCGCCGTCCGCACCCCCGCGGGCATGGTCGTCGCCACCGGCGACTTCAAGATGGACCAGCTCCCGATGGACGGCCGCCTGACCGACCTGCACGCGTTCGCGCGGCTGAGCGAGGAAGGCATCGACCTTCTCCTCTCCGACTCGACGAACGCCGAGGTCCCGGGCTTCGTGCCGCCCGAGCGCGACATCTCGAACGTGATCCGCGGTGTCTTCGCCGGCGCCCAGAAGCGGATCATCGTGGCGAGCTTCGCCAGCCACGTGCACCGCATCCAGCAGATCCTGGACGCCGCCCACGAGTACGGCCGCCGGGTCGCCTTCGTCGGCCGCTCGATGGTCCGCAACATGGGCATCGCCCGCGACCTGGGCTACCTGCGCGTGCCGCCGGGCCTGGTCGTCGACGTCAAGACGCTCGACGACCTGCCCGACAGCCAGGTCGTCCTCGTCTGCACGGGTTCGCAGGGAGAGCCCATGGCCGCGCTCTCCCGCATGGCCAACCGCGATCACCAGATCCGGATCGTCCAGGGCGACACGGTGATCCTGGCGTCGTCCCTCATCCCCGGCAACGAGAACGCGGTGTACCGCGTGATCAACGGCCTGACCCGCTGGGGAGCGAACGTCGTCCACAAGGGCAACGCGAAGGTGCACGTCTCCGGCCACGCGTCGGCCGGCGAGCTCCTGTACTTCTACAACATCTGCAAGCCCAAGAATCTGATGCCGGTCCACGGCGAATGGCGCCACCTGCGCGCCAACGCCGAGCTCGGCGCCCTCACCGGCGTCCCGCACGACCGCATCGTGATCGCCGAGGACGGCGTCGTCGTCGACCTCGTCGAGGGCAAGGCGAAGATCGTCGGCAAGGTCCAGGCGGGTTACGTCTACGTGGACGGCCTCTCCGTGGGCGATGTCGGCGAGCCGGCTCTGAAGGACCGCAAGATCCTCGGCGACGAGGGCATCATCTCGGTCTTCGTGGTGGTGGACTCCAGCACCGGCAAGATCACCAGCGGTCCGACCATCCAGGCGCGCGGCTCCGGCATCGAGGACTCGGCGTTCAGTGCCGTGATGCCGAAGATCCACGAAGTACTGGGCAAGTCGGCCCAGGACGGCGTCGTCGAACCCCACCAGCTGCAGCAGCTCATCCGCCGCACGCTGGGCAAATGGGTCTCGGACAACTACCGCCGACGGCCGATGATCCTGCCGGTGGTCGTCGAGGTCTGACCCTCACGACCGCAGTCAACTCCGGAGCGGGGCGCCTCGATTTGCATCGGGGCGCCCCGCTCCGTTAGGTTTACGGCTCCGCCAGCGAGGGAAGCCCCGAGCACTCACGTGCCTGGGACCGACCGAGCGGGGCGGGAAATCCGACTCAGAACTTCTGATAAAGTCGGAGCCGCCGGAAAGGGAAACGCGAAAGCCGAAAGGCCGGAGCGGGAACCGGAAAGGCGCCGAGGAAATCGGACACGAAAGAGTCTGATAGAGTCGGAAACGCAAGAACAAAAGAAACACCGAAGGGAAGCGCCCGGAGGAAAGCCCGAAAGGGTGAGTACAAAGGAAGCGTCCGTTCCTTGAGAACTCAACAGCGTGCCAAAAGTCAACGCCAGATATGTTGATAACCCCGGCTCACTTCGGTGAGTTGGAGGTTCCTTTGAAAAAACACAGCGAGGACGCTGTGAACGGACGGGATTATTCCTCCCGACCGTTCCGCTCTCGTGTGTGAGCACCGGATTACCGGTACACATTCACGGAGAGTTTGATCCTGGCTCAGGACGAACGCTGGCGGCGTGCTTAACACATGCAAGTCGAACGATGAAGCCCTTCGGGGTGGATTAGTGGCGAACGGGTGAGTAACACGTGGGCAATCTGCCCTTCACTCTGGGACAAGCCCTGGAAACGGGGTCTAATACCGGATAACACCTTCCCTCGCATGGGGGAAGGTTGAAAGCTCCGGCGGTGAAGGATGAGCCCGCGGCCTATCAGCTTGTTGGTGAGGTAGAAGCTCACCAAGGCGACGACGGGTAGCCGGCCTGAGAGGGCGACCGGCCACACTGGGACTGAGACACGGCCCAGACTCCTACGGGAGGCAGCAGTGGGGAATATTGCACAATGGGCGAAAGCCTGATGCAGCGACGCCGCGTGAGGGATGACGGCCTTCGGGTTGTAAACCTCTTTCAGCAGGGAAGAAGCGAAAGTGACGGTACCTGCAGAAGAAGCGCCGGCTAACTACGTGCCAGCAGCCGCGGTAATACGTAGGGCGCAAGCGTTGTCCGGAATTATTGGGCGTAAAGAGCTCGTAGGCGGCTTGTCACGTCGATTGTGAAAGCTCGGGGCTTAACCCCGAGTCTGCAGTCGATACGGGCTAGCTAGAGTGTGGTAGGGGAGATCGGAATTCCTGGTGTAGCGGTGAAATGCGCAGATATCAGGAGGAACACCGGTGGCGAAGGCGGATCTCTGGGCCATTACTGACGCTGAGGAGCGAAAGCGTGGGGAGCGAACAGGATTAGATACCCTGGTAGTCCACGCCGTAAACGGTGGGAACTAGGTGTTGGCGACATTCCACGTCGTCGGTGCCGCAGCTAACGCATTAAGTTCCCCGCCTGGGGAGTACGGCCGCAAGGCTAAAACTCAAAGGAATTGACGGGGGCCCGCACAAGCAGCGGAGCATGTGGCTTAATTCGACGCAACGCGAAGAACCTTACCAAGGCTTGACATACACCGGAAAGCATTAGAGATAGTGCCCCCCTTGTGGTCGGTGTACAGGTGGTGCATGGCTGTCGTCAGCTCGTGTCGTGAGATGTTGGGTTAAGTCCCGCAACGAGCGCAACCCTTGTTCTGTGTTGCCAGCATGCCCTTCGGGGTGATGGGGACTCACAGGAGACCGCCGGGGTCAACTCGGAGGAAGGTGGGGACGACGTCAAGTCATCATGCCCCTTATGTCTTGGGCTGCACACGTGCTACAATGGCCGATACAATGAGCTGCGATACCGTGAGGTGGAGCGAATCTCAAAAAGTCGGTCTCAGTTCGGATTGGGGTCTGCAACTCGACCCCATGAAGTTGGAGTTGCTAGTAATCGCAGATCAGCATTGCTGCGGTGAATACGTTCCCGGGCCTTGTACACACCGCCCGTCACGTCACGAAAGTCGGTAACACCCGAAGCCGGTGGCCCAACCCCTTGTGGGAGGGAGCTGTCGAAGGTGGGACTGGCGATTGGGACGAAGTCGTAACAAGGTAGCCGTACCGGAAGGTGCGGCTGGATCACCTCCTTTCTAAGGAGCACTTCTAAGCCAGGCTTGCTTGGTTCAGAGGCCACTACGTCGGCAAACGTTCGACGGTGGTTGCTCATGGGTGGAACGTTGACTACTCGGCACACTTGATCGTCTTCTCCTTCTAGTACTGCTCGTCAGAGCGTGGAGCGTTGAGGGAAGCGGTAAGGGTGTCGGGCACGCTGTTGGGTATCTGAAGGTACGGCCGGTTTTCGGCTGCCTTCAGTGCCGACCCCAGTGCACTCACTGGTTTCCAGTGGGGTGATGGGTGGTTGGTCGTTGTTTGAGAACTGCACAGTGGACGCGAGCATCTGTGGCCAAGTTTTTAAGGGCGCACGGTGGATGCCTTGGCACCAGGAACCGATGAAGGACGTGGGAGGCCACGATAGTCCCCGGGGAGTCGTCAACCAGGCTTTGATCCGGGGGTTTCCGAATGGGGAAACCCGGCAGTCGTCATGGGCTGTCACCCGCTGCTGAACACATAGGCAGTGTGGAGGGAACGCGGGGAAGTGAAACATCTCAGTACCCGCAGGAAGAGAAAACAACCGTGATTCCGGGAGTAGTGGCGAGCGAAACCGGATGAGGCCAAACCGTATGCGTGTGAGACCCGGCAGGGGTTGCGCATACGGGGTTGTGGGATCTCTCTTTTACAGTCTGCCGGCTGTGAGACGAGTCAGAAACCGTTGATGTAGACGAAGGACATGCGAAAGGTCCGGCGTAGAGGGTAAGACCCCCGTAGTCGAAACGTCAGCGGCTCGTTTGAGAGACACCCAAGTAGCACGGGGCCCGAGAAATCCCGTGTGAATCTGGCGGGACCACCCGTTAAGCCTAAATATTCCCTGGTGACCGATAGCGGATAGTACCGTGAGGGAATGGTGAAAAGTACCGCGGGAGCGGAGTGAAATAGTACCTGAAACCGTGTGCCTACAAGCCGTGGGAGCGTCGGGATGGAGCTTGCTCCATCCTCGTGACTGCGTGCCTTTTGAAGAATGAGCCTGCGAGTTTGCGGTGTGTTGCGAGGTTAACCCGTGTGGGGAAGCCGTAGCGAAAGCGAGTCCGAATAGGGCGACATAGTAGCGCGCTCAAGACCCGAAGCGGAGTGATCTAGCCATGGGCAGGTTGAAGCGGCTGTAAGAGGTCGTGGAGGACCGAACCCACCAGGGTTGAAAACCTGGGGGATGACCTGTGGTTAGGGGTGAAAGGCCAATCAAACTCCGTGATAGCTGGTTCTCCCCGAAATGCATTTAGGTGCAGCGTCGTGTGTTTCTTGCCGGAGGTAGAGCACTGGATAGGCGATGGGCCCTACCGGGTTACTGACCTTAGCCAAACTCCGAATGCCGGTAAGTGAGAGCACGGCAGTGAGACTGTGGGGGATAAGCTCCATGGTCGAGAGGGAAACAGCCCAGAGCATCGACTAAGGCCCCTAAGCGTACGCTAAGTGGGAAAGGATGTGGAGTCGCAGAGACAACCAGGAGGTTGGCTTAGAAGCAGCCACCCTTGAAAGAGTGCGTAATAGCTCACTGGTCTAGTGATTCCGCGCCGACAATGTAGCGGGGCTCAAGCGTACCGCCGAAGTCGTGTCATTCCAGCAATAAGCCCCAACGGGTGCTGGGATGGGTAGGGGAGCGTCGTGTGCCGGGTGAAGCTGCGCCGGAAGGCAGTGGTGGACGGTTCACGAGTGAGAATGCAGGCATGAGTAGCGATACATACGTGAGAAACGTGTGCGCCGATTGACTAAGGGTTCCTGGGTCAAGCTGATCTGCCCAGGGTAAGTCGGGACCTAAGGCGAGGCCGACAGGCGTAGTCGATGGATAACCGGTTGATATTCCGGTACCCGCTGTGAAGCGTCAAACATCGAGCCCATTAATGCTAAGGCCGTGAAGCCGTCCTGGAGCCTTCGGGCAAAGGGAAGTGGTGGAGCCGCTGACCCAAGGTGGTAGTAGGTGAGTGATGGGGTGACGCAGGAAGGTAGTCCAGCCCGGGCGGTGGTTGTCCCGGGGTAAGGGTGTAGGGCGCTGTCTAGGTAAATCCGGACAGCTTGTGCCTGAGACCTGATGCCGAGCCGATTGTGGTGAAGTGGATGATCCTATGCTGTCGAGAAAAGCCTCTAGCGAGTTTCATGGCGGCCCGTACCCTAAACCGACTCAGGTGGTCAGGTAGAGAATACCGAGGCGTTCGGGTGAACTATGGTTAAGGAACTCGGCAAAATGCCCCCGTAACTTCGGGAGAAGGGGGCCATTCCTGGTGATGAGTCTTGCACTCTGAGCTGGGGGTGGCCGCAGAGACCAGCGAGAAGCGACTGTTTACTAAAAACACAGGTCCGTGCGAAGCCGTAAGGCGATGTATACGGACTGACGCCTGCCCGGTGCTGGAACGTTAAGGGGACCGGTTAGTGCGCTTTCGGGCGTGCGAAGCTGAGAACTTAAGCGCCAGTAAACGGCGGTGGTAACTATAACCATCCTAAGGTAGCGAAATTCCTTGTCGGGTAAGTTCCGACCTGCACGAATGGCGTAACGACTTCTCGACTGTCTCAACCATAGGCCCGGTGAAATTGCACTACGAGTAAAGATGCTCGTTTCGCGCAGAAGGACGGAAAGACCCCGGGACCTTTACTACAGTTTGATATTGGTGTTCGGTTCGGCTTGTGTAGGATAGGTGGGAGACTTTGAAGCGGGCACGCCAGTGTTCGTGGAGTCAACGTTGAAATACCACTCTGGTCGTGCTGGATGTCTAACCTCGGTCCGTGATCCGGATCAGGGACAGTGTCTGATGGGTAGTTTAACTGGGGCGGTTGCCTCCCAAAGAGTAACGGAGGCGCCCAAAGGTTCCCTCAGCCTGGTTGGTAATCAGGTGTTGAGTGTAAGTGCACAAGGGAGCTTGACTGTGAGACCGACGGGTCGAGCAGGGACGAAAGTCGGGACTAGTGATCCGGCGGTGGCTTGTGGAAGCGCCGTCGCTCAACGGATAAAAGGTACCCCGGGGATAACAGGCTGATCTTCCCCAAGAGTCCATATCGACGGGATGGTTTGGCACCTCGATGTCGGCTCGTCGCATCCTGGGGCTGGAGTCGGTCCCAAGGGTTGGGCTGTTCGCCCATTAAAGCGGTACGCGAGCTGGGTTTAGAACGTCGTGAGACAGTTCGGTCCCTATCCTCTGTGCGCGTAGGAATATTGAGAAGGGCTGTCCCTAGTACGAGAGGACCGGGACGGACGAACCTCTGGTGTGCCAGTTGTCCTGCCAAGGGCATGGCTGGTTGGCTACGTTCGGAAAGGATAACCGCTGAAAGCATCTAAGCGGGAAGCCTGCTTCGAGATGAGTATTCCCACCCCCTTTGAGGGGTTAAGGCTCCCAGTAGACGACTGGGTTGATAGGCCAGATCTGGAAGCCCGGTAACGGGTGGAGGTGACTGGTACTAATAGGCCGAGGGCTTGTCCTCAGTTGCTCGCGTCCACTGTGTTGGTTCTGAAACCACGAACAACCCCATGCAAGGTCACGCATGGTGCGGTTGACAGTTTCATAGTGTTTCGGTGGTCATAGCGTGAGGGAAACGCCCGGTTACATTCCGAACCCGGAAGCTAAGCCTCACAGCGCCGATGGTACTGCAGGGGGGACCCTGTGGGAGAGTAGGACGCCGCCGAACTCCTTTTGATAAGAGCTGGTCCCTGAACTTCGGTTCAGGGACCAGCTCTTTTTTGTTTTCCGTCACTTGCCGTTCACGTTGTGCAGCCACGATCCGCTGTATGGGGACAGTTGCAATGTTGCGCGCCGCCGGCGTCGGTACCGGTGACGAAGTCGTCGTACCGGCCTACGGGAACACCGAGGTGGCCGAAGCCGTGATGCTCACCGGAGCGGTGCCCGTCTTCGCGGACATAGAGCCCACCACGTACTGCCTCGACCCCGACGCCGTCGCCGCCGCGGTCACTTCGCGCACGGCCGCCGTCGTCGTCGTGCACCGCTTCGGCAACCAGGCCGACGTACGGCGGCTGAGAGACGTAGGACAGCGGCACGGGCTGCTCGTCCTGGAGCAAGGGGAGTCCGAGACCCCGCGCGACGGGCTGTCGCTCCGACGGCAGCATGCCGCGTATCTCAGCGGGCGGCTCAACGGCGTCGTCACGCCCGACGGCGGTGATGGGCACAGCTACGAGCAGTACGTCGTGCGGGTGCCCGGGAACGGGCGGCCCGACCGGGACGCGTTCGCACGAGCCGTACGGGCCAAGGGCGTCGACTGCCGGGTGCCGGTGAAGACTCCCGTGCACCGCATGCCGCGGTTCTGGCGGGATGTGCGGCTGCCCGAGACCGAACGTGCCGCGGACGAGACGCTGGCGCTTCCCGTCGGGGCCTCCATGACGCGGCGTGAACTGCAGCGCGTCGTGTCCGCGTGCAATGCGCTGGGTGGGCTTCTGCAGCCGGCCTTCTGAGCCCTATCCGGCCTTCCTGATGTGGGACTTGAAGAACTCCCACATCAGGTCGGTCGCGTTGATGCCTGCCGTCGGGTCGGACATTCCGCCGCCCGCACCCTCCGGCCACGCGTGGCCCATGTCGGGCAGCCGGTAGACGATCACGTCCGACCCGTCGCGGCACTTGGCCTCGGTCTTCTTGACGTTGGTCTGCCGGACTCCGCGCGGGTTTCCCGTCGTGCAGGACAGCCGTTCCTGCCAGGTCCTGATGCCCTTGTCCATCGCGGGGAAGTACTGGTCCGCGCCGCCGAGGAACGTGATCACGGAGACCGGGGTCTTCGGTGTGTAGGAGGCCTTCTCGGCGTCCGCGCCGAGGAATCCGCCGCTGACCGGGGCTATGGCCGCGAACCTGTCGGGGAGTTCGACGGCTAGCTTGTACGTCATGTCGCCGCCGTTGGAGATGCCGGTGGCGTAGACGCGGTCCGGGTCGGCGTTCCAGGTGCGGGTCAGCCGCTGTGTGAGCGTACGGATGAATCCCACGTCGTCTTCCGTGCCGCAGCAGATCATCGCGTTGAAACCCTTGTTGAGGCCGTCCGGATAGGCGACGAGGAAGTTCTCGTCGTCCGCCTTCTTGTTGAGGCCGCTGATGGCTGCCGCGGCTCTGCCGTCGCCCGGATACGGGTGCATCGCGACGACGAGCGGGAGGTTCTTGGTGCGGGAGTAAGTGGGTGGGGCGTGGACTGTGTAGACGCGCTTCTCGCCTTTCCAGGAGAGCGTGACCTTCTGGTCTCCCGGGCGTGGGCTCTCCGCGCGCGGCCGCTTCTCGGTGGGTGTCCCGGTCGAGGCTTTGTCGGCTCCCGATCCGCAGGCAGCCAGGGAGAGGAACATGGCGGCGAGGGCCAGGGAACGGGCGTACCGCGCAGGCGTACCGCGTTGGCTCGGCATGGGCGCAGAGTGGCAGCGTCGGAAGGGGCGGTCCAGAGGAAGAAGCGGTTCGAGGCACCTTCGATTTCGGGTATGATCTATTCCGTTGCCGCGGGGAAAACCCCCGAAGGGCAGCAGGCCCCTATAGCTCAGTCGGTAGAGCGTCTCCATGGTAAGGAGAAGGTCAGCGGTTCGATTCCGCTTGGGGGCTCAAACAGGAAAGGCCTCCGCCCAGTTGGGCGGGGGCCTTTCGCGTATCCGGTGTGTCAGGAGTTTCCCGGAGGGGGCCGGGGCACCCTGCGGTGCCCCGGGGCGTCAGTCCTTCTGGAGGCCGGGAACCCGCATCGCGAGGATCGCCATGTCGTCCGACGGCGCGTCCGTCGCGAAGCGCTCCACCGCGCGCATGATGCGGGCCGCGACCGCTCCGGCCGTCAGGCCCGTGCAGGTCGTGAGGACGTCGGCCAGACCGTCGTCGCCGAGCATGCGCGTGCCCTCGCGGCGCTCCGTGACGCCGTCGGTGACACACAGCAGGACGTCACCCGGGTCGAGCGTCGCCGTCTGCTCGTACAGCTCCAGGTCGTCCATGACGCCGAGCAGGGGCTGCGGTTCCGCGTACGGCTCGACCGTGCCGTCCTGGCGCAGGCGCAGCGGCAGCGGATGGCCGGCGCACACGATCTTCAGGACCGCCGAGCCGTCCTCCTGGGGCCACAACTCGCCGTACAGGAGAGTGAGGAAGCGGCTGCGGGCTCCCTCGTCGAGGATCGCGGCGTTGAGGCGTTCGAGGACCGCGGGGCCGCCGAAGCCCTCACGGGCGAGCAGGCGCAGGGCGTGCCGGGCGAGGCCCGTGACGGCCGCGGCCTCCGGGCCCGTGCCGCAGACGTCGCCGATGGCGAAGCCGTACGCGCCGTCGCGGATGGGGAAGAGGTCGTAGAAGTCGCCGCCGACTTCGTTGCCCTCGCCGGCCGCGCGGTAGATGACGTCGACCTCGACGCCCGGCACCTGCGGCAGTCCCGGCGGCAGCAGGCTGCGCTGGAGGGACTGGCTGATGGCCATGCGCTCCGAGTAGAGGCGGGCGTTGTCGAGGGCGAGGGCCGCCCGGCGGGAGAGATCTTCGGCCAATTCCAGGATCTCCTGGCGGAAGTGCTCGTCGGCGGGCTTGCCGAGGGTGAGCATGCCGATGACGCGGTTGCGGGCGACCAGCGGGAGGACCACGGTCTCGCCGCCCACCGCCGAAGCGGTGGAGAGCGTCGTGCCGATGCCCGTGCCGAGGCCGGGCGGCTCGCCGAGGCCCAGGCTGCGCATGGACGTGCGCAGGGCGGCCTGGTGGGCGGCTTCCGAGGGAGCCGCCCAGACGCGGGCGCCGGGGGTGGGGACCGGGTCGGGCGGGGAGATCTTGGAGAGGAGGGCCTTGAGGCCGTCGATGCGCTCCTCGTCCTCGTGCAGAACGTACGAAAGATAGGGCTCGGCGGACTGGTCGGCGATCGTGTAGACCGCGCACCAAGTGGCGAGCGTGGGGACTGTCATCTGTGCCATGAGGGCCAGCGTCTGGTCGCGGTCGAGGGTGCCCGCCAGAAGGTCGGAGGCCTCGACGAGGAACGAGAGCGAACCGCGGCGGAGCCTCTCCAGCTCGCCGAGGCGGGCGGACTCCACGGCCAGGGCGATGCGGTCGGCGGCGAACTGTAGGCGCAGGGCCTCCTCGTTCGAGTACCGCCCGGAGGCCTCGGCGGCGACGCCGAGGGAGCCCGTGAGGCGGCCCTCCACCTTCAGCGGGACGGTGACGACGGAGCGCATGCCGGTGCCGGAGAGCAGGGGGACCGCGCCCGGCACCACCGTGAGGTCCTCGTGGACGGCCGGCATGCGGGCGGAGCCGTAGCGCCCCGGGGCCGACTCGACCTGGACGCGGGCGAAGCGCTGGCGGGCCGAGGGGAGGCCCGTGGAGGCGCGTACTTCGAGTTCGGTCTCGTCGTCGGTGGCCAGGAGCAGGAACGCCGCGTCGCCGTCGAGCATGTCGCGGGCGCGTTCGACGGTGCGCTGGAGCAGCCCGTCGAGGTCGTCGGGGGCGGGGGAGCCGATGAAGACCTCGAAGGGGTCCGCGGCGTGCGGCTCGCTGAGGGAGCCGGGCTCGGGGGCGGTGCCGCGCAGCGGGGTCTGGAGGACGGCGCGCTCGTCGTCGCGTACGAGGAGGCAGACCGTGGAGGGTTCGCCGTCGGCGTCGCGTACGCGCAGGTGCGAGGCGTAGACGGGGACGACTCGGCCGTGGGCGTTGCGGACGCCGTAGCTGCCCTCCCAGCGGGAGAGCTGGAGGGCCTCTGCGATGCCTGTGCTGGTGCCGGGGGTGTGGGGCCAGGCCGCGAGGTCGTTGAGGGGCTTGCCCATGACCTGCTCGGCCACGTACCCGAAGAGTTCCTCGGCGTCCTCGTTCCAGGCGGAGATGGCGCCCAGGCGGTCGATCTGGATGACGGCGACGCGGACTCTGCCGTCGGCGATGGGCAGCAGGTCGGCGGGGAGCGAGGGTCCCGCGGCGCGGGTGCCGACGGAGCGCTGGGGCAGGTCGAGCTGGAACCAGACCTGTTTGTGTGTGGGGGTGTAGTCGACGCCCCAGCGGGTGGCCAGCGCGGCGCAGAGCTGGAGGCCGCGGCCGCCCTCGCGGTCGGGGCTGCCCATGTTCACGGAGGACTGCTGGAGCGGGATCTCGCGTTCCGGATAGCGGTCGGAGACCTCGATGCGGACGGCGTCCTCGCTGCGCAGGCACTCGACGTCGGCGGCCGTGCCGGCGTGCACCACGGCGTTGGTGACCAGCTCGCTGGTGAGGACGACGGCGTCGTCGATGACGTCGGAGAACCCCCACCCCTGGAGGGTGTCGCGCACGAAGGAGCGGGCCGTCGCGACGGAACGTCCGACCGGCTCGAAGGTGGCAGCCGCGCGCGCGGTGATCACAGCACTCCTCGTACGAGTATCGACAGTATCGAGTGTGTCGACTGTATCGACGCCCAGTTCTCCCGAACCCATGGTGCGGCCGCCCCTCCGATGCCCGCTTGTTTCGTGTACCACCGCCCAGGCCGGGCAGGACCGGGGTGGTTGGACAGCCGGATGCAAGGTTACTTACCTTCGCCGTCCATGCTGATGCCGGTCGTCAGTGTTTCCGCCCGGAGGGTGTGCGGACGGTGTGCGAAGCTGCCGAACTGTTATGGCCTGGTTCGGCCATGGTGAAACACTGGGCAAGCTTCATGGAGACAGGTCAGAACAACCCGAGCAGTACCGGTCGACCCTTGCGGGAGGGACACAGTGGAGTCTGGCGCAGCGACGCGGGGCACTAAGACGCGCGCGAAAGACGGACAGTCCCTGAACAAACAGCGCAAACCGCGCAATGGGACGACGACGTCGGTGGATGCGGCGGCTCTGAACAGGCTGCTCGCGGCCCTCGTGGCGATGCGGGACGGCAATTTCCGCAAGCGTCTCACGGTCTCCGGTGACGATGTGATGTCGGAGATCGCCGCCGTCTTCAATGAGGTGGCCGACCGGAATCTGCATCTGACCGGTGAGCTTTCGCGGGTGCGGCGCATGGTCGGGCGTGAGGGAAAACTCACGGAACGGCTGGAGGGCGGCGCGAGCGAAGGTTCGTGGGCGGCCGCGATCGACGCGTCGAACGCGCTCGTCGACGATCTCGTACGTCCGGTCTCCGAGGTCGGCCGGGTCCTGTCCGCGGTGGCGGACGGCGATCTGGAGCAGCGCATGGAGTTGCGGGCGCAGGGGGCCGACGGAAACGGGCATCCGCTGCGCGGTGAGTTCCTGAAGGTCGGGCGTACGGTCAACAACCTCGTCGACCAGCTCTCCACCTTCACGGACGAGGTCACGCGCGTGGCCAGTGAGGTCGGGACCGAGGGCAAGCTCGGCGGGCAGGCCAGGGTGCGCGGGATGTCCGGTTCGTGGAAGGACCTCACGGACTCCGTGAACACCATGGCGTACCGCCTGACCGCGCAGGTGCGGGACATCGCGCTGGTGACGACGGCGGTGGCCAAGGGCGACCTGTCGCGGAAGGTCACCGTTCATGTCGCGGGCGAGATGCTGGAGTTGAAGAACACCGTCAACACGAT